>JANRIM010000002.1:0-119601 GCA_033764865.1 Hyphomonadaceae bacterium
TGCCGCTTGATCGCCTTCGGCGACAGCCGCCGCTCCAGGTACGCCGTCACGTGCTTCTCCACGTCCGGCAGGTAGTCTTGCGTCTTGTCCTGCGGATTGCGGTAGAAGTGGTCGGCCCCCTCCACCGGTTGCGCATCCACCTTGATGTTCTTCTGGGTGCGGATCTTGGAGACCACGCGCTCCACGTCCGAGGGCGGGGACACTCCGTCCTTGGTGCCGTACACGATCAGGCCGGAGGCCGGGCAGGGGGCGAGGAACGAGAGGTCGTAGTGGTTCGCCGGCGGCGACACGGCGATGAACCCGTCGATCTCCGGGCGGCGCATAAGCAGCTGCAGCCCGATCCAGGCGCCGAAGGAATAGCCGCCCACCCAGCACTGCTCGGCGTTGGGGTTGATGCCCTGGAGGTAGTCGAGTGCGGAAGCGGCGTCCGACAGTTCGCCCATGCCGTTGTCGAACACGCCCTGGCTGCGACCGATCCCCCGGAAGTTGAACCGCAGCGTGGCGAACCCCATCCGGGTGAAGATCTGGAAGAGCTGAACGGTGATCCGGTCCTGCATGGAGCCACCGGCCCGGGGATGGGCGTGCAGGATGAGCGCGATCGGCGCGTTCTCTCGCTTGGGCTCCGAATAGCGCCCTTCGACGCGTCCCGAGGGGCCGGCGAAAATCACGTCTGGCATGGGGGTCTCTCGACGATGGGGGCCGCGTCATGGACGCGCGGCCACTCGATGGAATTCTTGATCAATTTAGTCGGACATCCTAACTATGGGTCCGTAGCGCAGCCTTGGTGCTTACCATGGCGACTGCGCGCGGTGCGAGCTTTTCCGCAGGTGGGGTCGACCCGTCCGCGGACGACGGCTCCGCCGAGGCCACGGAACAGATCATGCGACTGACATCGAAGGGTCGATACGCCGTCATGGCCCTTGCGGACCTGGCCGCCCACGGCGGCGCGGCGCGTGCCGTGCCGCTGCAGGAAATCTCGGAGCGGCAGGCCATCTCGCTCAGCTATCTGGAGCAGCTGTTTGCGCGCATGCGGCGGGCGGGGCTCGTGGCGGGCGTCCGCGGGCCCGGCGGCGGCTACAAGCTCGTCCGGGCGGCGGACGCCGTGCGCATCGCCGACGTCATCGCGGCGGTCAACGAACCCATCAAGACCACGCGCTGCAAGGACGGCGCTATGAAGAGCTGCCAAGGCAAGGCGGGCCGGTGCATCGCGCACGACCTTTGGGACGAACTCGGCCGCCACATCCACGGCTTCCTCGCCGCCGTCACCCTCGAGGACGTGGTGTCCCAGCGCATCCGTGGTCTCGCGGGCCCGCAGATCGCCGCGGAATAGCCCGATGAACAGCCCGGTCTCGTACTGCGACTACAACGCCACGACGCCCGTCCGGCCGCTCGCCGCCGCGGCGGTCGCAAAGGCGCTCGCCCAGGGCGGCAACGCATCCTCCGTTCACGGGGTTGGCCGGGCGGCGCGCGCGACGCAGGAGGCGGCGCGGGAGAGGTTGGCGGCGGCCGTGGGCGCGCAATCGCGGGACGTGATCTTCACGAGCGGCGCCACCGAGGCCCTCCATCGCGCGCTCGACGCTGCGCGGGGCGCCCATGACGACCTGATCGTGTCGTCGATCGAACACGACGCCGTCGCGGAGGGGTGTGCGCCCACGGATCGGATCGCGTGCACGCCGGAGGGGGTCATCGACCTCGACGATCTGGACCGCGCCCTGTCGCGGGCGCGGCGGCCGCTGGTCGCGGTCATGCTGGCCAACAATGAAACCGGCGTGCTCCAGCCCATCGCCGCAGTCGCGCGCCGCGTTCGGGAGGCGGGCGGCCTGTTGCTGGTGGACGCAGCCCAGGCCTTGGGCCGCGTGGACGTCGACGCGCGCGCGCTCGACGCCGCCTACCTCGTCGTGTCCAGCCACAAGCTCGGCGGTCCGCCCGGCGCGGGCGCGCTCGTGCTTGCGCCCGGCGCGCCCGATGCCCCTGCGCGTCGTGGCGGAGGGCAGGAACAGGGCCGTCGACCGGGCACGGAGAACGGCCCCGCCATCGCCGGGTTCGCGGCCGCCCTCGAAACGGACTTCCTCGCCGAACGGTCTCGCGTGGCGGGCCTGCGCGACGCCTTCGAGGCGGGCCTCCTGCGGGACCACCCTGACGCCGTCATCTTCGGCGCGTCGGCGGACCGGTTGCCCAACACATCGCAGTTCGCCCTGCCGGGTTTGCCGGCGGAAACCGCGCTGATCGCGCTCGATCTCGCAGGCGTTGCGATGAGCGCGGGCTCGGCGTGTTCGTCCGGCAAAGTGCGCCCGTCGCGCGTGCTCGCGGCCATGGGCGTTGGCGCCGCTCTCGCCCGATGCGCGATGCGGGCGAGCTTCGGATGGGCGTCGACGCACGACGATGTCGCGCGCGCGCTGGCCGCGCTGGGCGCGGCGCGGTCGCGCCGTTTAGCGGGGGCCGCATGATGACCGTTGAAGACGCGCGCAAGGACGTCATCGCCAAGGACGGGATCGACCGCGCCACGGTGGATGTGGTGCGCGATCTGGAGTCCGAGCGCTACAGCGCGGGCTTCGTCACCGACGTAGAGCAGGAGTTCGCGCCCCGCGGGTTGAGCGAGGACACCGTGCGCTTCATCTCCGCCAAGAAGGAGGAGCCGGCGTGGATGCTGGACTGGCGGCTGGAGGCTTTCCGGCGCTGGCGGACGATGGTGGAGCCCGCGTGGGCGATGGTGCGCTACCCACCGATCGACTACCAGGACGCCACCTACTTCGCGGCGCCCAAGCATGGCGCCAAATACAAGAGCCTCGACGACGTCGATCCCGAGATCCTGGAGACGTACAAGAAGCTGGGCATCCCGCTGCGCGAACAGGAGACGCTTCTCGGCGTTGAGGGTGCGCCGCGCGTGGCGGTCGACGCGGTCTTCGACAGCGTGAGCGTCGTCACCACCTTCAAGGCGGAGCTGGCCAAGGCAGGGGTGATCTTCTGCCCGATCAGCGAGGCCATCCGGGAGCATCCGGACCTCGTCAGGAAGTACCTCGGCTCCGTGGTGCCGACCACGGACAACTTTTTCGCGACCTTGAACAGCGCCGTCTTTTCGGACGGCTCCTTCGTCTATGTGCCGCCGGGGGTGCGGTGCCCGATGGAGCTGTCGACCTATTTCCGCATGAACGCGCAAGGGTCGGGCCAGTTCGAGCGGACGCTCATCATCGTCGATAAAGGAGCCTACGTCTCATATCTGGAGGGCTGCACGGCGCCGATGCGGGACGAGAACCAGCTGCACGCGGCCGTCGTGGAGCTGGTGGCCATGGAGGACGCCGAGATCAAGTACTCCACGGTGCAGAACTGGTGGCCCGGCGACGCCGAAGGCAAGGGCGGCGTCTACAACTTCGTGACGAAGCGCGGCGACTGCCGCGGCGCGCGCGCCAAGATTTCGTGGACGCAGGTCGAAACGGGATCGGCCATCACGTGGAAGTATCCAAGCTGCATCCTCCGCGGCGACGGCTCGAGCGGGGAATTCTACTCGGTGGCGATCACGAACGGGCGCCAGCAGGCCGACACCGGCACGAAGATGATCCACCTGGGGCGCAACACAAAATCGCGGATCATCTCGAAGGGCATCTCCGCCGGTCGCGCGCAGAACACCTATCGCGGCCTGGTGTCGATCCACCCGAAGGCCGCCAACGCGCGCAACTTCACGCAGTGCGACAGCCTGCTGATCGGCAACCAGTGCGGCGCCCACACCGTGCCCTACGTCGAAGCGCGCAACGCAGGCGCGCAGCTGGAGCATGAGGCCACGACGACGCGCCTGTCGGAGGATCAGCTGTTCTACATGCGCGCCCGCGGCATCCCGCAGGAGGAGGCGGTGGCGCTTCTCGTCAACGGTTTCGTGCGGGACGTGCTCCAGCACCTGCCCATGGAATTCGCCGTCGAAGCTCAGAAACTGGTCGCGGTGAGCCTTGAAGGGAGCGTCGGATGAGCAGTTCCCTCCGCAGCGACGCGGCGCGGGCGGCGTCCTGGCGCGGATGGATCGTCGTGGGCGTTTTCGTGCTGGGAATGGTCATCGCCGCGCTTGCCTTCGCGATTGTAGGCACGCTCTTCGGGATCGTCTGGGGCGCGCTCTCGTTTGCGTTGCTCGGGGCGGCGGCGGGCGCGGCGTTCATCTATGCGGCGGTGCGCTTGAGCGCGCCTACCCCCACACACCAAGAGACGCGCGATGCTTGAGATAGAGAACCTGCATGTCACCGTCGGCGAGGCGCCGATCCTGAAGGGCCTGTCGCTTGCGGTCCCGGACGGCGAAGTGCATGCGCTGATGGGGCCGAACGGCGCCGGCAAGTCGACGCTCAGCTACGCCCTGACGGGCAGGGAGGGCTACGAGGCGGCGCAGGGGTCGGTTCGTCTGGACGGGGCGGACCTTCTCGCCATGGCGCCCGAGGCCCGCGCGGCGCACGGCTTGTTCCTCTCCTTCCAGTACCCTCTGGAAATACCTGGCGTGCCCACGATGACGTTCCTGAAGGCTGCGCTCAATGCGCAGCGAAAGGCGCGCGGCGAGCCGGAAGTCGCCGCGGGGCCTTTCCTTCAGTTGGTGCGGGCGAAGGCCGAGCAATTGCGGATCGCGCCCGACATGCTCAAGCGGCCGCTGAATGTGGGGTTTTCCGGCGGCGAGAAGAAGCGGATGGAGATCCTCCAGATGCTTGTGCTCGAACCGCGTCTCGCCATCCTGGATGAAACGGATTCCGGGCTCGACATCGACGCGCTGCGCATCGTGGCCGACGGCGTCAACGCGCTTCGGTCTCCGTCCCGCGCCATGCTCGTGATCACGCACTATCAGCGCCTGCTGGACTACATCAGGCCGGACAGGGTGCACGTTCTCGTCGACGGCCGGATCGTTGAGTCGGGGGGGGCCGACCTTGCGCTGCGCCTCGAGGGTGAGGGCTACGATCGCTACCTGAGGGTCGCATGAGCACGGCGCTCCCCAACCGGCGCGTGGAGGCGTGGAAATACTCCGACCTCGCCGCCGCCCTTCCCGGCAGGACGCTTCCCGCCGACACGCATGGCAGCGTCATCGAGCGGCTGGCTGGCGGGAGCGCCGTCGTCGAGGCGGCGCCGGGCGCGGTGGAGACCGTTCTTGAGCGTTTCGGCGAGGAGGGGGCGTCGCTCGACGCCCGCGCCACGACGGCCATCGTCCACGAAGGCGCGACGCTGGACAGGATCGTGATCCAGACCGGGGGGGACGTGCGCCTCAGCCACTGGCGCGTCGAGGTGCGCGCTGGTGGGCGGTTCCGGCAGTTCATCTATGCGGAAGGCGCCAGACTGGCGCGGCTTGAGACGGACGTGGTGGTCGCTGGCGCAGGGGCCGCGGTCGAGTTGCGCGGGGCGTACCTGGTCGCCGAAGGTCGCCACGCCGATCTGACGAGTGTCGTGCACCACCGCGAGGCAGGCGGCGCGACCCACCAGCTTGTGAAGGGCGTGGCGCGCGCCGGGGGCCGCGGGGTTTTCCAGGGCAAGATCCTGGTGGCGGCTCACGCGCAGAAGACGGACGCCCGACAAAATCACCATGCCCTGCTTCTTGAGGATGGGGCGGAGGCGTTCGCCAAGCCGGAGCTTGAAATTCACGCCGACGACGTCGCGTGCGCGCACGGCAACACGGTGGGCGGGCTGGACGACATGGCCCTTTTTTACATGCGCTCCCGAGGCCTTCCGGATGGCGAGGCGCGCGCGTTGCTGGTGGCGGCCTTTCTCTCGGAAGCCGTGCCTGAAAGCCTGGCGGCGGACGTGCGCGACGAAATTCTGGGGCGGATGCATGCGTGGCTTGAGGCGGGCCAATGAGCTTTGATGTCGAGGCTATCCGCAAGGACTTCATGATCCTGCGCCGGCAGGTGAACGGCAAGCCGCTCGTCTATCTGGACAGTGCGGCCTCGGCCCAGAAGCCCAACGCCGTGGTGGAGGCGATGGCGGGGGCAATGCTCGGATCGTACGCGAACGTGCATCGCGGCCTGCATACCCTCGCCAACGAAACCACCGAAGCCTTCGAGGGCGCGCGGGCGGCGGTCGCGCAGTTCATCGGCGCGCCGTTCGTCGATTGCGTCGTGTTCACCAAGGGCGCCACCCAGTCGATCAACATCGTCGCCAGCGGCATCGACATCGCGCCCGGCGACGAGATCGTCCTGTCCGTGATGGAGCATCACGCCAACATCGTGCCCTGGCACTTCCTGCGCGAGCGCAAGGGGGCGGTGCTGCGATGGGTCGACATTGACGACGACGGCATGCTGGATCTTGAGGATCTGGAGCGGCAGATCGGCCCCCGCACGAAAATGGTGGCGCTGACGCACATGTCCAACGTCCTGGGCGCCCGCCTGCGGGCCGCGGAGGCCATCCGGATCGCGCGGTCCAAAGGCACGCCCGTCCTGCTCGACGGGTGTCAGATGGTGGTCCACGACCCGGTCGATGTGGGTGCGCTCGATCCCGACTACTACGTGTTCTCTGGCCACAAGCTCTACGGCCCTACGGGGATCGGTGTCCTTTACGGCAAGCCGGAGCGGCTTGATCGCCTGCGCCCCTTTGAGGGTGGCGGCGAGATGATCGAGACCGTTTCATTGACCCACGTCACCTACAACGACCCGCCGCATCGCTTCGAGGCGGGGACGCCGCCGATCCTGGAGGCCATCGGACTTCGCGCCGCCATCGACTGGCTCTCGGCGCAGGATCGCGCCGCCATCGCCGCCCATGAGAAGGCGATGCACGACCGACTGGTGGACGCGCTGCGGACGCTGAACGGCGTGCGGGTCTATGGCGCGGCGCCGGACAAGGGAGCCATCGTGGCGTTCAACGTGGAGGGCGCCCATCCCCATGACGTGGCGCAGATCGTCGACCGGGAGGGGGTTGCGATCCGGGCGGGGCACCATTGCGCGCAGCCGCTCATGACCCGCCTCGGCGTTCACGCCACGGCCCGGGCGAGCCTTGCGCTCTACACCAACGAACACGACATCGACGTTTTCATCGCCGCGCTCGGCAAGGCGCGGAAGTTATTGGCCTGAGGGACGACCATGGACGCGACGCCTGCTGCGCCCGCCGCCTCAACGATCCCGCCGGAAGAGCTGGCGCGGATCACGGACGCGCTGATTGCGGAGTTCAAGACGGTGTTCGACCCGGAGATCCCCGTCGACGTGTACGAGCTGGGGCTCATTTACAAGGTGGACATTGACGACGCCTATCACGTGGACATCGAGATGACGCTGACGGCGCCGGGATGCCCTGTGGCGGGGGAGATGCCCACGTGGATCGAGGACGCGGCGCGCCGTGTTCCCGGCGTGAAGTCCGCCAAGGCGAACCTCGTCTTCGACCCGCCGTGGACGCCGGGGCGGATGAGCGATGAAGCGAAACTCGAACTGAACATGCTCTGAGGACCAATGCCGATGGCGCGCGCCCGACCCAAGGTCGTTTCCCTCACCAACGCCGCAGCCGAGCGGGTGAAGGCCATCATGGCCGCTTCGGACAAGCCTTACCTCCGCGTAGGCGTCAAGAATGGCGGCTGCGCTGGGATGGAGTACGTCATGGAGTACGCCGACGGCCCCGAGGCGCTCGACGAAGTGGTGGAGGACCAGGGCGTCAAGATCCTCATCAAGGCCAACGCCGTGCTGTTCCTGATCGGGTCCACCATCGATCACGAGACGTCCAAGCTCGCGTCGCGGTTCGTGTTCCGCAATCCCAACCAGACGGACGCCTGCGGCTGCGGGGAAAGCGTGACGATCACCCCGGCGACAACCGGGGCCTGACGTTACTTGCCCTGAAACTTGGCGGCGCGCTTCTGGAGGAAGGCGGTGACGCCCTCCCGGAAGTCTTCGGTCCGTCCCGCCTCGCGCTGCGTCAGACGCTCCACGCGAAGCTGCTCTTCCCAGGAGTTGTCCAGAGAGTCCCATGCGATGCGCCGGATCAGGCTGATCGCGCGTGGGCCGTTGGCGAGCTCCAGCGCGAGCGCCTTGGCCGTGGGCAGCAATTCGCCGTCCGGCACGCACCGGTTGATCATGCCCCAGGAAAGCGCCGTCGCGGCGGGAATTTTCTCGCCGAGGAGCATCATCTCCATCGCGCGCGCGCGCCCGATCATACGGGGCAGGAGGTAGGTGGAGCCGCCGTCGGGCACGAGCCCGATCCTCCGGAAGGCCTGGAGGAAGTAGGCGCTTTCCGCAGCGACGATCATGTCGCCCAGCAGCGCAAAGGAGCACCCCACCCCGGCCGCCGCGCCGTTCACCGCGGTCACGAAGGGGATGTTCATCTCGCGCAGCAGGCTGACCAGCGGGTTGTACACGGTCTCAAGGGCGGCGCCGGCGTCGAGGGGTTCCCCGTCGTCGGTGGTCCGCGCCATCGGGCCGCCTCCGCCCAGATTGGCTCCCGAGCAGAACCCGCGGCCCTCGCCGGTGAGGACCACGGCGCGCGCCTCCCGCGCCGCCTTTTTCATGGCCTCCGTGAGCTCGCCGGCCAGATCGACGCCCGCCGCGTTCATGGTCGACGGGTCGTTCATGGTGACGATGGCGACGTCGCCCTCGCGCGCGTAGCGGACTTTGCTCATGGATCAGGTCTCCTCCCGAGGAGACTACAATCTGCCCCGGCGACGGCCTAGCCGTCACGCAGCGTTAAGGGCGGCGGGGTCGCTTTCGCTGGTGATGCGATTTCGGCCGGTCCGCTTCGACACGTAGAGGCAGGCGTCAGCCCGCTCGATGAACGACGAAGGCGTTTCGTCGAGACGCGCCAGCGCCACCCCGGAGGAGACGGTGATCCGGCCGAGGTCCTCACCCGTCGATTTGCGCACCAGCGTCTTGGACTCGATCGTGGTCCGGATGCGTTCGCCCAGTTCCCGCGCCGCCGACAGCGTCATGCGCGGCAGGACGAGCGCGAACTCCTCCCCGCCATAGCGGGCGGCGAGCCCCCCGGGCGGCGCGAAGCGCTGCAAGGTCGACGAGACGAACCGGATGATCTGGTCGCCGGTCAAATGCCCCCAGGTGTCGTTGAAGCGCTTGAAGTGGTCGATGTCGCACAAGAGCAGGCAGAGCGGTGTGCGCTCGACGCTCGCCTCCCTGAGGCGATTGCGCAGGGTTTCGTCAAACAGCTTGCGGTTGGCCAGCCCCGTCAGGCTGTCGGTCATCGCTTCGGCGCGCACCTGGCGCAGGGTGCGGCGCATGTCGTCCATGTCGCGGCTCGACCGCTGGAGCTGTTGCGTCAATTCCTTGTTTTCATCGACCATTTTTGCGGTCGACCGCGAGATGTTCTCGATCATCTCGCGCAGCATGTCCACGCTCACGCCGTGGGCGAGCCGTTGGGACGCCGCTTCCAGCTCGGCGCCGTAGTCTGTCGCGCTCTCGCCGGCTGCGTTGATGGCCGTAATGACGCCATTGAGTTCGCGGGCGATGCGCTCCCCCGTCGCCACCATCTGCGCGGTGAGGCGGGCGTTGGAGAAATAGCGCTCGTGAAGCTGCTGGTTGGTGACGTCGGTGAACTGTTCGCCCCGCGCGAGGCGCTCGTCGATTTCCTTGCGAAGTTCGGAGAGCGCGCCCAGCCGATAGGCGAGCCAGACTTCATAGTTCTGTGCGCTCGGAATGATTTTGTGCCCGCCCATCAGGTCGATGGTCTGATGCCCGATCGCCAGCGCTTCCGTCTGGTTCAGGGTGAGGAGACAGTCGGTCACGGCAGGGTCCGAATCTATTTTGGCACCGTGCGACGGTAGCGTCCAAGAAATGGACGAGTGGTAAACATAGCCTATGCGTGGAGGGGCGGATTGGCTCCGTTTGCCCATGGCGCCGGGACTTACTAGGCTGCCTTCAATCGCCGCCGAGCGCGACCGGCCAAAAGACCAACCCAGGGAGTTTTCCATGAACGCCATGTCCAATCCGCTCGCCGAGGACGCCAAGGCCCGGATGGAGGCGACGCTGGCCCGGCAGAAGGCGGCCCACATCCGGGAGGGCGCGCCATCGAAGGCAAAACGGATTGACCGCCTCAACCGGTGCATCGCGATCCTGGTGGATCACAGCGAGGAGCTCCTCGACGCCCTGAACAGCGACTTCGGCGCCCGATCCAAGGACGCGGGCCGCCTGACGGACATCGCGGGCTCCATTGGGCCGCTCAAATACGCCCGGGACAATCTCGGCTCCTGGATGAAGTCCGAAAAGCGCAAGGTCGAGGCGCCCCTGAACCTGTTCGGCGCGCGCGCGGAGGTGCGCTTCCAGCCGAAGGGCGTGATCGGGATCATCAGTCCGTGGAATTTCCCGGTGAATCTCACGTTCGCGCCGCTGGCGGGCGTGCTGGCGGCGGGCAACCGCGCGATGGTCAAGCCGAGCGAACTGACGCCAGCGACGTCGGACGCGCTGCTTCGCCTGATCGACCTCTATTTCGACGAAGAGGAAATCGCGGTCATCACCGGCGGACCGGACGTGGGCGCGGCCTTTTCAGGCCTTGCGTTCGATCATCTTGTTTTCACGGGCGGTACGTCGATCGCCTATCACGTGATGCGCGCCGCGTCGGCCAACCTGGTCCCGTTGACGCTAGAGCTTGGCGGCAAAAGCCCGGTCATCGTCGGGAAGGGGGCGGACATGGAGAAATCCGCCGCCCGCATCATGAACGGCAAAACGCTGAACGCCGGCCAGATTTGCCTCGCGCCCGATTACGTCATGGTGCCGAAGGGGCAGGAGCAGGCCTTCGTCTCCGCAGCCACGAGCGCCGTGACGAAAATGTTCCCTACGTTGAAGGACAACGAGGACTACACCGCGATCATCAATCAGCGTCATTATGACCGCATCCGCGGCCTGGTGGACGATGCGCGCGCCAAGGGCGCCCAGGTGGTGGAGATCAATCCGGCCAAGGAGGACTTCAGCCAGCAGGAGCATCGGCGCATCCCGCCCACGCTGATCCTCGACGCAACCGACGACATGAAGGTGATGCAGGAGGAAATCTTCGGTCCCGTCCTGCCCGTTCGGTCCTATACGACGACGGAAGAGGCTGTGGCGTACGTCAACGCGCACGACCGGCCTCTCGGGCTCTACTACTTCGGGGAAGATGAAGCGGAGCGGGAGATGGTGCTCGCGCGGACGACGTCGGGCGGCGTGACCGTCAACGACGTTGTTTTCCACGTCGCGCAGGAAGACCTGCCGTTCGGCGGCATCGGCCCGGCCGGCATGGGCAGCTACCATGGGCGGGACGGCTTCCTGGAGTTCTCCCACAAGAAGGCGGTCTACACCCAGATCAAGAGCGAGATCCTCGCGATCACGCGGCCGCCGTTCGGCAAGGCCTTCCGTCAACAGATCGGCGGGCGGATCAAGAAGTAGCTAGTTCGTCTCCCGACGCGGCTGGCTGCGGGTGAGAAAGGCCGGTGCAGCTTCGCCGAAGCCAAGCACCTGGTCACGCTCCTCGCGCGCGGGCTTCGGCTCGCGGGTGGGGCGCGGGTCCCGGCCCCGTGGCTCCCGGTAGGCTTGCCTGTCGCGCGGCCCCGGCTCCGGGCGAGACGGTGCGGGGCCGCGGTCCGCGGCGGCCGGAGCGCTATCGCCCACGTCCTGCTCGGCGACGGGGGGCCTTTGTCGCGGTCCCCGGTCACGCCGGGGGCGCTCTTCCCGTACCCTGTCGGGCGCCGGCCGGGGCGGGGGCGGTGCGTCCGGATCGTAGGCGGCGGCGGGCTCCATCGACGCGGTCGGTCGGCCCTGATCGCGCTGCTTGAAGCGGTCCCGCTTCCGGCTGCGCTCGTTGCGCAATTCCTCGGCCTTGCGGCCCCGTCCGCCGCTGTCGCGGCTGTCGCCCAGGCGCTCGGTCGGGACGCCGGCGATCTCGACGGCTTCGATGGTCGTCCCCAGCATCTTTTCGATGGCTTGCAGGGATCGACCGTCCTCCGGGCCCACCAGCGTGTAGGCTTCGCCGGTCCGTCCCGCCCGTCCGGTGCGGCCGATGCGGTGGATGTAGTCTTCCGGATGTCGCGGCGGCTCGAAGTTGAACACGTGGCCGACGTCCGGGATGTCGAGGCCGCGCGCCGCCACATCGGACGCAACGAGAAGCTGAAGGTCCCCGGCGCGGAACCGGTCGAGGGTCTTGGTGCGCAGGGACTGGTCGAGGTCGCCGTGGATGGGCGCAGCGTCGAACCCGTGCCGGGAGAGGGATTTCGCGACGATGTCCACGTCAGTCTTGCGGTTGCAGAAGATGATGCCGTTCTTGATCGTCATCGACTGCAGTACGGCGCGCAACGTGGCGCGCCGCGTGCGGGGGTCGCCGCCCGGCATCCGGACGATGCGCGCGGTGATTGTGGAGGCCTGCGTCGCCGGTCGCGAAACCTCCACGCGCACGGCGCTCGACAGGAACTGGTCCGTCAGCCGCTGGATTTCCGGCGGCATCGTGGCGGAGAAAAACAGGGTCTGCCGGGTGAACGGCGTCATCTTGAAGATGCGCTCGATGTCGGGAATGAAGCCCATGTCCAGCATGCGGTCGGCTTCATCGACCACCATGACCTGGACGCCGTTCAACAGCAGCTTGCCGCGCTCGAAATGGTCAAGCAGGCGACCGGGCGTGGCGATCAGAACGTCGACCCCCTGGGTCAGCAGGGCGTCCTGATCCCCGAAGGAGACGCCGCCGATGAGCAGGGCCATCCGCAGGTTGTGATACTTCCCGTACTTCGTGAAGTTGTCCGCCACTTGCGCCGCAAGTTCGCGCGTCGGTTCCAGGATGAGCGTGCGCGGCATGCGCGCCTTGGCGCGACCCCGCGACAGGATCTCGATCATCGGGAGCGTGAAGGACGCTGTCTTGCCGGTGCCGGTCTGGGCGATCCCGAGGACGTCTCGCCCCATCAGGACGTGTGGAATGGCCTGGGCCTGGATCGGGGTGGGGGTGGTGTAGCCGGTGTCGGCGATCGCTCGGAGCAGTTCGGCGCTGAGGCCGAGGCTGGCGAAGTCGTTCGCTGTGGAGCCGGGGGCGTCCGTAGACGCCGTCTGGTCAGTCATTGAGGGTTTCCATCAGGGCGCGCGGCACATCCGCCTAAGCGCCGAGGGGCCGCCCGGACCCTTGGTCACGGGATCCCCACAGCCTTTAGATGAGGGCGAAGTCCTTCCAAGTCAATCGGGAATAACCCGGTGGAGACCATCAGACGTCGAGTTCTTCCACGAAGCGGGCATTCTGCTGGATGTAGTTGAATCGCAGTTCCGGTTTCCGCCCCATGAGGGTCTCCACCAGCACTTCGAAGTCCGGCGCCTCGTCGGCGTTCAGCACGACCCGCGCGAGAGTGCGGGTGGCCGGGTCCATGGTGGTTTCCTTCAACTGCTGGGGCATCATCTCTCCCAGACCCTTGAACCGGCCGATGTCCACCTTCCGGTTCGCGAACTTCGTGCGCAGCAATTCTTCCTTGTGGGCGTCGTCGCGCGCGTAGACGTGCTCCTTGCCGGTCGAAATCCTGTAGAGCGGCGGGAGCGCGAGGTAGAGCCGCCCGGCGCGGATCAGGCCGGGCATGGAACGGTGGAAGAAGGTGATCAGCAGAGATGCGATGTGGGCGCCGTCCACGTCGGCGTCGGTCATGATCACGACCCGTTCATAGCGCAGATCGTCCAGTCGGAACTTGCCGTTCACGCCGCAGCCCAGCGCCAGCGTGAGATCCGCCAGCTCCTGGTTCGCGGACGCCTTCTCGCCGCCGGCGGACGCCACGTTCAGGATCTTGCCCCGGAGCGGGAGAATGGCCTGGGTGTTGCGGTTCCGGGCCTGCTTGGCGGAACCGCCGGCGCTGTCGCCTTCGACGATGAAAATCTCGGTGTCGTTGGCGTCCGCGCGGGCGCAATCGGCCAGCTTGCCCGGCAGACGCAGACGTTTGGTGGCGGACTGCCGCGCCACCTCTTTCTCCCTGCGCCGCTTCAGCCGCTCCTCGGCCTGGCCGATCACCCATTCCAGCAGCCGGTCCGCTTCCTTGGGGGAGGCCGTCAGCCAATGCTCGAAGGGATCGCGCACTGCCTGTTCGACGATCCGCGCCGCCTCCGTGGTGACGAGCCGACCCTTGGTTTGACCCTCGAACTGCGGATCGTGAATGAAGACCGAGACGAGCGCCGCGCTTGTGGCCATGACGTCATCCTGCGTGATGATGTCGGCCTTGCGCTCCTTTTTCAGCTCCGCGTATGCGCGCAATCCCTTGGTCAGCGCAGCGCGCAGGCCGTTTTCGTGGGCGCCGCCGTCGGCCGTCGGGATCGTGTTGCAATAGGACCTCAGCATGCCGTCGGCGTCGCCGAAGCCGTCCTGCACCCAGGCCACGGCCCATTCCACCTTGCCGTGCCCGATATCCTTGACGGTCCGTCCTACGAACGGGTCGCTGGTGACGGGCTTTTTGTCCTTGAGGATCTCGGTGAGAAAGTCCTTCAGGCCGTTCGGAAACTTGAGCACGGCTTCCGCGGGCGTCGCGTCCCCTTCACGGAGCCGCTCGGGCGAACAGCGCCAGCGGATTTCGACGCCCCTCTGCAAGTAGGCCTTGGAGCGCGCCATCTGGAAGAGTCGCGCGGGCTTGAAGGCGGCGTTCTCACCGAAGATCTCGGGGTCGGGATGAAAACGGACCGTTGTGCCGCGACGATTGGGAGCCGCGCCGATCTCCTTGAGCGGACCCTTGGGGATGCCCCTTGAATAGCTTTGCGCGAACAGACGCCGGTCCCGCGCCACCTCCACATAGAGCTGATCGGCGAGGGCGTTGACCACCGACACGCCGACCCCGTGCAGTCCGCCAGACGTCTGGTACGCCTTGTCGGAAAACTTTCCGCCCGCATGCAGCGTCGTGAGGATCACCTCCAGGGCGGATTTCTTGGGAAACTTAGGATGGGGGTCGACGGGAATGCCGCGGCCATTGTCGGTGACGGACAAGGTGCCGTCCGCGGCGAGCTCCACCTCGATGCGATCGGCATGGCCGGCGACGGCCTCGTCCATCGCGTTGTCCAGCACCTCGGCGAAGAGGTGGTGCAGGGCTCGCTCGTCCGTTCCCCCCACATACATGCCCGGCCGCCGGCGCACCGGCTCCAGCCCCTCAAGGACCTCGATGTCCTTGGCAGAGTAATCGTTGGGAGCGAACTCAAGGCCGTTCTGCCTCAAGACATTCGATTTTGACATGAGGGCGGTCTCGCACGAGTCCGGCGATCACGCCATGGACTCGCTCACCTGGAGGTTAACGCGCCGCAGGGACTTGTGGCGCTCTCGCCGCGCCCGTGGCGACACCGGGGCAAAGCGTAGCGCCTTGGCCACGCCCCGTCGCCCATGTGGCGCGGAGGGCGCTCCGCGCTGCGGTTCCAACTGAGCGATTGAAGGCTGCGCGCCTATCACCCGGCAGCCTCCTGACGGCGGCGAAGCTGGAGAAAACTTCATGAAATCAATAGGTATGATCCTGAGTCTCGGCGCTCTGGCGGTAGCGGCCCCGGCCCACGCGCAAACGGGCGCCTACGTGAACGGCGGCTACACCCACTATGAAACGGAGGACGTGACCCTAGGTGGGGTCGGCGGGCGGCTGGGCTATCGCTTCCATCCCAACTTCGCCGTGGAAGGCGAGGCGGCCTTCGGCGTGAAGGACGACGACATCGGCCCGGTGACGGTGGAACTGGACCACCAGGTCGGCGTCTACGGCGTCGGAATCCTGCCTGTAACGCCGCAGCTGGACCTGTTCGGCCGCGTCGGGTGGGCGAAGGTGGAGGCTTCGGCGTCCGTTCCCGGATTGAGCGTGGACGGTGAGGAGGACGGCGTGGCCTTCGGCGGCGGTGCGCAATACATGCTGACGGACAAGGTGGGCATCCGCGGGGACTACACCCGGCTTGAGGGCGATGACGACGGCGCCGACACGTTCAGCGCGTCGGCGGTGGTGAAGTTCTGACGCTCGAGAAGAAAGAAGGGCCGGCGCTGTCGCGCCGGCCCTTCCCGTCCGCCCTGCAAGGCGACTGTCAGGCCTTGTAGTACATCTCGAATTCGACCGGGTGGGGGTGCATCCGGAAGCGGTCGTTCTCCTCGCGTTTCAAGTCGAGATAGGCGTCGATGAAATCGTCGTCCATCACGTTGCCCTTCTTGAGGAAACCGCGGTCCGCGTCGAGGGAGTTGATGGCCTCTTCAAGGCTGCCGCAGACAGTCGGAACGTCCTTCAGTTCCTCTGGCGGCAGGTCATAGAGGTTCTTGTCCAGCGGATCGCCCGGGTGGATCTTGTTCTGGATGCCGTCCAGGCCCGCCATCAGCAGCGCCGTGTACGTGAGGTACATGTTGCCGGCCGGATCCGGGAACCGCACCTCGACGCGCTTGGCGTTCTCGCCCGTCCCGTGGGGGATGCGGCATGACGCGGAGCGGTTGCGCGCGGAGTAGGCCAGAAGCACCGGCGCCTCATAGCCCGGGACGAGGCGCTTGTAGGAGTTGGTCGTGGAATTGGCGAACGCGTTGATCGCCTTGGCGTGCTTGATGATCCCGCCGATGTAGAACAGACACGTTTCCGACAGGCCGGCGTAGCGGTCGCCGGCGAAGGTGTTCTTGCCGCCCTTCCAGATGGACTGGTGAACGTGCATCCCGGAGCCATTGTCCTTGTAATAGGGCTTCGGCATGAACGTGGCGGACTTGCCGTAGCTCTGCGCCACGTTGTGGATCACGTACTTGTAGAGGTTCATCGCGTCGGCCATCGACACGAGCGTGCTGAACTTCAGGCCGAGTTCATGCTGCGCGGGGGCCACTTCGTGGTGGTGCTTCTCCACCTTGAGCCCGATCTCCTTCATGACGGAGAGCATTTCCCCCCGCATGTCCTGCAGGGAGTCGATCGGCGGCACGGGGAAGTAGCCGCCCTTCGGGCCGGGACGGTGGCCCATGTTGCCGGCCTCGTAGATCTTGCCGGTGTTCATCGGCAATTCCGTCGAGTCGAAGCTGTAGCCGGTGTTATTCGGCTCCACATTCCAGCGCACGTCGTCGAAAACGAAGAACTCGGCCTCGGGCCCGAAGTAGGCGGTGTCGCCGAAACCGCCGGACTTCACGTACATCTCGGCCTTTTTAGCGATCGAGCGGGGGTCGCGGTTGTAAGGCTGGAGCGTGCCGGGTTCGAGAATGTCGCAGAACAGCGCCAGCGTCGTCTGCTGGAAGAACGGATCGATGTGGGCGCCCATCGTGTCGGGGCGCATGACCATGTCGGACTCGTTGATGGCTTTCCAGCCGGCGATGGACGATCCGTCGAACATCGTTCCTTCGGTGAAGTAGCCCTCGTCGAACATGCTCACGTCGAACGTGACGTGTTGCATCTTGCCACGCATGTCGTTGAACCGGAGATCGATGAACTCGACCTCCTTGTCCTTGATCAGCTTCATCACGTCGCCGGTAGCAGACATTCTTCCATCCTCCTCGACACGGCGCCTGCCGCGGCGCCGGCCCTGTTGCGAGTACCTCTATCGCCGCCCCCAAGCTCAGCGCGGGGGCGGGGGCGGTCAGACCGCCTGCGATCCCGTTTCGCCGGTGCGGATCCGGATGACGTTCGAGACGTCCATCACGAAGATCTTGCCGTCGCCGATCTTGCCGGTCTTGGCGGCCTTTTGAATGGCTTCCAGGGCGCCGTCGAGTTGCGCGTCGTCCACCACCACTTCGATCTTCAGCTTGGGCAGGAAATCCACCACGTACTCGGCGCCGCGGTAGAGCTCCGTGTGGCCCTTCTGGCGCCCGAAGCCCTTGGCCTCCACCACCGTCATCCCCTGCAGGCCGATTTCCTGCAGCGCCTCTTTCACCTCGTCGAGTTTAAAGGGCTTGATCACGGCTTCGATTTTTTTCATGGCTGGCGCCTTCTCTTGATGTCTTGCCCGACCCCGGCGGCCGGTTCTTCGCCTCGGTGCCACGCGGCGGGCGTCCGCTCGGCTCGCGTATCCGAACGCAGGGCAAAGGCCAATCCCAGGCCCGCGTCAATCGACCCGAAAGGTCGGTTCCCGCGCGATCCTGAAGGCGCCATTTTCGCGGGCGCCGGCGCCCATTCGGCTTGCTTGCACGACGCCGTCTGCCGCTGCGGCGCCGATGGACACGCGCCGCGCCTTCGGGGATGGAGCAGGGGCGATCGACGAGGCTTCCATGACCATCCCGACACCTCGAACGCCGGTCCTGATCGGCGGCGGACAAAAGACCTGGCGCAAGAGCCTGGCGCCCGGCCCACGGGCCATGGTGCGGGAGGCAGTGGCCCTGGCTGCGGCGGACGCGGGCTTGAGCGCGGAGGCGCTCGCACGGGCTGATACGATCGGCGTGGTCGGCTTCACGATCGACGCGCCCGGACCGGCCAAACGGATCCCCGTGCCCCACATGCCCAACCCGCCCGCCGCGCTAGCTCAGGACATCGGCGCTGCGCCCCGGGTGGCGATCTACACCCATATGGGCGGCAACACCCCTCAAGCGCTGGTCAACTGGGCCAGCGAACGGATTGCGCAGGGCGAAGCGGACCTCGTGGTGCTGGCGGGGGCCGAGTTTCTCGGGTCCATGATGAAGCGTCTGGCGGGCGGCGAGGACGTGTCGATCTATGGCGGCGGTCCTGAAGCGCCGGCGGAGCGTTGGGGCGATCCGCGCGACGGGTGCTCGCCGCAGGAGTCCGCCCACGGGCTCGATTTCCCTGCGAATACATATCCGTTGTTCGAAAACGCGCTCCGCGCCGAGTTGGGCCGAGACATCAGCACGCACCAGAAGGCGATGGGCGCCCTGTTTGCGCGCCTTAACGCCGTCGCCGTCGACAACCCGCATGCGTGGTTCCCCACGCGCCGGACCGCCGGGGAGATCGCCGAGGAAACCCCCGACAACCGGATGGTGGGTTTTCCCTACACGAAGTACCTGAACGCGGTGATCCAGGTGGACCAGGCTGCGGCGGTCCTGGTGGCGTCGACGGCTTTCGCCGACGCTATGGGCGTGGCCGTGGATCGCCGCATCTACCTCCACGGTTGCGGCGAGGCCAACGAGGTGTGGAACCCGATCGATCGACCCAACCTCGCCGCTTCGCCCGCGATCCGGCTGTCGGCGCGAAAGGCGCTCGCCATGGCCGGCAAAACCATCGACGACATCGCCGTGATGGACATCTACTCCTGCTTTCCATCTGCGGTGCAGATCGCCTGTAGGGAAATCGGCGTCGCGGAGGATGACCCCCGCCCGCTCACCGTGACCGGTGGCCTTCCGTATTTCGGCGGGCCGGGCAACAACTATGTGATGCACTCCATCGTCTCCATGATGGAGCGCTTGCGCGCCAAGCCCGGCGCATTCGGCCTGGTGACCGCCAACGGATGGTTCCTCACCAAGCACGCCGTAGGCGTCTACAGCAGCGTACCGCCGGCGGCGCCCTTCGAGCGCGAGGACCCCAAAAAGTATCAGCGGGAGATCGACGACCTTCCGCGACCGCCCGTGGTCGACGAGCCCGCCGGCGCGGCGAGGATCGAGACCTACACCGTCGTGCATGGCCGAGACGGCGTGCGGATGGGCATCGTGATCGGTCGTGACGCTGAGGGCCGCCGCTTCGTCTCCAACACGCCCGACGACGAGGCGACGCTCAAAGACCTGCAGGCGCGGGAAGGCGTGGGGCGGACGGGCACGGTGATCAGCAGCGCCGGCGGCATGAAGAATGTTTTCAGGCCCGACTGATGGCCCGCCTCTATCTCATCCGCCATGGGGAGCCAGCGTCCGGCTGGGCGCAGGCCGATCCTGATCCAGGCTTGAGCGCCCTCGGGCGCGCACAGGCTGCCCATGCGGCGGGCGTGCTCGGCCGGTCAGGCGTCTGTCGGGCGCTGACCTCGCCATTGCGCCGATGCCGCGAGACGGCTGCGGCGTTCGAAATGGAAGCGGGGGTCGTCGCCGCCGTCGAGATGGCCGTTCGCGAAGTTCCCACACCCGACCACGTCACCGACCGCCCGGCCTGGCTTGCCGAGGTCATGGCGGGGCCCTGGTCGGCCGTGCCGGATCTGGCGCCCTTCCGGCGCGCGATCATCGACTGCTTGTTGGCGCAGGAGACGGACACGGCCATTTTCAGTCACTATGTCGCGATCAACGCGGCCGTGTCGGCTGCGGTCGGCAGCGGATCGGTGATGGTGTTCAAGCCGGCGCACGCCTCCGTGACGGTGATCGAGACGACCGCGGGGGAACTCCGGCTCATCGAGAAGGGCGCGGAGACGCCCGCCGTGAACGCGCTGTAATGAACGACGCCCACGGGATCATTTCAGTCGCTGACATGCGCGCCATCGATGCGCGATCGGCCGCGCTCGGCGTGTCGACGCGCACGTTGATGGAGAACGCCGGCGCCGCGGTGGCGGCGAGCGTCCAGCGTCGGTGGTCACCCCGGCCGACGGTCGTGCTGTGCGGCCCCGGCGGCAACGGCGGCGATGGCTTTGTCGCCGCGCGCAAACTGGCTGAGGCGGGCTGGCCCGCCCGGGTGGGCTTCCTCGGGGAGCGGGCCGCCCTCGAGGGAGACGCCAAGGATGCCGCGTCGGCATGGATGGGGTGGGTCGATCCGGCCGATCCCGTGCTCCTTGAGCCTGGCGCCCTGGTGGTGGACGCCCTGTTCGGGGCCGGACTTTCGCGACCCCTGGACGGCCAAGCTGCCGCGCTCGCAGCTGCGGCGCGGGGGTTCGATACGCTGTGCGTTGACGTCCCGAGCGGAATCCACGGGGACGGCGCAGCGCCGACCGGCCCGCACTTCCGGGCGGACGTCACCGCCACCTTCGTCCGGAAAAAGCCGGCCCATCTGCTGGAGCCTGGCCGCTCGGCGTGCGGGTTTGTGGACGTTCTCGACATCGGCACGCCCGACGGCGCGCTCGGCGGGGTGGATGGGGCCGCCTGGCCGGTGCTCTGGGAGAACCATCCCGATCACTGGCCGCTGCCATGGCCGGGCCCGGAGACGCACAAGTACGGTCGCGGCCATGTCGCGGTCATCGGCGGCCCGGCGGGCCGGACGGGCGCCGCGCGCCTCGCCGCGCGCGCCGCCTTGAGGGCCGGGGCGGGCGTCGTCACCGTTGTATCGCCATCGGACGCTCTGGCGGAATACGCCGCGCATCTGACGGCCGTGATGGTGACGCTGGAGGACGCCGGGGAGGAGGGCGCACCGCCGCCCCGCACGAACGCGGTCGTCATCGGCCCTGCGCTGGGCGTGGGCGCCGAGGCTGGCCGGCGCTTTTCCCGCGCCTTGGGCCTTGGCAAGCCGCTGGTGATCGATGCGGACGCCATCACATTGGCGAGCGAGGCCCCTTCGGCGTTTTTCGCAGCAGTCCCCGAAGAGGCGGTGTTGACCCCGCACGCAGGTGAGTTCCGTCGGTTGTTTCCCGATCTTGAGGCTGCGCCCCGTGTCGATGCGGTCCGCCGGGCGGCCGAGCGCGCGGGCTGCGTGGTCCTGTTGAAGGGCGCCGACACCGCCATTGGCGCGCCGGACGGTCGCGTCGTGGTCAACGGGACCGGCCTTCCGTTTCTCGCCACCGCGGGTTCCGGCGATGTTCTCGCCGGGATCATCGCCGGCTTGATGGCGCAAGGGATGGGCGCCTTCGGTGCGGCCTGCGCCGGCGCGTGGCTGCACGGGCGGGCGGGCGAACGCCTCGGTCCGGGACTGATCGCCGAGGACCTCCCGGAAACCCTGCCCGCGATCCTCAACGACCTGGCGCCGCTTCATTTGCGCCGCCGTTGACCGCCCACGGCGGGGAGGTCTATGGCGCCGTCCCGCGCGGACGTGGCGGAATTGGCAGACGCAGCAGGTTTAGGTCCTGCCGCCGAGAGGTTTGCGGGTTCGACTCCCGCCGTCCGCACCAGCGCCCGCCACACCCCCGCCGGCCATGGTGGACAGGGCGTTTGACCGGGTGCATAAGCCCCGGCTTCGTGTCGTTGCGGCGCAGCCCCCGACGGCCGCCGCAACGACAGCCCTCCCATTCAGGACCGACGAGCATGCAAGTGACCGAGACGCATTCCGAGGGGCTGAGTCGCGTCTTCAGCGTCGTGGTGCCGCGCGCAGACATCCAGAAGGCGCTGGACGCCAAGATCGAGGAGGTCCGCCCGAAGGTGCGGATCAACGGCTTCCGGCCGGGCAAGGTGCCCGCAAGCCACATCCGCAAGCTTTACGGCCCGTCCATGATCCGCGAGATCATCGACGGGGAGGTGGACAGCGCAACCAAGCAGGCGTTGCAGGACGGCAAACTCCGGGTGGCCGCTCAACCCGACCTCAAGGTCCAGTCCGACATGGCGAAGGTCGTGGCGCTGCAAGAGGATCTCGCGTTCCAGCTCAACGTCGAGCTGATCCCCGATTTCGAGCCCGCGGATCCCTCGGGTCTGGCGGTCGAGAAGCTGGTGGCGCCTGTGGCGGACGACCAGGTGGACAAGGCCCTCGAGGAACTGG
This sequence comes from Hyphomonadaceae bacterium, assembly GCA_033764865.1. Lineage (GTDB taxonomy): Bacteria > Pseudomonadota > Alphaproteobacteria > Caulobacterales > Aquidulcibacteraceae > VFBF01. Next base: position 22,295 of record JANRIM010000002.1, read on the forward strand.
CGAAGTCGCAGCGCTCTTTCGCCGAGAAGGATGGGCCCGCCGCTGACGGCGACGCGCTGACGATTGATTTTGTGGGCAAGATCGATGGCGAGGCGTTCGAGGGCGGAGCTGCCGAGAAGGCCACCGTCGTGATCGGGGCCAACCAGTTCATCCCCGGCTTCGAGGAGGGAATGGTGGGCCTCTCAAAAGGGGACGCAAAGACCGTCCTCGCCCGCTTTCCCGACACCTACGCCGTGGAGACCCTGAAGGGCCGGGAGGCGGCCTTCGACGTCACCGTCCACGAGGTGCGCGCGCCGGCGGAAACCGTCATCGACGACGCCCTGGCGGAAAAGTTCGGCATGGCGGACCTGGCGGCCCTCAAGGACGCCCTGCGGCAGCGCCTTGAGTCCGAGCACGCCGCCCAGTCGCGATCCCGCGCCAAGCGGGCCCTTTTCGACCAGCTGGAGGCCGCACACGACTTTCCGCTGCCGCCTCAGATGGTCGAGCAAGAGTTCGCCCAGATCTGGCGCCAGATCGAGGCCGACCGGACGGCGGGGACGCTGGATCCCGAAGACGCCGCCAAGAGTGAGGATGAGCTCAAGGCGGAGTACCGAAAGATCGCCGAGCGGCGCGTGAAGCTTGGCCTTGTGCTCGCCGAGATCGGGCGTCGGTCGAACGTCGAGGTCACAAACGACGAAGTCAGTCAGGCTGTCATGGCGCAGGCCCGGCAATACCCGGGTCAGGAGCGACAGGTGTTCGAAATCTACCAGAAGAATCCACAACTTCTCGCGCAGCTGCGGGCGCCGATTTTCGAAGAGAAAACCGTCGATTACATCCTGGAGCTCGCCAAGGTCACCACCAAGACGGTCGACCGCGAGACGCTGTTCTCGGAGGTTGACCTCTGAGGCCGACGACGCGGCGGGCCTTGCGGTCCGGGTCGGGCGGCCAAATATGGCTGAGTGCGGACGGCCCGAGTCGGGCGCGGTCCGCGCCTAGCGTCGCGAAGGAAGACAATGACAGACCCCATCGACCGGTACATGCAGCTCGTCCCGATGGTGGTGGAGCAAACCAGCCGCGGCGAGCGGGCCTTCGACATTTTCTCGCGCCTGCTGAAAGAGCGGATCATCTTCGTGACGGGCCCGGTCGAGGACGGCATGGCCAGCCTCGTGACCGCCCAGCTCCTGTTTCTCGAATCGGAGAACCCGAAGCGCGAGATCGCGATGTACATCAACTCGCCCGGGGGCATCGTGACCTCCGGCCTCGCGATCTACGACACCATGCAGTACATCCGCTCTCCGGTCTCCACGGTGTGCACCGGACAGGCGGCGTCGATGGGGTCCTTGCTGTTGGCCGCCGGCGCGCCGGGGTTGCGGATCTGCCTACCTAACGCACGTGTCATGGTCCACCAGCCGTCCGGCGGGTTCCGTGGGCAAGCCTCGGACATCGAGCGGCACGCCGAGGACATCATCGCCACCAAGAAGCGGCTGAACGAGATCTACGTTAAGCACACGGGCCAACGGTACGAGGTGGTCGAAAAGACCCTCGACCGCGATCACTTCATGACCGCCGAGGAAGCCAAGGCGTTCGGGATCGTGGACCGGGTCTACGAAAAACGGGAACTGACCGAGGGTCAGTCGCCCGGGCATTGAGGGCTCGGGCCCGCCGGACAGGCCGTGAATGCGCCGCTTGCGGCTTGCTTCTTGCTATGCTCGTATCCGACGTAGGCCCTCGTTGAGGGCATTTGCACCGGTATTTTGGTGAACAGTTTCGTAAGGGATGGCGCGCCAGTCTGGCGCTGCATGGAACAGGTCGGCATCGCCGGTCGCCGCCATCCGCACGGTTCCGGGCTTTCGGAAGAGAGAGCGCCGGCCCCGTCAAGGAGCGCAAATGAGTAAGACCACGACCGGCGGAGACTCCAAGAACACCCTGTACTGCTCGTTCTGCGGAAAGAGCCAGCACGAGGTGCGCAAGCTCATCGCCGGACCGACCGTCTTCATCTGCGACGAGTGCGTCGAACTCTGCATGGACATCATCCGCGAGGAGCACAAAACCTCTCTCGTGAAGTCGAAGGAAGGCGTCCCGAGCCCGCGGGAGATCAAGGACGTCCTTGACGACTACGTGATCGGCCAGGCGCATGCCAAGCGCGTGCTCTCCGTGGCGGTCCACAACCACTACAAGCGGCTCAACCACGCGGCGAAGAACAACGACGTCGAACTCGCCAAGTCCAACATTCTCCTGGTGGGCCCCACCGGCTGCGGCAAGACGCTGCTGGCCCAGACCCTCGCGCGGATCATCGACGTGCCGTTCACGATGGCGGACGCGACGACGTTGACCGAAGCCGGATATGTCGGCGAGGACGTGGAGAACATCATCCTCAAGCTGTTGCAGGCGGCCGACTACAACGTAGAACGCGCGCAGCGCGGGATCGTGTACATCGACGAAGTCGACAAGATTTCCCGCAAATCGGACAACCCCTCGATCACCCGGGACGTGTCGGGCGAGGGGGTGCAGCAGGCGCTGCTCAAGATCATGGAAGGCACTGTCGCGTCGGTGCCCCCGCAGGGCGGCCGCAAGCACCCGCAGCAGGAGTTCCTGCAGGTCGACACCACCAACATCCTGTTCATCTGCGGCGGCGCCTTCGCTGGGCTTGAGAAGATCATCCAGCAACGAGGAAAAGGCTCCTCGATGGGCTTCAACGCCACGGTCCGCGATCCGGAGGACCGGCGCACCGGCGAAATCCTGCGCGCGGTGGAGCCTGACGATCTGCTGAAATTCGGCCTGATCCCCGAGTTTGTCGGACGTTTGCCCGTGTTGGCGACGCTCGAGGATCTGGACGAGCCCGCCCTGATGCAGATCCTCACGGAGCCGAAGAACGCGCTCGTCAAGCAGTACCAGCGTATGTTCGACATGGAGAACGTGAAGCTCACATTCCCCGAGGACGCGCTGCGCGCCATCTCGCGGAAGGCGATCGCCCGCAAGACGGGGGCCCGTGGGTTGCGCTCGATCCTTGAGTCCATCCTGCTGGACACGATGTTCGAACTCCCCGGCATGCACAGCGTGCAGGAGGCGGTGGTCTCCGCCGATGTCGTGGAAGGCCGCGCCCAGCCCTTGCTGATCTACGCCGAGGGCCGCAACGGCCAGCAGTCCGCGGGCTGACGCGCCCCCGGGTTTCCGCCGCTGGCGGGCTGGTTGCGCCCGGCGCGCTGTCATCACAGGCTTGCTTCGGCCCATGCGCCACGCCACATCCGATGGCGTTGGGGGCTGACGGCGACCGAATCCCCCTACCTTAAAGAGTGTCCGGCGTCCGTGCGCCCGGACCGCCGACAGGAGTGTCCCATGGCCGCCAGGCTGCTTCCCGTTCTCCCGCTGCGCGACATCGTGGTGTTTCCCCACATGGCCGCCCCGCTTTTCGTGGGCCGGGAGAAATCCGTACGCGCCCTTGAGGAAGTGATGCGCACGGACAAGCAGATCCTGCTCGCCGCGCAGATGGAGGCCGCCGAAGACAATCCAAAGCCGGATCGCATTTACCTCACCGGCACGATCGCCACGGTGGTGCAGCTGCTGAAGCTGCCCGACGGTACGGTGCGTGTGCTTGTGGAAGGCGGGCGGCGCGCGCGCATCGCAGCATTCGTCGAACACGAGGACTACTTCGTCGCCGAGGTGGTGGAAGCGCCGGACGAACTGGCGGACAGCCAGGAAGCCCGTGCGATGATGCGCGCGGTGGTCGAGCAGTTCGAGCAGTTCGCAAAGCTCTCGCGAAAAACCTCCGCCGAAGTGGTGCAGTCGATCGCCCAGATCACCGATCCCAGCCGCCTCGCTGATACGGTGGCCGCTCACCTTTCGATCAAGATCGCTGACAAGCAGGCTTTGCTTGAAGCACTGCCGGTCCCGGCGCGACTTGAGAAAATCCTCGCGCTTATCGAGGGCGAGATCGCTGTGCTGCAGATGGACAAGCGCATCCGCAACCGGGTGAAGCGCCAGATGGAGAAGACGCAGCGCGAGTACTACCTCAACGAGCAAATGAAGGCGATCCAGCGCGAGCTCGGCGAAGGCGACGACGGCCGCGACGATCTCGCCGAACTCGAAGAGCGCATCCGCAAGACGAAGTTGACGAAGGAAGCGCTGACGAAGGCGGAAGCGGAGCTGAAGAAGCTGCGCCAGATGTCACCCATGTCGGCTGAATCCACGGTCGTGCGCAATTATCTCGACTGGTTGTTGTCGCTTCCGTGGGGCAAGAAAAAACCTGTCAAGAAGGACCTCCAGAAGGCCGAGGACATCCTCAACGAGGACCACTACGGCCTCGACAAGGTCAAGGAGCGCATTCTCGAGTATCTGGCGGTGCAGGCGCGCACGCAGAAGGTGCGCGGACCGATCTTGTGCCTCGTCGGGCCGCCGGGCGTGGGCAAGACGTCGCTCGGCAAGTCCATCGCCAAGGCTACGGGGCGCGACTTCGTCCGCATGTCTCTCGGCGGCGTGCGGGATGAAGCCGAGATCAGGGGGCATCGCAGGACGTACATCGGGTCGATGCCGGGGCGCATCATCCAGTCGATGAAGAAGGCCAAAAGCGCCAACCCGCTGTTCCTGCTGGACGAGATCGACAAGCTTGGCGCCGACTATCGCGGCGATCCGTCGGCAGCTCTGCTTGAGGTGCTCGATCCCGAGCAGAACACGACGTTCAACGATCACTACCTCGAGGTCGACTACGATCTGTCGGACGTGCTGTTCATCACGACGGCCAACAGCCTGAACATGCCGCAACCGCTTCTCGACCGGATGGAGATCATCCGGATTCCCGGATACACCGAGGACGAGAAGCTCGAGATCGCCAAGAAGCACCTGTTGCCGAAGCAGATCGAAGCGAACGGACTGAAGAAGGGTGAGTTCAAGATCGCCGATGCGGCGCTGCGCGATCTCATCCGCCGCTACACGCGCGAGGCCGGCGTCCGGAGTCTCGAGCGTGAGCTGGCCAATCTCTGCCGAAAGGCGGTCCGCGAGATCGAGCAGAAGAAAAAGGCGAAGGTGGATATCACGGCGTCGAACTTGCCGGACTACGCGGGCGTTTGGAAATACTCGTTCGGCGAAACGGACCAGGAGGATCAGGTCGGCGTGGTGACCGGGTTGGCCTGGACGGAGACGGGGGGAGACCTCCTCACCATTGAGGCGGTGCAGATGCCGGGCCGCGGCGCAATGACCGTGACGGGCAACCTGCGGGACGTCATGAAGGAGTCGATCTCCGCTGCGCAGTCCTTCGTTCGGGCGCGCGCCATCACCTATGGCATTCGTCCGCCGGTGTTTCGTTCGCGCGATATCCACGTGCACGTGCCGGAAGGGGCCACGCCCAAGGACGGCCCGTCGGCCGGCGTCGCCATGGTCACCGCAATCGTTTCCGTGCTGACGGGTGTGGCCATCCGCAAGGATCTGGCGATGACGGGAGAGGTCACGCTGCGCGGCCGGGTGCTCCCGATCGGGGGCTTGAAGGAGAAACTGCTCGCCGCGCTGCGCGGCGGCGTGACGACCGTGCTCATACCCAAGGAGAATGAGAAGGATCTGGCCGACATACCGGAAAACGTGAAGGCGGGGCTGAAGATCATTCCCGTGTCGGTGGTCGACGAGGTCTTGAAGCACGCCCTCGTCAAGCCGCTCACGCCCATTGCGTGGACCGAAGAAGACGCTTTGGCGGAGGACGTGCGCGCACGTCGGGAACCGGGCGGCGCTGAAGGTGAGCGCGACGATTCTCGTCCGCACTGAAGGGCCTGAAATAGCTGTGATTCTTATTACGGCATTGTAAGTCCGGAGCGCACTTTGATCTTGAAATGCGCGGGGCGGGGCGCCCTTATCTGGCCTTTGCTGCCAAGGGGAGCTGCGCAAAATGAATAAGGCGGAACTGATCGCGGCGGTCGCGGGCAAGACGGGCGAGTCAAAGGCGAAGGCTGGCGAGTTCGTCGATGCGACGTTCGAAGCGATCACCAACGCGTTGATCCACGGTGAGGAAGTCAAGCTTCCGAGCTTCGGATCGTTCCAGGTCGTGATGACGGCGGCGCGCGTGGCCCGTAACCCGCAAACCAATCAGGAAGTGAAGGTGCCCGCCGGTCGTCGGGCGCGGTTCAAGCCTGGCAAGGCACTGAAGGACGCGCTGGACGTCGCCCAGAGCGGCGCGCTGTCGAAGTCCTAAATCGCCTGCTTCGTAAACGACGAACGGGCGGTCGGGTCACCCCGGCCGCCCGTTTTGTTTTGCCGTGGTGCGGTGTATGCACTGGAAAACCGCTCTCCTGGACTGGCTATCCGATGCTCGCGCGCATTTACCGTCCCGCCAAAACCGCCATGCAATCGGGCCGCGCGAAGTCGCAGGTCTGGGTGCTGGAGTTTGAACGCGGCGCGGTGGCGCCGGAAACCCTAATGGGGTGGCAAAGCACCGCGGATACTGCAAGCCAGGTCCGCCTGACGTTCGCATCGCGGGAGGACGCCATCGCCTTCGCGCGCAGGAACGCCATTCCCCACCAGGTCATCGAACCGCGCGAGGCGCGCAGAATTCCCCGGGCCTATGCGGACAACTTCGCCTTCGGCCGCCGTGAGCCCTGGTCGCACTGACGCCGCGCACATGGAGTTCGACTGTCGCCCCTGCTAGGCAGGGCGCGGCGCCGGCCCCGTAGCTCAACTGGATAGAGCACCTGCCTTCTAAGCAGGACGTTGCGTGTTCGAGTCACGCCGGGGTCGCCACAAACGCGCGGCTGAACCACCTATGCATTTGGGCAGGGCGAGCACGCGATAGGGAATGGTGTCGTGGGCAAAATTGTGGGTGACGGAGCGCAAGGTTAGGCAAAAACCCCCTAGGCTTTGGGGGTAATTTTGCTTGTCTTCTGCAGTCCTCCGGAATCGGGCGCGAGTATTGGCATAGTCAAAGTTTCGGTTTTAACCAAATCGTAGCGCTGTTCGGACACCCTCCGCCTCGCTGGTTGGGAGTGGTGACGGTCATGCGGTTCGGTATCGCGACATGCGCGGCGTTCGCGTGGTGTGTGATGGCGTCCGCGGCGAGCGCCGCCACGGCGACCGATACGTTCCAGGTGACGGCGACCGTAGTCGCCAGCTGCAGCGTCGATGCAGCGAACCTTTCCTTCGGTTCGTACGACCCGGTGTCAGCCACGCCTCTGGATGGGTCCACCAGCATCAGCGTCCACTGCACGAACGGCGCAGGATACGTGCTCGGCCTTGACGAAGGTGTCGGCGCGAGCGCCACCGTGAGTGCGCGACAGATGTCGAACGGCGGCCAGACGCTGACCTACGCCCTCTATCAAGACAGCGGCAGGACGACCGTGTGGGGCGAGACCAGCGGCGTGAACACGGTGGCCGGGACAGGCTCCGGCGCTGTCCAGACGGTGACGATCTATGGGCGTGCGCCGGCGCAACAGGCGGCGACGGCGGGCAGCTACACCGATACCGTGACGGTCACGGTGACGTATTGATGCGCGGCCTTCTTTTGCTTTCGGGCATGCTTGTCGCCTTGGCGTTCGCGCTCACGCCGCCGCATCGGGCGCACGCCGCCTCCGGGATCGGCGTCACGCCCGTTCTTCTGGAAATGCCCGTGGCGAAGGGCGTCGGATCCCTGCGCATCGATAACGGACGGTTCGTCCCGGCTGCCTTTGAAGTCGAGGCCTACCGCTGGACGCAGGAAGATGGGCGAGATGTTCTGACGCGCACGCGCGATCTCGTCGCCGCACCCAGCGTCTTCGAGGTCGGCCCCGCGCAGCGGCAGATCATCCGTCTCGCGCTGGCCACCCACGTCCGCAGCGCGACGACGGCCCACGCCTTCCGGCTCATTGTGCGGGAGTTGCCGGCGGCGGCGCGCAGCGGCAATGGCCCGACCATCCTGCTTGAGTTTTCCGTGCCGGTTTTTCCCGTCACCCAGGACGCCGCGGCGCGCTTCGTCGCCCGTGATCTCGGTCAAGGACGCGTGGCGTTGATCAATACCGGCAATGCCTACGCGCGACTCCTGGAGGTGGGGCCCGCGGGCGCGTCCATGGCGGGCGTGCCGCGGTACATGCTGCCCGGCGCCAGCGTCGTCCGTCCGTTCAATGCGTTCCATGGCGGTCTGAGGCTCGTCACGAGCGGGCCCGGCGGAATGGACATCCATGAGCAGGTCATTCCCGTTGCTTCGGCGCTTCTTGCTGGCGATCCTGTCTTGCGCGGCCGTTGATGCGGCGGCCGCTGCGGCGCCAGAGGGAGAGCCCGCGGCGCTCCTGCTGGAGTCCGCAGAGACCGGCCGCTCGACGGAAGCCTACGCCGTCATTCGGGACGGCCAGATATTCGTGGCGGGCGGCGCGCTCGCGGATCTGGGCCTTTCCGCCTTCATCGGGCGTGCGGACGAATGGATTTCCCTGACGGACGCACCGGAGTTTTCGGTGCGCGCCGACTTGGCCAGCGGGCGCGTGAGCTTCGCCTGCACGGCTCGTTGCTATGCACACCAGAGAATAGGCGCCGCCCCATCTCCAGCGCCGGTCGCCGCGCGCGACAGCGGCGCATTCTTCAATGTCGACGCAGCCGTCACGCACACGCGTGTCGATGTAGAGGCGGCCGGGTTGACGGAGATCGGCGTTTTCGGCGCCGCCGGCTTTGGCGAGGCGGCCTGGACGGTCCGCACGGGCGCGGAGACGTCCGGGGAGGGGGCCGGCGCCACCCGACTCGAGACGCGCTGGACATGGGACGATCCAATGCGCCGGATCCGTTACCGCATCGGTGACTCCATCGCGCGTCAGGGCGCCATATCTGAGGCCGTTCGGTTTGCAGGATTTCAGGTCGCGCGCGATTTCACGCTGGAGCCCGGTTTTGTGACCGCGCCTACGCCAACGCTGTCGGGTGTGGCGGCCTTGCCGTCCGTCGTGGATCTGTATGTCGATGGAGCCTTGCGGCTCCGCGAGCGCATCGACGCCGGTCCCTTCACGATCGTCAATCCGCCGACGGTCACCGGCGCCGGCACGGCGCAAGTCGTCGTAACAGACGCTCTCGGGCGTCAGCAGGTCCTGACTGAGCCGTTCTACGGCGGACGCGCCTTGTTGAAGCCCGGGCTGTCCGACTTCGCCTTGTCCGTCGGCGTCCTGCGCGAGCGCTTCGCGCGCGCCAGTGACGACTACGCCGGCGCCATTGCCTCCGGGATGTACCGGCGCGGCGTCAGCCCGTCGCTCACGCTGGATGTCCGCGCAGACGCAACGGGCGACCGCGCCGGCGTTGCGGTCGGCGGGAGCTGGACGCCGGGCTTGTGGGGACAGTTTGACGTCTCCCTCGCGCAGGCGCTGGGCGCGCAACCGGGCGCGATCGCGAGAGTTGGGTGGTCCCGGGGAGACGATATCCTGTCATTCGGCGCGTCGGTCGAGGCGGCCGAGGCGGGCGTCGCCCGCGTCGGAAGCCCGGGGCAGTTGCCGCGCACGCGAACCGTGTCGTCCGCAGGCGTCACCACTGAGTGGGGTTCTCTCACGTTGTCGGGCACACATACAGACCGTCGCGATGGGCCCGACACGACGACGATCGGCTTCGACGTGATGCCCGCGTGGCTGGAAACGGCCACCGTCAGTCTCGGCGTCCTGTACACCGAGCAAACTGAGCGTGCGCTCTCAGCCGCTGTGACGCTGACGACGCCGCTTGGCGCAAAGCGATCCGCATCCACGTCTCTCGCCCACGAAGGCGGCCGGCTTTCCGTGCAGGCCCGTGCGCAACAGGTGGCGCAGCAGGAAGGCGGGCTGGCGTGGCGGTTGGGCGTTCGTGAGGGCGACATCTCGCGGCAGGATGCGGCGGCGGGCTTGCGCGGTCGATACGGCGAAGTGGAGATTGAAGCCAGCCGGGTGGATCGGCAGTCTGGCCTGCGGGGCCAGATTGCGTTCGGGCTTGTTTGGATAGGCGGCGGCCTGCACGCAACGACGCCGATCCGCGATAGCTTCGCCCTGGTGGACGCGGGCGTCGCGGGAGTGAGCGTGCTGCGGGAGAACCGGCGGGTCGGGACGACGAATGCCGAGGGGCTCATCCTGCTGCCGGATTTGCGGCCCTACGAGCGCAATCGCATCGGTCTTGAAGTCGACGATCTTCCCGAAGGGGCGACCCTCACCCATGACGATCTCACCGTAACGCCCGCCGCGCGCAGCGGCGTCGTCGTGCGCTTTCCCGTCGAGGCGGGGGCGTCGGGCGAGGTTCGCGTGGTGGATGAGGCGGGCGTCGCCCTGCCTGTGGGTACGGTTCTCGCCAGCGAGGGGCGCCGTTACCCGGTGGGCAGTCAGGGACGGATTTATCTGAGCGGCGTGACGGCGGCGCGCGCGCTGTCGAACGGAGGCGGGTGCGTTGCCATCGTTGACCGCGTCCTCGTCGAGGCTGGCGGCGTCGTGGTCTGCGGGAGGGCGAACTGATGCGGAGCTGGATGTTCGCGTGCCTGCTCGCAGCGATGGCCTGGTGGTGGTCTGCAGCCCCGGCGACGGCGCTTTGCCTTTGCACGTGCAGCGTGAGTGCGACCGACGTGAGCTTCGGCGCCATCGACCCTGTCGCCAGCAGCACGGTCGACGGAGCCGGCGTCGTCTCTGTAACCTGTAGCCCGCTTGCCGTCCTGGCCAGCTACGAGGTGCGCCTATCGACCGGGGTTTCGGGCGTCTACACGGCTCGCACCATGCGCAGCGGCGCCAACGCTCTCTCCTACAATCTCTTCACGGACGCCGGACGAACGCAGATCTGGGGCGACGGATCGGGCGGTACGGACACCCGCACCGCCAGCTACATCCTCACCGTCGGCAACGCGACACGCACCTACACGATGTATGCCCGGGCGCCCTCGGTGGCGCTCGCGCGGCCGGGCGCCTACAGCGACACGGTCACCGTGACGGTGGTCTATTGATCAGTGCGCGAGGCGCCCGAACCCGTCTGCGAGGTCGGCGATCAGATCGTCGGGGTGCTCCAAGCCGATGGACAGTCGCAGCAGGGGCCCGCGCGTGGCGGTCGGTGCGACAGTGCGAGTCAGTTGTTCGTCGCAGGTAATGATGAGGCTTTCATACCCGCCCCACGAAAACCCGAGACCGAAGAGCCGCAAGCCGTCCAGCATTGCCGCCACCCGATCTGCAGGCGCCGGGTGAAGTACGATCGAGAAGACGCCAGCGGCGCCCGCGAAGTCCCTGCGGAACATGTCGTGGTCCGGATGGGAGGAAAGTGCGGGATGGAGCACCGTCGCGACCTCGGCGCGCGACTGAAGCCAGCGCGCTATGGTCAATGCGCTGTCGCCTTGCCGCGCCAGCCTCAGCGGCATGGTGCGCAGGCCGCGCAGCGCCAGGTAGGCGTCTTCCGGAGCGCCACAGCCCAGGCCCAGCTCCTTGATGGTCTGTCGCATCGACGCAAGGCGCGCGCGATCCCGTGTGAGCAGGGCGCCCATCAGCACGTCCGCGTGCCCGGCCTGGTACTTCGTCAATGCCTGCGCAGAGATGTCCACGCCGTGATCGAGCGGATTGAACAGGAGCCCCGCAGACCACGTATCGTCGATGATGGTGGTTACGCCATGGCGGCGCGCCGCCGCAGCCAGCGCAGGCACATCCTGGATTTCCATGGTCAGCGACCCTGGCGATTCCAGAAAGAGCGCCTGCGTGTGCGGCGTGAACATCGTCGCTATGGCCGGTCCGATGCGGGGATCGACGTAGCGCGTCGACACGCCGAACCGGGCCAGGAGGCCGTCGCAAAAACGCCGTGTAGGGCCGTAGACGGAGTCCGTGACGAGGACTTCGCCGCCCTGGCGAGTGCACGCAAGAAGCGCCACGGTGCACGCGGAGAGGCCGGACGGCGTGAGGAGCGCGCCGGCCGCGCCCACGAGATCGGCGAGGGCGTCGCACAAAGTCTCATGGACGGCGAAGCCGTCGAGGCCGTAGGTCTTTCCGGGTCCGTACAGCGAGGCGGCGGATGGCAGCAACACCGTCGATCCCCGCTGGATCGGCGGATTGACGGGCCCCTGTTCGTGACCATCGGCGCGACCGGCTCTGACCAGTCGGGTTTCCGGGCGCCAGCTGCCGTCGATTGGGGTGCTCATGCCGTCGCGATCGGCGTGTCCGTGCGCGCGCCCCATTCAGCCCACGACCCGTCGTACACGGGTATGTCCCACCGGCCCGTCCTCGCCAACGCCAGCGCAAGCACCGCGGCCGTCACGCCCGAACCGCAGGTGCAGACGATCGGCTGCTTTGCAGCGATGTTCATATCCTCGAAGATACGGGCGAGTTCCGGGCCTGACTTCATGGTCTTGTTCTCGTTGAGCACGCTCGGGAAGGGGAGGTTGACGGCGCCGGGCATATGACCGCTCGCAAGCCCCGCGCGCGGTTCAGGCGCTTGTCCGAGAAACCGCGCTTGGGGCCGAGCGTCGATGATGCCGCCGCCGCCGGCCGCGACCAGCGCGCGCATTTCATCGAGGCCCTTGACGAGATCCTGACGGAAGCGCGCGGTGAAATGACGTTCGGACAGGCGGTTCGGCGGGCCGTCCTCAATCTCCAAGCCCGCCTCGCGCCACGCTGGCAAACCGCCGTCAAGCACGACCACATCTTCGTGCCCCATGACCCGGAAAGTCCACCAGACGCGGGCAGCGGAGAACAGGCCAAGCTGGTCGTAGACGATCACCCGGTTGCCATCCCCGATGCCGAGCCGTCGCATGCGGGAGGCGAACTTTTCCGGCGACGGAAGCATGTGGGGGAGCGCCGAAGCCGTATCGGCGATCTCGTTGACGTCGAAGAAAACGGCGCCGGGAATTCGCGCTTCCGTGTGGGCGAGGCGCGCATCCCTGTCGTCTCCCGGCGGAAACATGGTCGCGTCCACGATGCGCAGGTCCGGGGCCGAGCGGTGGGCGCTCAGCCAGTGAACGTCCACGAGCGGGTCTTTGGCTTGGCTGGTCATGCCGATACGGTATGCCGGGGAGCCGGGGGCCTTCAACACTTGATCCGCGCGGCGAAGCCACACGTAATTCCGGGGCGCGACATGGGAAGAGGACGTTTCTTGGCTGGACCTGACGAATACGGCGCCCTGTTGCTGGACTATGCTGTGGGTTCCGTCACGCCTGCGGCGTCCCTGCTCGTGGAGACCCATTTGCGTCTCAAACCCGGGTCGGGCGCCGCTGTCGCGGCCCTGGACGCGGCGGGCGGCGCGTTGCTGGAGGCGATCGTTCCGACGCCCATGGCGGCCTTGCCCCTAACAGTCACCGAGGAGCCCCGTGGCGCCCCACCGGCGCGCGCGCCGTTGCTGGACGCCCGTGCCCTCATCGAGGCGGCGTCCCGCGCCCCGGACGGGCTCCACTGGCGCTGGCGGGCGCCGGCGCTCCGGGAGTTGCGGCTTCCCGTCGAGGGGGCCTCCCTGATCCGGCTTGCCGGCGGGCGGGCGATCCCCGCCCACAGCCATACGGGCGACGAGATTACTCTTGTGCTGCGGGGGGCCTACGCAGACCAGGCTGGCCGGTACACCGTGGGCGATATCGCCTTTGCCGGGCCCGACGTTGACCACAGCCCGCAAGTCCCTCCCGGGGAGGATTGCGTGTGTCTGGTGGCCATGTCTGGAACGCTGCGGTTTCACGGGGCCATGGCTCGGATCGCCGCGCGGTTGATGGCCTGAATGCCCCGTCGCCCCGCAAGATCATCCGATGGCTGCGCGTGGATCACCGGAGCCAGTTCGGGCATTGGCGCCGCCCTCGCTGTCGAACTCGCGAACCGTGGGTGGCGGGTCGCGATCTCCGCTCGCGGCGAGAAAGCCCTGGCAGAGGTCGCCGCCGGACGGCCGGCCATCCACGCGGCGCCCGCCGATGTCTCCGACGCGCAGTCCGTCGCCGCTGCCGCCGCACGTATCCGGTCGGAGATCGGGCCCATAGGGCTCGTGGTGGCCAATGCGGGCGTTTATCTGCCCGTGGACGCCCGGGCGCCTGCCGCCGACGCCTATCGGCGCACCTTTGATGTGAACCTGATGGGCGTGGCGCATCTGCTGGAGGCGGTGATGCCGGACTTCGTCGCGCGCCGGGCAGGCCATTTCCACATCGTGTCCTCCGCGACCGGCTTCGGGGGCATGCCGACGGCGTCCGCATACGGCGCTTCAAAGGCTGCGCTGATCAATATGGCTGAATGCCTAAAGATCGAGCTCGACCGGTGCGGCGTCGGCGTATCTCTCTCCACACCCGGGTTCGTGGAAACGCCGGCGCAAGACGACAACGCTTTTCCCAAGCCCTTCATGATCACGCCACAGGTCGCCGCGAAGCGGATCGCCGACGCGGTGCACCGTGGTGGTTTTGAATCGACGTTTCCTCGGCGCTTCACCTGGGTGCTCAAAGGGCTCTACGCCCTGCCAAGGCCGTGGCGGATACCGCTTGTCCGCCGGCAGACCGGCTGGGGCAGCGATGCCGAGCCGCCTTCGCCGACCAAAAGCGGCCGATAGACGGTTACCCTCTCAGGTCTTGGCGAGACCGATCTGTACGACGTCCGTGTTGCCTGTGCGGAACCCAGCCTCGCAATAGCTGAGATAAAACTGCCACAGGCGCTTGAACCGTTCGTCGAAACCGAGCGGGCGGATATCACCCCACGCGGCGCGGAAACGGCGGCCCCATTCCGCCAGCGTCTCCGCATAGGACACGCCGAACGCGTCGACGGATTCACGCTTGAGGCCCGCCCTGGACGTTTCCTCATCCAGACGCTTCAGGCTGGGCAACATCCCGCCGGGAAACACGTAGCGCTGAATGAAATCCACCCTTGAACGGTACCGTTCAAACAGGTCGTCACGGATGGTGATGATTTGCAGGCCAGCGCGCCCGCCGGGCTTCAAAACCTCGGCGACTTTCGAGAAGTACGCCGGCCAGTACTTTTCACCGACGGCTTCAAACATTTCGATGGAGGCGACCTTGTCGAACGGCCCCTGCACGTCACGGTAGTCCTGAAGCCGAATTTCCACGCGATCCTGCAGGCCTTCCCGTTGCATGCGCTCGACGGCGAAGGCGTGCTGTTCGTCCGAGATGGTCAGACCCGTGACACGCGCGCCGAATTCCTTCGCCGCCACTTCCGCGAAGCCTCCCCAGCCGCAACCGATTTCCAGGACGGTTTCCCCCGGCTGCAGCTGAATGTGCCGGGCGAGAGCCCGATACTTTTCAAGCTGCGCCTGGTGAAGATCGGTGCACTGCGTCCGATCGAACCGAGCCGCCGAGTACGTCATGGAGCCATCGAGCCACTTGGCGTAGAACCGGTTGCCGAGGTCGTAGTGCGCGAGGATGTTTTTGCGGGAGCCTTCGCGGGTGTTCTCGCGTGAAAAGTGCGCCATGAAGTGCATCAGGCGGGCCATCGGGCTCTTCCCCCGAAAAACGCCGATGATCCTGTCCACGTTGCTGTTGAGGAAAGTGAGCATCGCGGAGAGATCCGGGGTGTCCCACTCATCGGCCATGTACGATTCCGCGAGACCGATGTCGCCGTGCGCGAAGACGCGTTGAGCGAAAGCGTAGTCCTTCACCTGCATCCAGTGCACGGGCGTGGCGCCGTCGCCAAAGGAAAGCCGCCGGCCGTCCGGGAGCGCCATCACGAGTTGTCCGCCACGAAGGTTGAGGCTCGCCATACAGCACGCCTTGAACGGCGCGGGCGCCCGCAAGCTTGCGATCGTCGCCGCGGTGGCGCGCTCGATCGTCGGCTCGACAACATCATTCATGGCCATGGTCCACCAGCTTGGGTTCGGCTCGTATACGCGCGCTTGTGTCAACCAGACTTGTCGGCTGTTCGGGCCGTGGGGGCCGCCGGTGATAGCGGGCCCCGCGAAGAAACAGCAGCAGGGCCTGCCAGTGGATCGCAAAGATGACCTGTAGGGTCATCAGCGGCATCGTAAAGAGTATTCTCCCGAGCCAAGCGTCCGTGAGGGGGCGCGCCTCGCCAACGAGGGTGGCGCTGTGTTGGCGAACGCCGTTCAAAAGGTTGTCGACCACAAGCCGGAATCGTCGCCCCGGGGCGACGATCCGAAAGTGGTAGTCGCCCTCCACCGCCAGAAGGGGCGACACATGAAAAAGCTTGCGCGCATGGTGCGTATGGATCGGGGCGTCCGCCACAGGCGCAACGTAGGCGTGCGTTTCGCCAAAGGTGTTGTTGACCTCGTAGATGATCCCCCGAAGCCGCCCCTCCCGGTCGTGACCGAAGTAGAGCGACAGCGGGTTGAACACGAACCCGAACATTCGCGGAAAGCACAGAAGGTCTATGCGGCCGCCCTCCAGCGTGACGCCCGCGGCCCCGAACAGGTTCTCCGCCCAGGGGCGCAGCGGGCCGCCCGAGCGGTCGCCGTGGTCGCGGTCATGGAAGGAGAAAAGGTTGAACCGGTTGTACGACAGGAGCTTCAGCTGCGACGAGACATCCGCAATGCGGTCGATATCGACGAGGATCTGCGCCAACCGGTAGCTGAAGCGTCGCTCGAAGGGCGCAAACCGCACGTGCGTCGTCTGGCCCTCATATGCGGCGGCGGGGGCTCGCGCAACGATCACGCCGCCCGGGCCTTCTCTGACATGGGCGGCTCCTCCGCGCGCCAAGGCGTCGCGCCGCCGAGACGGCGCGCAACCCGCAAGCCGGAGCTGAGGCCGTCCTCGTGGAATCCGTTGCCAAGCCACGCGCCGGCAAACCAGGTCCGCCTCGCACCCTGCGCAGCTTCGATGGCGTTGCGGGCTGCGAGCGCCTCGGCGTTGAATTGGGGGTGGCTGTAGGCGTAGCGGCCGAACGTCAGTTCCGGGGAGGGCGGCGTCTCAGGATTGAGTGTGACGAACACGGGTTTTGCCCTGTCGATGCCCTGGAGCAAGTTCATCCAGTACGTGACGCAGACGCGCCCCTCTGCGCCCGCGGCGCGCATGTAGTTCCAGGATGCCCACGCAGAAGGCCGTCTGGGCATGAGACGGGGGTCGCGATGCAACCACGCCGTGTTCGGTTCATAGCGGATCGCGCCTAGAAGCGCGCGCTCTTGCTCGCTGGCGTCGCCGAGGATCGCCAACGCCTCGTCGGAATGACACGCAAGTATCACCTCGTCGAAGGTTGCGCGACCGCCACCCCGGGTGACCACCGTCACGCAGTCGTCCGCGCGCTCGATCGCCACCACAGGGTGGGACTTGCGCACACGGTCGCCCAAAATGTGCGCAAGCGCCGCGACGTAGGCCTTGCTTCCGCCCTTGACCGTTCGCCAACGGGGGCGTTCCGAGTGAAGAAGGCGGTGATTGTCGAAGAAGCGCAGGAAGGAGAGCGCCGGATAGCGCAACATTTCACGCTCAGGCGTCGACCAGATGGCTGCGCCCATGGGGATTAGGTACTGGTTCAAGAATGTCTGACCCAGTTTCAGCTGGGCGACGTAGTCGGCGAGCGAGATGTCGGCGACCCGACCATGCTCGAGATCCTGACGCGCGCTGGCGCTGAACCGCACAATGTCCGACAGCATCCCCACGAAACTTGGGTTCGCAAGGTTTCGTTTCCACGCGAAAATGCCGTTGAAGCCGTTGCTGGACCATTCGAACGCGTTGGGGTCCGAGACGGCGAAACTCATGTCTGACGGTGTAGTCTCCACGCCAAGATGGTCGAAGAGACGGACGAGGTTGGGGTAATTGTGCGTGTTGTACACGATGAAGCCGGTATCGACGTCGATCGGCTGGCCATCGTAGCCGATCGTCTGGGTATCGGCGTGGCCGCCGAGGCGACCCTCCTTCTCGAAGACGGTGACGTCGTGGGTATGGCGAAGCGCCCATGCGGCGCCGAGGCCGGAAATCCCGCCTCCGACGATCGCGATCCGCTTCGGCCCGCCCTGAATGTTATGCATCGCGATGTCCCGTGATCCCTTTGTACGCCGCAAGGGCGCGCGTCCTCGCTTCGGCATGGTCGACGATCGGCAAGGGGTAGGTCTCCCCGAGTACGACGCCTGCGGCGGACAGGGCCGCGGGCGGCGCGCGCCATGGAGCGTGGATATGGTCGGCGGGCAGCCGCGCCAGTTCCGGCACCCACTGACGGACATAAGCGCCGTCGGGGTCGAATTTCTCCCCCTGGGTCACGGGATTGAAAACCCGGAAGTAGGGGGCGGCGTCCGCCCCCGAGCCCGCGACCCATTGCCAGCTGGCTGCATTGTTCGCGAGGTCAGCGTCCACCAGCGTGTCCCAGAACCAGTCTTCGCCCACCCGCCAGTGCACCATGAGGTCCTTGATCAGGAACGATGCGGCGATCATCCGGACACGGTTATGCATGAAGCCCGTCGACCACAGTTCGCGCATGCCCGCATCCACCACTGGATAACCGGTCCGGCCGCGTTGCCAAGAGTTAATGTGTTCGGCGTTGTCGGACCATGGAAAGGCGTCGAACGCCTGTTTCCAGTTCACCTCGGGCAGCGTGGGGCTGTGAAAGAGCAGGTGGTAGGAGAACTCGCGCCACCCGATCTCCGACAGGAATTTGTCGGCGTCCGCGCGATAATCGGGATGTGCCGCCGCGTGGGCCTCGACGGCGCGCCAGATTTGTCGGGGACCGATTTCTCCCCAGCGGAGATGGGGCGACAGGCGGGAGGTGCTCACCAGGTCAGCGCGGTTCCTGTGCGCGCCATATCCCTTGAGCGTGCTTTTTAGGAAAGTTTTCAGCCGAGCTTGCGCGCCGGGTTCGCCTGGCCGCCACGTCTCGCGCAGACCAGCCGCCCAGTCCGGCTTTCGGGGCAGGAGGTCCAGGTCCGCGAGAGACGCGCCATTGGCGGCAGCGAAGCGGGCATGGTCCGGCGGCTTCAGAGGCGCCGGCGGCGGCGGTGCGGCGAGTGCGGCCCGCCAGAATGGGCTGAAGACCTTGAACGCGCCGCCTGCGCCCGTCTTGAGCGACCAGGGTTCATGGAGCAGCGCGGCGTTGAAGGTCTCCACAGTGAGCCCTTCGTCCTTGAGGGACGCTTTCAGGCGGGTGTCGCCTTCCACGGCGAAAGGCTCATACCGGCGGTTCCAATAAACGCCTGTGGCCTTGGTCTCACGAAGCAACCCTGGAATCACGGTCTCCGCCCGTCCTACGCGCAGGGTCAGTGCGCCGCCGAGGGATCGAAGGCCTTCGTCGAGGGACTGGAGACTGTGGTGGAGCCACCAGCGGGCCGCCCCGCCCAGCTTCCATGCCCCCGGCGTCTCGTCGTCGAGCACGAAAACCGGAAGAACGGGCCGCCCGGTCGCGATCGCCGCCGCGAGCGCTGGATTGTCGGTGAGGCGAAGATCCTGCCTGAACCAGACGACGACTGGCGCGCCGGGGGTCTGCTCAACCGTTGAACGGGCCAACCCGGTCTCCTTGCGCGCTGTGTTCATGTGTATCAGAAGGCCCTACGCGCTGTGTAGATGGGCGGATCACGAAGGAGCTTGAGGCGTGGGTGGACCGGCGATCTTGGTCACGGGCGGCGCCGGGTTCGTAGGCTCTCAGATCGTTCGCAGGCTTGCGGCGCGGGGCGACGTGGACGTCGTCGTCTGCGACCGGTTGCGGGAGGCGGCGAGCGGTAAATGGCGAAACATCGCCAAGCATCCGATCGCCGATCTGACGCCGCCCGAGGCGTTGCCGGCCTGGCTTGCGGCCAACCAGGCGCGGGTCGTCGCGGTTGTTCACATGGGCGCCGTCTCCTCGACGACCGAGGCGGACGCCGACAAGATCATCGAGAACAATTTCCGTCTCTCCAAGGCGATCTGGGACTGGTGCGCAGCGCATGCAAAGCCGCTGGTTTACGCGTCGTCGGCTGCCACCTACGGCGCCGCCGAACGGGGCTTTGCGGACGACAATGCGGTTGACGCCGTGGCAGCCCTGCGGCCGCTGAACGCCTACGGCTGGTCCAAGAAGCTGTTCGATCTCTATGCCGTTCGGGAAACGGCCCGTGGGCACGCGCCGCCGAAGTGGTCCGGGCTCAGGTTCTTCAACGTCTACGGGCCGAATGAATACCACAAGGGCCCGCAGATGAGCGTGGTCGCCCACATGTATCCGGGGGCCGCCCAGGGCGCAGTGACGCGTCTCTTCAAATCGCATCACCCCGACTATGCCGACGGCGGCCAGAAGCGGGATTTCGTCTACGTGGACGATTGCGCCGCGGTCGCTGAATGGCTTCTGGCGAATGAGCGAGGCGGTGGCGTGCTCAACGTAGGCAGCGGCGAAGCGCGGACGTTCCTGGAGCTGGCGCATGCGCTGCACAGGGCGCTCAACGCCGAGGCGCGCATCGAGTACGTGGACACCCCAGCCGAGATCCGCCGCAACTATCAGTACTTCACGCAGGCCGACCTCACCCGTCTCCGCGCGCTCGGTTACGACAGGCCGATGACCAGCCTTGAGACGGGCGTCGGGACCTATGTGTCTGGCTACCTCTCCACCGACGATCCTTACGCGTGATCGACGCGATCACTCTCGCCGTCGGGCGACTTCCAGGACAAGCTCGGGCCGGGTCGATCGCGCATTGACGCAACGCCACCGTGTTGCCCAGGCCCGTCGAGCTGCCTAGTCTCCCCGAAAAACTAGGGGAGTTTCGCGATGGTCGGCATCACAGCTTACGGCGCATATGTGCCGCGTCTGCGGCTTCAGCGCGCTGCAGCCGCCAAGGCCAACGCTTGGCTCAACCCGGGCCTGACGGCCAAGGCCAAAGGCGAGCGCGCCATGGGCAACTGGGATGAGGACGCCATCACCATGGCGGTCGAGGCTGCGCGGGACGCATTGGGCCCGGGCGACGACCGTAGCCACATCTCCGCGCACATTTTCGCCACGACCACCGGCGCCTTTTCGGACCGGTTGAACGCAGGCATCGTCTCGGCCGCGCTGACCCTGGAGCGCAACGCGGGCGCGAGCGACGTGACGGGTAGCCAGCGGGCGGGGCTCGTGGCGCTGTCCAACGCCCTCGGGATTGTCGCTGGCGCACCCAAGGGCGCGAACGTCAACATCTTGGTGACCGCAGCCGACAAGCGCCGCGCGCGCGCGGCGTCGACCCAGGAACTGGACTTCGGCGACGCGGGGGCGGCGTTCGTTTGCGGAGCCGAGGATACGCTCGCCGACTGGATCGGCGGCGCCACGGCGACCGCCGACTTCGTCGATCACTTCCGCGGGGCGGGTGAAGCGTTCGACTACCATTGGGAGGAGCGCTGGATCCGCGACGAGGGCTTCGCCAAGCTTGTCCCTCCGACAATCGCACGTGCGTTGGACAACGCGAAGGTTAAGCCGGAGGCGGTGGACACGTTCATCCTGCCTTCGGTGTTCAAGGGAGTCGCCGAAAGCGTCGCCAAGAAACTGGGCATTAGGCCGGAGGCCGTGCGGGACAATCTGGCTGCGCAAGTTGGCGAGGCCGGCTGCGCACACGCACTGGTCATGCTGGCGCATGCTCTCGAAAGCGCGAAGGCGGGGCAAGTGATCGTGGTGGCCCAGTTCGGGCAGGGTTGTGAGGTCAGTGTTTTCCGGGTCACGGACCGCATAGCCGACTGGCGGCCGACGCGGGGCGTGTCGGGCTGGCTGGCCGACCGGAAGGAAGAGACCAACTACATGAAATGGCTGGTCTTCAACGGCTTGGTCGACTGGGAGAAGGGCATGCGGTCAGAGAAGGACAACAAGACCGCGCTCACCACGCTCTACCGCAACAACGACATGATCCTTGGGCTCGTCGGCGGGCGATGCCGGGAAACGGGGACAGTGCAGTTTCCCCGGACGCGCATTTCCGTGAACCCGAACAACGCCACCGTCGATACCCAGGAACCCTACAAGTTCGCCGAACGCGCCGCCACGGTGCTGACATGGTCGGCCGATCATCTCACCTATGCGATGAGCCCGCCCAACCATTACGGGATGATGGTGTTCGAGGGCGGCGGGCGCATTTTCATGGACATCACCGACGTGGAGCCTGGCGACGTGGAGAGCGGCACGCCGGTGCGCATGGTTTTCCGCGTGAAAGAGTGGGACGACCGGCGCGGTTTCACCCGCTACTTCTGGAAAGCGGCGCCGGATCGCCGTCGGGCGGCGTCCAAGGTCGCCGCCGCCTAGGTGGTTGGCCATGGCGAGCAGCCTGACGTAGCGTCGGCTGGACCGCTGTCGCCGTGTTCGGCATGATCCAAACGCAGAAGGACCGAGGAGAGAAACGATGGCGTCGGGCATCCGGGACAAGGTTGCGATCATCGGTATGGGCTGCTCGAAGTTCGGCGAGCGGTGGGACGCCGGCCCTGACGACCTCATGGTCGAAGCCTACCTCGAAGCCCTCGGCGACGCGCGGATCGAAGCCAGTCAGCTGGATGCCGCATGGTTTTCCACGCACATCGACGAAATCGGGACGGGCAAGGGGGGTACGCCGCTGTCGGTCGCCCTGCGTTTGCCCAACATTGCGGTGACCCGGGTCGAGAATTTTTGCGCGTCGGGATCAGAAGCGTTCCGCGGCGCAGTCTACGCGGTCGCCGCCGGCGCCGCCGACATCGCGCTCGCCGTGGGCGTGGAAAAGCTCAAGGATACCGGCTACGGCGGCTTGCCCGTGGGCAACATGGGAACCTTGATCCCGCAAACGGCGCCAAACGGATCGGCTCCCGGCAATTTCGCGCAACTGGCGTCCGCATACCGGGCCAAGCACGGCGTACAGCGCGAGGATCTGAAGCGCGCGATCGCGCACGTCTCGGTGAAGAGCCACGCCAATGGGTCGAAGAACCCGAAGGCGCACCTGCGGAATGTGGTTTCGCACGAGACCGTGCTCAACGCGCCCATGATCGCCGATCCACTCGGCCTGTTCGATTGTTGCGGCGTGTCGGACGGCGCCGCCGCCGCAATTGTCACGACCCCCGAAATCGCCGCATCGTTGGGGCATCGAAACCTGGTGACGGTGAAGGCGCTGCAACTGTCCGTGTCAAACGGTCTCGAAAGCCAGCACAACTCGTGGGACGGCAGCTACTTTCATACCGCGCGCATCGCGGCGAAGAAGGCGTACAAGGAAGCTGGCGTGGAAAAGCCGCGCGAGCAGATTTCCATGATCGAGGTGCACGACTGCTTCTCCATCACTGAACTCGTGACGATGGAGGACCTCTTCATTTCTGAGGAGGGCAAGGGCTGGACCGACGTCCTGAACGGCTTTTACGACGCGGATGGCCAGGTGCCATGCCAGATCGACGGGGGGCTGAAGTGCTTCGGCCATCCGATCGGAGCGTCGGGCCTGCGCATGCTCTATGAGATGTACTTGCAGCTTCAGGGGCGCGCCGGTGACCGTCAGCTCGCCAACCCGAAACTCGGGCTGACGCACAATCTCGGCGGGTCGCCGTCAACCAATGTCTGCTCGGTGGCCATCATCGGGCAACAAGGCGCGTAAGCGATCAGAGGCGCTTGAGACTGGCGTAGCCGGGTTGCTCGATGCGGACCCGGTCGGCCGCCGTCACAAGCAGGTGATCGGCGACGCCGGGGCTTTCCAACGTCAGGTCGCCGGCCGCAAACAGATCGCAAAGCCGCCGTCGCAAGGCGTCGAGATCGCCCTGGGCCATCGGCAGCAGGGCTTCAAGGCGCGTTCGCTCAGCCTCGGCCGCTGGGGGCCCCAGCGCTATTTCCCGCGCCACGATGTGCAGTACGTTGACGGCCACCTTTCCGTGGAACGCTGCGTGGCCCTCCAGGTGCGGCAAGGCCACTTTCTCCAGATACGCCGCCGCAGCTTCGAGAAGCTGCGCGGCGTCCGGTTGCCCGAAAGGCGATGGGCGCGTCATCACAGTCTCCCGGTCAGCAACAGCATCAAGTCGAGTTCGGTTTCGCTGGCGCGTCTCCCGATGGCGGCCCGTTCGACGCTACGGTCCACCCCGAATTCATAGGCCCGGTACATCAGTAGGCACATGACGCCCCATTTGAGCGAACCGAACACGGTCCAGGCGCGCACCGCCTCGGCGGTGACGCGCGGGTGGCCGCCAGCGTCCCGATAACCGTCGATAAGGTCCTCAAGATCGCCAAAGCCGCCGACGGGACGGTCCATCTGGCCGAACCGCCACGACGGCGTGCAGATCCAGCTCAAATCCTCGGCCGGGTCGCCGAGGTGCGCGATCTCCCAGTCCAGCGCCGCAACAAGTCCCGTGGCGTCGATCATCAGGTTGCCGAGGCGGAAGTCGCCGTGCACCAGAGTAGTGGTCGCCGGCCGGGGCAGATGCGTGCGCAGGTGCTTGAAAGCCAGCTGAAAAACAGGGCGCGGGGTGTCGAACGATCGGTAGAGCTCTTCGTAACGGTCCAGTTGCTCCAGTGCGTCGGAGTAGGGCAGTGGCGGCAATGTATGGGCCGGTGTGGCGTGAATGCGCGCCAGCGCGCCGCCACACTGGCGTGCAAGACCCGCGCGCGCCGATGCGAATACGTCGTCACGCAAAATCTTGCGCGCGATGGTCTCGCCCGCGAGTCGCTCCATGACGTAGGCAGCGCCGAGACCGTCCTCTTCGTCGCAAACGTGAACGACCCTCGGCGCCGGCGCTCCCGCGGCGCCGGCCGCTTCAATGACCGCCGCCTCGGTCGCAAGGCCGATGGACTGCGCGGATACGGAGTGGGGCGCTCCGCCCTGCGCCCGGCGCAGAATATAGCCCCGGGGGCCGTGGCCCTCGACGTCGAACGCCCATATCTCTTGGCTCGCGCCGCCGGAGAGCCGTCGGATCGCGCTCGCGCGGGCCTGCGGGCCGGCCATGCGACGCACAACCCGGCCAAGCCCCGCCGCAATGACGTCCAGATCGCTCATCGTTCGAGGATGGCCGACGCCGCGCCGCGCTGCAATCGTCGCCGTAGCGTCAGCCAGAGCGGGCCTTGCCGGCGGCGTCCTCCACCCCGAAAAGCCTCAACGCCGCCGAGATGGCACGGCCGCGTGGGGTCTCAAGGTCAGGATCGCGCTGCAGCGCCAGACGCGCTTCACGGTCAGCGACAGGGAGCAGGTCGCCGTGCAGCTCGGGGGCGACAAACCGGAAGGCCGGGAAGCCGCTCTGGCGCACGCCCAGAATGTCACCGGCGCCCCGCATCTTGTAGTCCAGTTCCGCGATGGCGAACCCGTCGTCCGTCCGTCGCAGGGCGTCGAGACGTTCCCGCGCGCCGTCCGATAGCGGCGGTCGCCACAGCAACAGGCAGGTCGCCGGCCGCTCGCCGCGACCGACGCGGCCGCGTAGCTGATGAAGTTGCGCAAGGCCGAAGCGCTCTGCGTGCTCTATCACCATGATAGTCGCTTCAGGTACGTTCACGCCCACTTCGATCACGGTCGTGGCGACGAGAACGAATGCGTCGCCGATCCGGAAGCGCTCCATGGCCTTTTCACGCTCGGCCCCGGGCAGTCGCCCGTGGACGAGCGCCACCTTGTCGCCGAACCGGCCGCGCAAGAGCTCATACCGGTCTTCAACGGCGGCGAGGTCAGTCAGTTCGGAGTCTTCGATGACCGGGCACACCCAATAGGCGCGGTCGCCTTCCATGGCAGCCCGTGCGATGGCGTCGATCACCTCATCCATCCGGCTGGTGGACAATGCGCGGGTGGCGACCGGCTTACGCCCCGGGGGCTTCTCATCGAGGATGGAGATGTCCATGTCCCCGTGCATCGCCAGCGCCAGTGTGCGGGGAATTGGCGTCGCGCTCATGACGAGCACATGCGGCTCGGCCCCTTTCGAGACCAGCCTCATCCGGTCCGACACGCCAAAACGGTGCTGCTCGTCGATGACGACGAGCCCCAGATCGGCAAAGCTCACGTCGTCCTGGAACAGCGCATGGGTTCCCAGCACCACCTTGATTTGTCCTGACGCGAGCTGGGCGAGGATCGTCCGTCGCTCCCGCAGTTTGTCGCGTCCCGTCAGAACGACCGCCTCGACGCCGGCGGAGCCGAGCAGAGGGATCATCGTTTCGCCATGCTGGCGCGCGAGAATCTCGGTCGGTGCCATGAGCGCGCTCTGGACACCCGCTTCCGCGGCGCGCGCCATCGCCAGGGCGGCCACCAGCGTCTTGCCGGAACCCACATCCCCCTGAAGCATCCGCAGCATGGGCGCTGCGCGCGCCAGATCGGCGCCGATCTCCCCAGCCGCGCGACGTTGTGCGTCGGTCGGCGCGAACGGCAGGCTTGCGAGGATCCGCGCTTCAAGATCGCCCAACGCGCTCAACGCTTGCCCCGGGATGGATTCGCGACGCGCCCGTCGGCGGTGAAGCGCCGCCTGGCGCACGAAGAATTCGTCATAGGCCAGGCGGGTTCGCGCGGGTCCGGACGGCAGGATGTCTTCGGGCGCCACAGGTTGGTGGAGCAGTCGGATGGCGTCCGCAAAGCTTGGCCACCGGCGGGCCGCCACCGTGGCGGGATCAAGCCATTCCGGATGCGCCCCGAGCCTCGACAAGGCCTCGCGTACGAACCTTTGGATCTGTCGGCCGGCGAGGCCTGCCGTGAGGGGGTAGACGGGCTCTACGTCCGGCGGCGCCTCGCCTTTGGCGGGATCGACCACATAGTCGGGGTGAAGCATTTGGCGTTCGCCCCCATGCACCTGGACGCGACCGCTCACCAGCCGCGTCTGACCGACTGGCCACAGCCGCTTGAGCATCTCGGCCTTGGGCCTGAAGTAGGCCGCCGATAGAAAGCCTGAGGCGTCGCGCAGGCGGATCCGATACGGGGCCCGGGCGTTGAACGAGGGCAGGTGGGCGTCCACCTCCGCCTCGATTGTCGCAATTTCGCCCTCCACAGTCTCAGCGATGGGGACCCGGTTCCGGCGATCTATCGCCCCCGTGGGGGCGATGAAGAGCACATCACGGGCGAGATGGCCGCCCGCGACGTGGGCGATCAGGTCGGCCACGTCCTTTCGCATGCCGCGCGGCGTCGGAGCCGCCTCCAGGAGGGGCTCGAACTCTGGTCCGGGAGGGGGCGCGTCAGCTTCTCGCATGCTTCTCATCAGCCGCACTGACAGCGGCGCCGGCATCGTTTATAGCGCCCGGCTTCGATACAGGCGCGACATGTTGGAAGAGCGGCGAAAAAGACTGAGGTTTCGGGCATGGCGGAGGGGGTTCCGCGAGATCGATCTGATTCTGGGCGGGTTCGTCGACGCCCATGGCGACGAATTGGACGCCGCGGGCGTCGATGCGTTCGAGCGGCTCCTCGAACAGCGTGACCTGGACGTCTACGACTGGATCGTGGGACGCAGCCCCGCCCCAGCGGAATTCGACACGCCGCTTCTCGCCCGCCTCCAGCGACACCGTCTGGATCGAACGACTGAAAGCTCCCAGGCATGACAGCAATCCTACCGGCTTCGCTCATCGACGCCATTGCCCGGTCGGCGGGGGCTCTGGAGGTCGCTGGCGCGCCCGACGGTCTTGAGCCTGCCGCCTTTGGTCAGGCGGCGCGGTTGCGCGGCGGGGTGTCGCTGTTCATCGCGCGGGAGGAAAGCCGGGCGGCTGCGTTCGAGGCGGCGGTGCGCTTCTTCGTGCCGGACCTGGAGACGGCGAGGCTACCGGCGTGGGACAGCCTGCCTTACGACCGGATTTCGCCCACGCCGACGGTCGCCGCCCAGCGATGCGCCGTGCTCACCCGTCTGGCGGCGCGCCAGCCTGCGGACGGCGCCCTGCTGGTTGTGACGACGGCGTCCGCCGTGGCCCAGCGGGTTCCGCCCCAGACAAGGTTGAAGGCTGGCGCGTTCTCCGCCCGGGTAGGGGCGATCGTTTCGCCCGACGACATCGAATCGTACGCCCAGGTGAACGGCTACGGGCGGGCGTCCACGGTCCGCGCGCCGGGCGACTACGCCGTGCGCGGCGGCGTGCTCGACATTTTCGCCCCCGGTGCGCCGGAACCGCTCCGGTTCGATTTTTTCGGCGACCAGTTGGAGAGCATCCGGGGGTTCGATCCGGAGACGCAACGGTCCACCCGGCAAATCACCCAGGCGACGCTGACCCCGGTCAGCGAGGTGCTGTTCGACCAGGAGACCGTCGCCACCTTCCGGCGGACGTTCGCACAGTCCTTCGGGGCCGTTTCGGATTTCGTCTATGATGCCGTGAGCGCGCGCATCCGCCGTCAAGGCGTGGAACAATGGCTGCCGTTCTTTTACGACAAGCTCGAAACCGTCTTCGACTACCTCGGGGACAGCGCGTTGATCGGGCTGGAGCACCTCGCCGATGACGCACGTCGCCAGCGCGTGGAGCAAGCGATCGAGCATTACGATTCCCGGCAAAGCGCCCCGCTCGTGCGAGGCGCGCCGCCATTCCGCGCGCCGCCGCCTGCGAGCCTTTATCTTCACGACGAAGACTGGGCCCGCGTTCTCGCCGGGCGCCCCGTTCGCCGGTTCACCCCGTTCGCCGCACCGCCCGGGGCAGCCGCCATCTCACTCGGCGCTCGGGCCGGGCGCGTGTTCGCGGCCGAGCGGGCGCAGGCTGACGCCAACGTCTTTGACGCCGCCCGCGCCCATATCGAGGCGGAGGCCCGTCAGGGCCGCCGGGTGATGCTCGCCACGTGGTCGGAAGGGTCAGCGGAGCGTCTCGCCCACGTCCTTTCGGACCATGGCCTGCGCGACGTCTCGCCCATCGCCACGTGGGCCGCCGAAACGGCCATCGCCCCCAGGCGTCCCCTCGTCGCCGTCGTCCCGCTGGAGCGTGGCTTCGAGACCGAAACGGTCACCGTGATCTCCGAACAGGATTTGCTCGGCGACCGCCTTGCGCGCCCACGCAAACGCCGCAGGGCGTCCAGCCTCATCGCCGAGGCGGCCGCACTCTCGCCGGGCGACCTCGTCGTGCACTCCGATCACGGGATCGCACGGTATGAGGGACTGAAAACCCTGGAGGTCCAGGGCGCGCCCCATGATTGCCTCGACCTCACCTACCATGCGGGCGACAAGCTCTATCTGCCGGTGGAGAATATCGAGCTCGTCTCGCGCTACGGCTCCGAGGACGCTGGCGCCCAACTCGACAAGCTGGGCGGGGTTGCATGGCAGGGACGCAAGGCGCGCGCGAAGCAACGCCTTCGGGATATGGCCGAGGACCTCATCCGCATCGCCGCGGAGCGCGCATCGCGCACGGCCGATCCCATAGAACCCCAAGCGGGACTGTACGACGAGTTTTGCGCCCGCTTCCCCTATGAGGAAACGGACGACCAGATCGGCGCCATCGAGGACGCGCTCGGGGACTTGAGTTCCGGGAAGCCGATGGACCGCTTGATTTGCGGCGACGTCGGGTTCGGCAAGACGGAAGTCGCCCTGCGCACCGCCTTCGTCGTTGCGATGACGGGGCGCCAAGTGGCCGTGATCACGCCGACGACGCTTCTCTGCAGGCAGCATTTCAAGACGTTCCAGGAGCGATTCCAGGGTCTGCCCGTCAAGGTACGGCAGCTTTCACGGCTCGTGACGGCCAAGGAAGCCGCGGAGACGAAACAGCTCCTGGCGGAGGGCGGCATTGACATCATCGTCGGCACGCACGCGTTGCTGGGAAAGGGCGTCGCGTTCCGCGATCTCGGCCTCATGGTTATCGACGAGGAGCAGCACTTCGGGGTCAAGCACAAGGAGCGGCTGAAGGACCTGCGCGCCGACGTGCACGTGCTCACGCTCTCCGCCACACCTATTCCGCGTACGCTTCAACTGGCGCTTGCGGGCATCCGCGAGATGAGCGTGATTGCGACGCCTCCGGTCGATCGCATGGCGGTGCGCACCTACGTAACGCCCTTCGATGGCCTCACCATCCGCGAGGCGCTGTTGCGCGAGCGTTATCGGGGCGGTCAGTCCTTCTACGTCGTGCCACGGATCGCCGACCTGGAAGATGCGCAGAAGTTCCTCGCCGTGACGACGCCGGAGCTCAAGGTTGTGACTGCGCACGGCCAGATGGGCTCCAACGGGCTCGATGACGTGATGTCGGCGTTCTATGATGGTCAGTATGACGTCCTGCTATCGACCACGATCGTGGAGTCGGGCCTCGACATTCCCCGGGCGAACACAATGATCATCCATCGGGCCGACATGTTCGGTCTCGCCCAGCTCTATCAGCTTCGTGGACGTGTCGGCCGGTCGAAGGTGCGCGCCTACGCCTATCTAACCACGGACGCGGAAAAAGCGATGACGCCGGGGGCGGAGAAGCGACTTAAGGTGCTTGCATCCCTGGACAACCTGGGAGCGGGATTCACGCTGGCGAGTCACGACCTCGACATGCGCGGGGGCGGCAATCTGCTGGGCGAGGAGCAAAGCGGTCACATCAAAGAGGTGGGCGTAGAGCTTTATCAGTCGATGCTGGAAGACGCCGTTCTCTCGATCAAGGAGGGGCGAGAGCACATCGGCGAACGCACATGGTCTCCGCAGATCAACGTTGGGGCGTCGGTCCTCATTCCTGAGGCGTATGTTCCGGACCTGACCGTGCGCTTGTCTCTCTATCGCCGGCTGGCCGATCTTTCCGAAGACAGCGAGCGTGAGGCTTTCGCCGCTGAACTGATCGACCGCTTCGGCCCGCTGCCCGACGAGGCTGACCAGCTCATCGCCGTCGCCGGCCTGAAGGCCATGTGCCGGCAGTCGAACATCGCCAAACTGGACGCCGGTCCGAAAGGGGCGGTGCTGACGTTCCGGGAGCCCGGATTTCCCGATCCGGTGGCCTTGGTCCAGTTGGTCCAGAAACGGCCTCTGGACTTCCGCATGAGACCCGACGCCAAGCTCGTCATCCAGGGAGAGTGGCCCGAGCCGGCGTTGCGCCTGAAGGCGCTGCGCGCCGTGATGGAGACCATCGCCGGACTGACGCGCCGGGCCGCCGCCTAGTCGCCGAGGGCGGCGTCGAGCAAGCGCGCGTACGTGGCCACGGTCTCGGCGCCCTGCCGTGCGAACCGGCCATTGAACAGCGTCACCGGAACACCCCGAATGCCCGCTTCCACCGCGCCGTTGTGGGCGTCCGCGATCAGATTCCAGTCTGCTTCGGTTCGCAGCAGGTCACCGACGACGCCAGGATCGAGGCCGATGCCCATCGCGATCTCGCGCAGCTCATCGTGGTCGCCGATGTTTCGTCCCTGAACGTGGTAGGCGACGAACAAGGCGTCAACGGCGGCGCTCATCCGTCCTTGGCCGCCGGCCCAGTGGATAAGGCGATGGGCGTCCAGGGTCGCCGGCAAGACAAGGGCCGCGTCAAGATCGAGATCGGCGCCGGCGTCGTCCGCCGCCCTGACTAGGGCGTCGCGCGAGGCGCGGGCGCGCTCCGGCGCGCCCTCAAAGATTTTCGCAAGGTACTGACGGCGGTCGATGCCGAACGGCGGCGTGTCCGGACGAAGCAGGAAAGGCGCCCAGACCCTGTCCACCGCGACCGCCGGCATCGCGG
This sequence comes from Hyphomonadaceae bacterium, assembly GCA_033764865.1. Lineage (GTDB taxonomy): Bacteria > Pseudomonadota > Alphaproteobacteria > Caulobacterales > Aquidulcibacteraceae > VFBF01. The sequence continues at coordinate 53,461 of JANRIM010000002.1, forward strand.
TGGCTGCGCGATCGAGCGCGCGCCAGGCGACGTAACACCATGGACACGACAGGTCCGCGATGAAGTCGACCCGGATCCGCGCTTCGGTCATGCCAGCGCGCCTTGGGTGTCGTGAAGGGACCGCGCCCGCGCCATCAGCGCTTTGCCGCTTTCTCCCACGGCGAGTTCCACTACGCTCTGCTCAAGGGTGATTGGTCCTGCCGCGGTGTCGCCTGCGGCGAAAGCGGTGCACTCGGTCACGGACGCCACACGCGCCGCCGTCTTGCGCGCCTCGCGGCTATCGGCGCCAGGGAGGGCGATGATGACGAGATCATCCTCCATGAGGGCGGCGCAATCCTCCGTGCGCACCAGACGCCCGCAGATCTCCGCGACCTGTTGGACCCCACGTTTCCAGGCCGGCCCGTCAGGTGCGCGGGCGCCGGGGGCGAGAGCTATCCGCAAGCCCACCAATGTCAGCGGCCGGCCTGTCAGCGCAGCGGCGCGCGCGACTGTCTCGACATGCGCCTCCATGAATGCCGGGGTGAAAAGGGATGCGGTCCCCGTATGCGCCGCCCTGATGGCGATGAGGCCGGACTCCACCGCCGCATCCTCCCGACCGCGCCGCATCATCGAAAAGAGCCACTCCGTAGCGTGGGAGAAGCTGGTCTGACGATCGACCAGGATGGATGCGCCACGCTCGATTGCGGCGGCCGCGAAGTCGGTCTCCATCCTCTCTGACAGCATGAGCGTCGGCAAATGGTGCAGGCGGGCGTTGCGCCTCAGGGCCCCGCACAGGGAGAGTGCGGTGGCGGCGTCCGCGTTCGCGTTGAGCACCACGGCGTCGAACCGGTCGTCGTGAAGAAAGTCGAAGCCCATGAAGGAGCTGAACGCCGCCTCCAGGCGCCCGCGTTCGGCCGTCAGCGCGCGTTCGAGCGCGAGGAAATAGGGGTGCGGCTCGCCGATGAACAGCGCCCGCCAGCCTGGCGCACCGTTGGCCGGCGGCATAGAGCCGCCGCAGAGGCTTGAAGTCTCACGGCGGAGCGTGAGTTCATCGCGCGCGATGTGCGCACGGCGCGCGCGCGCGAGTTCCCGTTGGATCAGGGCCGGTGGGGCGTCCCGTTGCAGCCACCCGTCGAATGCGCCCGCGTGCGCGTCCGGCGGATGACCGAAATCGGTTGCCGCGATGATGGCGCCGGGACGCGTGACGCCCTGAGCAAGGGACTGCGCCTCCGCCAGGGCCCAGGGGCGCACGTCGGGGTCTGCGTCGAGGATCGCGACATCTTCGGGCGCGAGACGTTGGCGCTGCCGCGGCCCTACGAGCGCGACGGCCTCCACGCCGGCGGCGGCGAGCACATCCTGGAGGTTCCGGGCGCGGCGGGCATCGGATGACCTGATGGAAACGCGCATCGACGCCGGACCTCCGGGCCGGCGCGCGCCAGCCTGATTGGGTGGGGAGTATCGCCCCCGGCTGCCCCAAAGGAAAGGCCGAGAAATGGTTGACGCCCCGCCAATCATGCTCAACGCAAGAGATCGCGACAACGGAGGAGAGAAGAGCCATGGCGTCCGGTCCACTGAAGGGAATCAAGGTCCTGGAATTCGCCGGCATCGGGCCCGGCCCGTTTACGTGCATGCTCTTGTCCGACATGGGGGCCGACGTGGTGCGCGTGGACCGCAAGGGCGCGCGTTCTGCGAAGTATGACGTGACGAGCCGCGGGCGCCGCTCGGTCGCCGTCGATCTGAAGTCACCCGATGGGGTCGCCGCGTGCGTTGCGCTCGCGGAAAAGGCCGATGTTCTGCTGGAGGGCTTTCGGCCAGGCGTGATGGAGCGGCTCGGCCTCGGACCTGACGTCCTGCACAAACGCAACGCCCGGCTTGTCTACGCACGCATGACGGGGTGGGGCCAGAGCGGACCGCTCGCGCTGGCTGCCGGCCACGATCTCAACTACATCGCCCTGACTGGCGGCCTGCACGCCATGGGACGCGCAGACCAGCCGCCTGCGCCGCCGCTCAACCTCGTGGGGGATTTCGGCGGCGGCGCCCTCTACATGGCCATGGGCATCTGCGCGGCGCTGATCGAGGCGCAGCGTTCCGGCAAAGGGCAGACCATCGACTGCGCGATGACGGACGGGGCGGCTTCGCTCGCGGCCATGTTCTATGGCATGCGGGCTGCGGGAATCTGGACCGATGCGCGTGACGCAAACTTGCTGGATGGCGGCGCGCACTTCTACGACACGTATGAAACCAGCGACGGCAAATGGGTGTCGATCGGCTCCATCGAGCCGCAGTTCTACGCGCTGCTCCTCGAAAAGGCCGGACTGACGGGCGATCCGGCCTTCCAGTCGCAGATGGACAGGACCGCTTGGCCCACGCTGTCGGAGAAGCTCGCCGCCGTGATCCGGACCAAGACCCGTGACGCCTGGTGCGCCCTGATGGAGGGCACGGATGTCTGCTTCGCGCCGGTGCTCAACTGGCAGGAAGCCCCCCAGCATCCCCACAACGTCGCCCGCGAGACGTTCGTCACGGTTGAGGGCGTCGTTCAGCCCAACGTGGCGCCGCGATTTTCGGGAACGCCGTCGAAAGTTCAGGGGCCACCACCTGAAACCGGCGCGCACACAGAGAGCGCCATGAGGGACTGGGGGGTGGACGCCGCGTTGATCGACCGGGTGGCACGCTAGGCTCAGGCGCGACTGTTCATCCGCCATTCAATCGGCCGCGGCCACAACTGCGGTCGACCCGCACTTCGTCCCTCGCTCGCGGGTCTGTCTGGCCTGGTCCAGACGAGCGCCGGCCACCGGCTCAGCGGTCGGCGCTTCGCCTTGCCTCGGGCCTCAGATTGTTGCGCCGCTCCGCGGCGCACCCTAGAAAAAGACCGCGTGCGATCGGGCGCGCGGGCAGGACAACCATGGCCAACAAGGTCTTCAAGGACGCCCCCAGCGCGCTGGCGGGCCTGACCCATGACGGGATGACCGTGATGAGCGGCGGGTTCGGATTGTGCGGAATCCCGGAGAACCTGATCGTGGCGCTCCGCGACAGCGGGGTCACAGGAATTACGGTGATCTCCAACAACGCCGGCGTCGATGACTTTGGCCTCGGTCTTCTCCTGAAGACGCGCCAGATCGCCAAGATGGTGTCGTCCTATGTCGGCGAGAACAAGGAATTCGAGCGTCAGTACCTGGCGGGCGAACTGCAACTCGAGTTCAATCCGCAAGGCACGCTCGCCGAACGTATCCGCGCCGGCGGAGCCGGCATCGCGGGCTTCTACACCAAGACTGGTGTGGGCACGCTGGTGGCCGAGGGTAAGGACGTTCGCCGCTTCAACGGAGAGGATTACATTCTCGAGACCGGGCTGACCGCCGATCTGTCCATCGTCAAGGCGTGGAAAGGGGATGCCGCCGGTAACCTGATCTTTCGGAAAACCGCCCGCAACTTCAATCCCATGATGGCCACGGCCGGCAAGACATGCGTCGCTGAGGTCGAAGAGATCGTGCCTGTGGGCGTCCTTGATCCCGATCATATCCATACGCCTGGCATCTATGTCGATCGCATCGTCCAGAGCGTGTTCGAAAAGCGGATCGAACAGCGTACGGTGCGCAAGCGGGAGGCGGTATGATGGCGTGGACCCGTGATCAACTCGCCCAGCGGGCGGCCGCTGAGCTGCGCGACGGCTTCTACGTGAACCTCGGGATCGGCATTCCCACTCTGGTGGCCAACTACATACCCGCAGGCATGGAAGTGACGCTGCAGAGCGAGAATGGAATGCTGGGTATGGGCCCGTTTCCCTTCGACGACGAAGTGGACGCGGACCTGATCAACGCCGGCAAACAGACCATCACCGAGTTGCCCCAGACTGCCTATTTTTCATCGTCGGACAGTTTCGCGATGATCCGCGGCGGTCATATCGACCTGTCCATCCTCGGCGCCATGGAGGTGTCCGAGCGTGGCGATCTTGCGAACTGGATGGTCCCAGGAAAGATGGTGAAGGGTATGGGCGGCGCGATGGACCTTGTAGCCGGCGTGAAGCGGGTCGTGGTCGTCATGGAGCATGCCGCCAAGGATGGCGCACCGAAGCTGCTGAATGCCTGCCGCCTCCCGTTGACGGGGGTGCGCGTCGTGGATCGGGTCATCACGGATCTGGGCGTTTTCGACGTCGACAAGCGCGGCGACAGCGGACTGACATTGCTCGAACTCGCCGACGGCGTGAGCCTGGACGAGATCCGCGCGAAAACAGAGGCCTCGTTCACCGTAGCCGCCGGCGCGGGATAGCGAGCACCCTCGGTCGCGGCTTGGCGCCCGGTCGTTGGATTTCGGAGGAAGGCGTCCATGGTCTCGCGGTCGGCGCACTGGTCTCGGCGTTCGGTGAGTGCGGGCCTTCTTGGGCTCGCTGCCAGTGCATGCGGGGGCGGTGACGAAGCGCCGGCGGACTCGCCTGCTCCGCCGATCGGTCCTTTTGATCCCGACGCACCCGTGCGGTTTCCGCTCCATCGCGTGAACGGCAGGCGCTATCTCGCCGACGACGCGGGCCGCCCGTTTTTTCTTCACGGCGACGTCGGTTGGTCGATGGTGGCCGAGCTTCGTCGCGAGGATGCCGACATCTACCTGAAGGATCGCGCGGGACGGGGCGTCACGGGCGTGCTCGTGAAGCTGCTCGAGGCCTATCACGCCAGCAACGCCCCGCGGAACGCCTATGGGGATGGACCGTTCGTCGGTGGCCGCGTCGATTTCCGCACGCCCAACGACGCCTACTTCGCGCATTTTGACTGGATCGTGCGGCGCGCCGAAGAGTTGGGCATGCTCGTGCTGGCGGCCCCCGCCTATCTCGGCGCAGAAGGCCGCTATGCCGGCTTCTACCAGGAAATGGTCGCGGCGGGCGCGGCCCGCCTGCGGGCCTACGGGCAGTATCTCGGTCGTCGCTACGCGCAGACGCAAAACCTGTTGTGGGTCATGGGCGGGGACTACAACCCACCTGAGAAGGATCTGGTCCGCGCGGTGGCGGAGGGCATCAGGGAGGGCGGATCAAAGGGGCTCATGACCGCCCATACCCGCGCCTTCACCAGCGCTTGGGAGGTTTGGCAGGGGGAGAGCTGGCTCAACGTCAACACGGTGTACACATACGGCGATGTCGCCGCGGCGGCGCGCGCGGAGTACGCAAGGCCGGACGCGATGCCGTTTTTCCTGTTCGAAAGCTACTATGAGAATGAAAGGGCCTATCCGGATATTCCGGTGGTGAATAATGCGCCGCGCCATAGGCAGCAGGCATATGAAGCGATCCTCGGCGGGGCCTTCGGACACATGTTCGGCAGCCGGCCCGTGTGGCACTTCAGCGGACCTGGGTCTCAGGACTACAGGGCGCCGGACTGGCGCGCCGGGCTCGACAGTCCGGGGGCGCGATCTATGATGCGCGTGAGGGAGTTCTTCAGGCCGCTGGAATGGTGGCGGCTCGCCCCGGATCTTGAGGGGCAGTTTCTGCGGACGCCGAAGCAGGCGCCGGAGGCTCCGACAGCCGCGGTGGCGGATGATAAGTCGTTCGGCGTGGCTTATGCGCCGCGGGGAGGCGGCCTGAGTATCAATCCGGCGTTCGCCGGCCCTGGCGCGTCGGCTGCGTGGGTTGATCCGGTGGACGGCCGCCGTGTGGCGATAGCCACAGGTGAGGGCGGCGCTGGAGGGCAGGTCGCACCGCCGGGCAGAAACGCGGGCGACGACCCGGATTGGCTGCTCTTGGTGCGGCAGTCCGCCTGACCGAATCACCATATTGCATGTTCTCTTTTTGTTCTTATACTGCCGCGTGGTACGCCCATGCAGCATCGACAAGGCCTTTCCTCTGACGCCCACGGCGCCTCGTCCAAACCTCTCCCAGCTTTCCTGAAAGGGGCGGGGGGCGATGCGCCGCGCCCTGCCCTGGTCTCTCTCAAAGGGCGCCTTGCCCGGCTTGCCGACTTTGAAACAACGGCCTGGGGCGGCATTCCTCTGGGCGATCCGCGGATTGACAGCTTCCTGCCACCGGTTGGGCTGCCCAGGGGGTGCGTGCATGAGGTGTGCGGCGCGGGTCTCGAGGCCGAGATTCCCGCTTCGGCCGCAGGCTTCGCCGCCATGCTCGCCCGCAAGCTGACCCGCCAGGGCGCGACGGTCTGGGCGCTGAGCCGCCCTGACATCTATGCTCCTGGCCTTCAAAGCTTGGGCCTGACGCCGGACCGGCTGATCTTCGTACGCACGCGGTCCGACGCCGAAACGTTCGCTGTGCTTGAAGATGCGCTGCGCACACGGGGCGTCGACTGCGCCATTGGAGAGGCAGCGGTCGTCAGCCTGGTCGCAGGGAAACGACTGCAGCTGGCCTGCGAAAGCGCAGGGGGCGCAGCCATCGTCTTGCGCCGTCAAAGTCATGCCCCGCGAACCACCCGGAAAGACCCGACAACCGCCGCCACGCGCTGGGCGATAGGGCCGGCGCCGGCGGCGCCCGATGGCGCAGGTCTGGGCGCGCTGCGCTGGCGAACCGTTCTGCAACGCTGCCGTGGTGGTCGCACAGGCGCATGGATCCTGGAGGCGTGTGATGAAACGGGCGATGTGCGTGTGGTTGAAGAACTGGCCGATCACGCGCCTGGAACGGTCTCTGGGGAACGCCCTGAAAGCCGCAGACCAGGGGCGCGCGACGGTGGTGACGATCGACAGCGCACGGCGTCTGTCGGCGGTTGACGATGTGGCCGCGGCGATGGGGGCAAGACCTCATCAGACCGTCGCCGACACGCTCGCTGTCCTGCCTAGGATCGAGCTGCATCCGGCCGATACGGTTGCCGACGACGCCGCACTTAACGGCCTGGCCCGCTGGCTTGTGCGCTTTTCACCAGCCGTGGGGCTCCATGCGCCGGACTCAATCCTCGTCGACACCGATGGGTGCGCACATCTGTGGGGCGGGGAGCGCGCCATGGCCGAGACCATACGCGACAGGCTCTCCGGCCAAGGAATTCCCGCGCGCGTCGCCATCGCCGGCACGTTTGCGGCGGCGTGGGCTCTTGCACACGGCCATCCGGATGATCTGGTTGTGGCGACCGCGGACACCGGCGCCTGCATAGGACCATTGCCTGTATCGGCGTTGCGCATCGATCCTGAAACAGTGCAGCGACTGTCTGCGCTCGGCATCCGGCGCGTCGACCAGTTGATGTCGCTTCCGAGGCCGGCCTTGATGAAGCGGTTTGGTCCTGCGCTCGTGTTGCGTCTGGATCAGGCCATGGGGCGCATTCAGGAGGTTGTGCCCCTCCTTCAGCCGCCCACGCCCTGGGCGGCGCGTCGTGTTTTCGCGGAGCCTTTGAGCAGACCTGAGTCGCTTGTCCAGGTCCTCTGCGACCTTTCAGCGGAACTTTGTGGTCACCTTGCCAGCGCCGGTCTGGCAGCACGGCGGTTCCTGCTGGTTGCGCATCGCATCGATGGCGAAGATGCAGGCCGAAGCGTCGTCACGGCCTTGGGCATGCGGGATCCCAAACGGCTGGTCGCCCTGTTTACGCCAAAGCTCGAAACGATCGACCCTGGGTTCGGCGTGGAATCCGTTGTTCTGAAGGCGATGGATGCAGCGCCGTTGGAGACGGTGCAAGGCGATCTTGTCACAGCCCGCACCGATAACCGCCGCGTTGATCTCGCTCCCTTGATCGACAGGCTGCGCAACCGCTTGGGCGCCGACAACGTCTGGCGCGCGGCGCCAGTGGAGCGCTACGTCCCCGAACGCGCTTTCGCCCGGGTTCATCCCTTCGCTGACGTCAAGGTTTCCGCGTGGCCGGTGGATCGGCCCCGGCCTGTGCGGCTTTTCTCGAAACCTTATCCCATTGAGGCTATGGCCCCTGTTCCGGACGACCCCCCCGTCCTCTTTCGCTGGCGTGGCCGCGCCCATCGTGTCCAGCGCGCGGAAGGCCCCGAGCGGATCGGCAGCGAATGGTGGCGGGAGCCCCTGAGCGAAGGCGCTATCGACCGGATCCGTGACTATTACAGGGTCGAGGACGAACAGGGGCAACGGTTCTGGGTGTTCCGCACCGGCCTCTATGGCCATGCGCGTCCGACACGCTGGTTTTTGCACGGTCTTTTCGCATGAGCGACAGCGGATACGCCGAGCTCCAGGTGACGAGCAATTTCTCGTTCCTGCGGGGGGCGTCACACGCCGATGAACTCGTGGCCAGCGCCGTCGCGCTCGGAATACGGGCCTTGGCCATCACGGACAGGAACACCCTTTGCGGGGTCGTGAGGGGACACGTGGCGGCGCGGGCGCACAAGCTTCGCTATCTTGTCGGTGCGCGCCTCGACTTCAGCGACGGCGCTCCAAGCGTCTTGTGCTTTCCCCGGGATCGCGCCGCCTACGGACGGCTAGCGCGGCTGATCAGCATTGGGCAGTTGCGCACGACGAAGGGCGCGTGCGACCTCCGGTACGACGACCTGCTCGACTACGGCGAAGGGCTCGTTCTTGTGGCGCTGGCGCCGCGCCATCTGACGGCGGACTTTGGCGCCGCGCTCACCCGCTTGGGAAGCGATTTTTCAGACGCCGCGTATGTCGCGGCTTCCCGTCTGTACGGCGCACAGGACCACAAGCGTCTGGCGTCAATCGCCGATTTCGCCCGCCAGGCGGGAACGCCGATGGTGGCGACAGGTGACGTCCTCTATCACGCCCCGGAGCGCCGGCCGCTTCAGGATGTGCTCACTTGTGTCCGGGAGAAATGCACGCTCGCCCAAGCGGGTTTTCGGCTTGAGGCCAACGCAGAGCGCTGCCTTAAATCGCCGGCGGAGATGAGGAGGCTGTTCGCCGGGCATCCAGACGCCATCGCGCGCACACTCGAAATCGTTGAACGCTGCTCGTTTTCGCTGGACGAACTTCGCTACGAATACCCTGACGAGCCCGTGCCGCCAGGGAAAACGCCGTCCCAGCACCTGCGCGACCTCACATGGTCCGGCGCAGCGTGGCGCTATCCGCGCGGCATCCCGGAGAGCGTCGCCCTGCAAGTCGGCAAGGAACTCGACTTCATCGAGGAAAGGGGCATCGCGCAGTACTTTTTGACCGTGCATGACATCGTTCTCTGGGCCAGGTCGCGCGACAAGCCCATCCTGTGCCAGGGACGCGGCTCGGCCGCCAACAGCGCCGTCTGTTTCTGCCTCGGCGTCACCGCCATCGATCCAACGGAAACCAAGCTGCTTTTTGAAAGGTTTCTGTCCAAGGAACGTGAGGAGCCTCCGGATATCGATGTCGATTTCGAACATGAGCGGCGCGAGGAAGTGATCCAGTACATCTATGAACGGTACGGACGCCACCGGGCCGCCATTTGCGCCACGGTGATCCACTACCGCCCGCGCAGCGCCATCCGCGACGTCGGCAAAGCTCTGGGGTTGACCGAGGACGTCACCGCCGCCTTGGCAGGCACGGTGTGGGGAAGCTGGGGCGGGCAGATGCCCGATGACCACATCATCCAGGCCGGGCTCGATCCGCACAATCGCGAGATCCGGCGCGCCGTGGATATCGCCAACGCCCTCATCGGCTTTCCGCGCCACCTCTCGCAGCATGTCGGTGGGTTCGTGCTGACCCAGAACCGGCTCGATGAAACAGTTCCCATCGGCAACGCAGCAATGGAGAACCGGACGTTTATCGAGTGGGACAAAGACGACATCGACGCCCTGGGGCTCATGAAGGTGGATGTCCTTGCGCTTGGCATGCTCACATGTTTGCGCCGTGCGCTTGATCTTCTCGCCGAGGCCCATGGCCGGCATATCGACGATCTCGCCGACATTCCCGCCGAAGACCCGGATGTCTACGCGATGCTTTCCGCCGGGGATTCGGTCGGCGTCTTCCAGGTGGAAAGCCGCGCGCAGATGTCGATGTTGCCGCGCCTGAGGCCGAAGACCTTCTACGACCTTGTGATCGAAGTGGCGATCGTGCGCCCTGGCCCCATCCAGGGCGACATGGTGCACCCTTACCTGCGCCGACGAGATGGCGCCGAACGGGTGGCTTTTCCCTCGCCTGCGCCTGAGCATGGACCACGAGACGAGCTTGAGCAGATCCTCGGTCGCACCTTGGGCGTTCCGCTCTTCCAGGAGCAGGCGATGTCCATCGCGATCACTGCGGCGCGCTTCACGCCTGAAGAAGCCAACGGCCTGCGCCGCGCCATGGCGACTTTCCGGAACGTAGGGACAATCCACCAATACGAGCAGCTTTTCGTGTCACGCCTCATCGCTCGCGGATATCCTGCGGACTTCGCCGCGCGTTGCTTCAATCAGATCAAGGGGTTCGGCTCCTACGGATTTCCTGAAAGTCACGCGGCCAGTTTCGCCAAGCTGGTCTATGCGTCGGCGTGGTTGAAACATCATTATCCCGACGTCTTTTGCGCCGCGATCCTCAACAGCCTGCCGATGGGCTTCTATGAGCCTGCGCAACTGGTCCGGGATGCGCGGGAGCACGGGGTCGAAGTCCGCGCCCCCGACATTCAGGTCTCAGACTGGGATTGCACGCTGGAGGAGACGGGCGCCCACGGCAGGGCGGTTCGTCTAGGCTTGCGCCTCATTCGCGGCATGCGCCGCGATGAGGCGCACAAAATTCTCCAGGCGCGCCAAAAGGGGCATCGCCTGGCCGGGGACATTGCCCGGCACGCCAACCTTGCCCGCGGCGTGCTTGAACGCGTGGCGAAAGCAGACGGCTTCCGCCATGAAGCCCTTGACCGGCGGACTGCGCTGTGGCGCGTCGGCGGCCTGAACGACGTTCGCGGCATACATCGGGAGGCGCCGCTGCTGGCCGCGGCGGGGCTGTCGACTGAGGACGATGCGCCACTGCCCGCCATGCGACTCAGCGAGCACGTCGCGGAAGATTATCGCACCACAGGTCTTTCGCTGAAGGCCCATCCTTGTGCGTTCTTCCGGCGGGCGCTGGACGCAAAAGGCGCCTTGCCCGCCGGTCAGCTGCGCGCGCAGGGGGATGGACGGCGCGTGCGCACCGCTGGTCTTGTGTTGAATCGTCAGCGCCCCGGCACCGCGAAGAACGTCATGTTCGCCACGCTGGAAGACGAGACGGGGGTAGCCAATCTCGTGATCTGGGATCGCCTCTTCCAGGCGGAAAGGCGCACGTTGATGACCAGCGGCTTTCTTTTCGTGGAGGGCAGGCTGCAGATCGCCCACAACGTGGTCCATCTTGTCGTCGAACGCGTTGCAGACCTGACCCACCACCTCGCGCAATTGCGCGATAGCGCCACCGCCCCGCCCCCCACGAAACTCCAGCGCAGCCGGGACTTCCACTGAAGCCAGGGCTAGTCCCGGTCCGGCGCGCCGAGCGGAAACAAATGCCGATAGGGGCGCGCCTCCTCTACGGCGCGCGCGAACGACGCCCGCTTGAGCAGACGCCGGCGATAGGCCTGCACATTTCTGAAAGGGGGTTCGATGGGATGGGTCCAGTCCGCATAGAAAAGCGCGGGCGCCGCCGCGCAATCCGCCATGCTGAACGTGTCGCCAGCCGCCCACTCCCGCGACGCCATCACGCCGTCAAGCCACAGATAGGCCGTATCCAGCATGTTGCGCGCATCCGCAACGCCTTGGGCGTCGCGGTTTTCCGGAGATCTGAGGGCGTCGAACACAATCTTCTGCTGGGGTGTCATGACGTAGTTGTCAAAGAACCGATCCATGGCGCGAACCGCGAGCGCGCGCTTCGGATCTGAAGGCAGGAGCGCGACCGGTCCGGGATGGTTCAAGCCCAGGTGCTCGATGATGATGCTGGCCTCCATCACGGTCTTGTCTGCGTCCACAAGCACGGGAAACCGGCGGATCGGCCACAAGGCAGCCAGCTCGGTCATCGCTTCCTCGCTGTCGAGCATCCGGAACGAGAACGGCGTCCCGTTCTCATAAAGGGCGATCAGGACCTTCTGGCAGTAGGAGGAGAACGGATGGGCATAGAGTGTGAGGGCCATGGCATTTCTCCGGAACTGCACGCGGGCTGGGGGTGACGATCGCACGGTTTCAAAAAAAGGGCCGCCTACACGTTCTGCGGCCGGCCGCCCGTGCGCGGGTAGGAACCACAAGGACAACGCACGTCGAAACGCTGGCGGATGGGGTGGGATTCGAACCCACGGTGAACTTGCGCCCACGCCAGTTTTCAAGACTGGAGCCATAGACCACTCGGCCACCCATCCGCACGCACACCAGCGCATAAGCGGCGCGCGCGCAGGCGTCCACCCGCCTGCGGCGGGACGGTCTTGCCGATGGTTACTCCGCATTTTTGGTAAAGGTGAATAAACCGTCAATTATAACGGGAACTCAAGGCAATCGTCGTAGGTTATGGCGCTCAAGGGGCGACCAATCCCGCCAAACGACTTGTGGAGTTCTTGTATGTTCATGGGCCGCGTCCCTGGAACACGCCGGTCACCCGATATGGGCCGCTTGACGGCGATGGCGGCGTGTTCGCTGCTTCTGGGATCAATGACGCTGGAGGCGGCTGCGGAACCGGGACGGGGCGCGCCGATCACCTTCGCCCGGTCCAGCGCACAGGGCGCGGCGCCCGCTTCCCCGGTCGGGGCAGCGCCGCGGTTCCAAGTCGCCTCCGCCGCGCCCCGCACCCTCGCCGACGCCGCCCACCACCCCGAGAGCCTGTACGGCTACGGGGCGAGCCGGAGCAGGGGCGCGCCGCCTATCGATCTCCGGGGCGCGCTGGCTGGCGCGGAACCGCAGGCGGTGCTTGCCGACGATGCGTTCGAGGCCGCCCCTGGAGAGCCGCCCCGCTCCGTGACCTCTCTTCCAGAACGTCAAGTCGCCGCCCAGCCTGTCTCGGCCGCAAACGATGCGGTCCCCGCAATGCAAGGGGCCGCTGCGCGCCCTATGTGGCTGGCGGAGGAGAAAACCGGCGCGCCCTACCAGGCCCATGGGCAATGGTACGTGCCGACCGCCGAGCCGGGATACGCTGAAACGGGCGCGGCCTCCTGGTACGGTGCCGAGTTCCACGGTCGGCCCACGGCGAGCGGAGAAATCTTCGACGCCGAGGCGCTGACCGCAGCCCACCCGACGTTGCCAATCCCCAGTCTCGTCCAGGTCACCAATCTTGAGAACGGGCGTGAAGTCGTGGTTCGCGTCAACGACCGGGGGCCGTTCCATGGCGGTCGCCTCATCGACGTTTCGCGGAAAACGGCGGAGGTCCTTGGCTTTGAGGCGCAGGGGCAGGCCCGCGTCCATGTGCGCTACCTTGGGCCCGCGCCGCGACGGGTGAATGGGGAGGGTGCGGATGTACCGGCCAAGGTTGTGCCGGCCGTGGCTCCCCCGCCGCCGCAGACGAGCGCCGCGCCTGACGCTGGCGCGATCAAATCCGGCGCCTACTTCGTGCAGGCCGGGGCCTTCTCCAACCCGGTCAACGCTGAGCGGGCACGCGCTGTGCTGGGCGAAGCTGGTCCCGTCAGCGTGGATCGGCGTGAAGCCAACGGCGCGGTCCTGCACCGGGTGCGCGTGGGGGCGTTCCCGTCCCGCGCGGAGGCGGAAGCGGTGCGTCAGCACGTGGCCAGTCTCGGCTATCCCGCCTCCGTGGTGCCGAATCGCGACGCGCCCTGAGGCTGGTGCGATAGGAGGTGGTCTGGCGCGTTGACGGTGGGCGTCTTCGTGCTTCTATCCCGCCGTCGCCCGGAATTGGGCGAATCGCGTGGGAGTGACTGGATGGGCGTGTCCCGGATCGTGCTTGCAGCCGTGGCTGCGGCGGCGTTGATCATCCCCGGCTCCGTGGGCGCGCAGACGACACCTGCCCCCGCGCCCGCTGCGTCCGTGGCCGGAGAGCCGATCGCCAGCGCCGCCAGCCATATCGCGATCCTCGACTACGGCACTGGCCAGACGCTCTATTGCCGGCGTTGCAACGAGCCGATGTCGCCTTCCTCCATGAGCAAGCTGATGACGTTGCTTGTGGTGGCCGATCAGATCCGCGCAGGCAAGATAACGCTCGATACCGAATTCGGGGTGAGTGAGAAGGCGTGGCGCCACGGGGCGTCGTCCGACGGTTCGCACATGTTCCTCGAACTCAATTCCAGGGTTCGGGTGGAAGACCTCCTGCGCGGTGCAGCGATTGTCTCCGCAAACGACGCGTGCATCGCCCTTGCGGAAGGGGTTGCGGGTTCCGAGGAGGGTTTCGTCGACCTCATGAACGCCCGGGCGCGTGAGCTTGGTCTCACGAGCGCGCAATTTCGCAACGCCACCGGCTTGCCCGATCCGGACCACGTCGTGAGCGCGAGCGACCTGGCGCGGCTGTCGGCGGTCATCATCCGCGACTATCCCGAACTTTACCGGCACTACTCCGAACGCAGCCTCACCTACAACGGCAAGACGCAAGGCAACCGGAACCCGCTGCTCGGCATGCCGGGGGCCGACGGCGTCAAGACCGGCCACACCAGCGTCGCCGGTTACGGCATGATCGGGTCCGCCACCCTGAACAGCCAGCGCCGCATCGTGGTCATCAACGGCCTCCCGACCAACGCAGCACGCGCGGAAGAGGCCAAGCGGCTCATTAATGCGGCGTTTTACGATTTCTCGGTCACGTCGCTGTTTGAGAAAGATGCGGTGGTGGGGGCTGCCGAGGTGTGGCTGGGCGCACGAGACAGAGTGCCGCTCGTCGCAACGCAGAATATCGCAGTGGCCGCCCATCGCGCCGCGCGCGCAGGCATGAAGGCCGCGGTGGTCTATGACGGCCCGGTTGCGGCCCCGATCAAGAAGGGCGACGTGATTGCGCGACTCGTCGTTGAGGGTCCTGGCGTACGGCAAGAGTTTCCCCTGGCGGCCGGCGCGCGTGTCGGGCGGGCCAACCCATTCGCGAGGGCTGGGTTTGGTCTATCCCGTGTCTTTGGCGGCGGCTGAGCACGCGTGACGCTGGGTCGCTTCATCACGCTTGAGGGAGGGGAGGGAGCCGGCAAGTCGACCCTGGCGAAGGGATTGGCCGCCGCGCTGGAAAGGATTGGCGTCGCCGTCGTCAGCACGCGGGAGCCTGGAGGGACCGAGGGCGCCGACGAGATTCGCGCACTGCTCGTCCGGGGAGAGCGGCATCGGTGGAGCCCTCTGTCCGAGACGCTCCTGCTCATGGCCGCGCGCAACGATCACCTGGAGCGCGTGATCAAGCCTGCGCTAAGCGCCGGCGCCTGCGTGATCTGCGACCGCTTCACGGACTCCACGCTGGCCTATCAGGCGGCCGCGGGCGGCGTCCCGCCCACGGCGGTGCAGACCCTGTCGGGCCTCATCGGCGCGCCAACGCCCGATCTGACGCTGATCCTCGACGTCGATCCCGCAATAGGTCTGGGTCGCGCGAAGAGCACGGCGGCCGGGGAAGCCCGGTTCGAGCAGCGCGATGGCGCCTTCCACAGCCGGGTTCGCGCCGCCTTTCTGGATTTAGCGCGCACGCAACCCGGGCGCTGCGTCGTGCTTGACGCAAGCCGCGCCCCGAACGTTGTGCTCGATGATGCTCGCGAGGCGGTCGCCCGCCGCCTTGGCTTCGCGCTATAGGGTCGGGCGATGGACCTCGACCAGGAACCCGGCGCCGCCCACCCGCGCGATACCTACGCCTTCCAGGGCCATGAGTACGTAGAGGCCATTCTGGCTGACGCCCTCGGCGGCGCGCGTCTCCACCACGCCTGGCTGATCACGGGGCCGAAGGGCGTCGGGAAGGCCACGCTGGCCTATCGCTTCGCTCGGGTGGCGCTCGGCGCGAAGGTGGCGGGTCCCCGGCCGCTGGATGTCAATGGGCAAGACCCGGTTGCGCGACGCGTGGCGGCGCTTTCGCACGGTGATCTCTTCGTCCTCCGCCGCAGCCTCAACGAGCGCGGAAAGCCACGCAGTGAGATCGGCGTGGACGACGCCCGAGGACTAGGCGGGTTCTTCTCGCTGAAGAGCGGCGAAGGCGGCATGCGGGTCGCCATCGTGGACGCGGCCGACGACCTCAACCGCAACGCGGCGAACGCCTTGCTGAAAACGCTCGAAGAGCCGCCGCCCCGAACCGTGCTGCTGTTGATCTCGCACGCGCCAGGGGGGCTGCTGCCCACGATCCGGTCGCGATGTCGCCGGCTGGATCTTCGCCCGATCAGCGCGGACCTCGTGCGGAGCACGGTCAGCGGCGCGACGGGTAGCGCGCCGGACGAGGCCGCCGTTCGATTTGCCGCAGGCAGGCCCGGGCGGGCGATCGCGTTGGCGGCGGCGGGGGTTGGACCATTGTACAGCGCACTGCTCGACGCGCTGGACGCGTCCGGCAAACAGGGCGGACGGGCTTTTCTGCCAGAGGTTTTCCGAGGCGGCGATCGCGCACAGCGCCTGTCCCTTTTCATGATGCTGACCCGTGACTGGCTGCAGCGGGCCGTAGCCGTCAGCACGGGCGTCGAAGACGCCCATCCTCAGGAAGGCGCCTTGATGGCGCGGCTCGCCGCGCCGCCCCGCGCCGCCCGGCTCGCAGAGGCCTACAGCTCTCTGCTTGCCCTCGAGCGCGAGGCCGAGAGCCTCGATATGGACGCAACGCACGCCTTCGCCCGCGCCACGCGCATTCTCGAGCGTGCAGTCGCATGATGCTGATCGACACCCACGTCAATCTCCACGCCGAAGCGTTCGACGCCGACCGCGACGAAGTCATCGCCCGCGCCCGTGGGGCCGGCGTCGGGGCGATGGTGACGATCTGCGACCAGCTGAAGAACTTCGATCGCGTCCTCGCGATCGCCACGGCGAATCCGGACATCTGGTGCAGCGTCGGCGCACACCCGCACTACGCCCGGGATCACCTGGACTTGAGCGTCGATGCGCTGGTCACTCACACCGCCCATCCCAAGGTCATCGGCGTTGGCGAGACCGGGCTTGATCGCCACTACAACCACAGTCCCATAGAGCATCAGGAAATCGTGTTCCGCCGGCACATAGAAGCTGCGCGCCGGACCGATCTGCCGCTGATCGTGCACACACGTGAAGCTGACGATCGGATGGGCGCCATCCTAGAGGAAGAGTTCCGGAAGGGGCCCTTCAGGATCCTGATGCACTGCTACACCAGCGGCCGCGACCTGGCGGAACGCGCGCTCGCGCTGGGTGCGTACATCTCCCTGTCGGGCATTCTCACATTCAAGAAAGCCGAGGACGTCCGGGCCGTCGCCGCCATCGCCCCGCTCGATCGCATCATCCTCGAGACCGACTGCCCGTATCTTGCGCCGACGCCACATCGCGGCCAGAGGAACGAACCCGCTTTTCTCGTGGACGTCCATCGGTACTTCTGCGCGTGGCGCAACGTGCCCGAGGAGGTGGCCGCAGCCCAAATGGCGGACAACTTCTACGCGCTCTTCAGCAAGGCGCGTCGATGACGGGCACGATGCGGGCGACGATCCTTGGCTGCGGCTCCTCCGGTGGCGTGCCGCGCGTGGGAGGCGATTGGGGCGTCTGCGATCCCGGCGAGCCGCGCAATCGCCGCACCCGGGGCAGCCTCCTCCTGCAACGCTGGCGCGGCGCGGCAGGAGAGGGGGAGGCGACCACTGTCGTCATCGACACCTCCCCCGACTTGCGCGAACAGTTTCTGGCACACGGGGTGACGCGCCTCGACGCCATCCTCTTCAGCCATGACCATGCCGACCAGACCCACGGCATCGATGACGTGCGCGCGCTCGCGCAGCAGATGCGCAAGCGCATCCCGACCTACATGGATCCAGTAACCTGGGCCACGATGACACGGCGCTTTGACTACATTTTCCGGGGATCGGGCGGCTACCCTGCAATCCTCTCGAGCGCCGAGACCATTGTCGACGGCGTCCCACTGCACCTGGACGGACCCGGTGGCCCGTTGGTGGTCACACCGCTGCTGCAAGAACACGGCGCAATCGCGTCCTTCGGCTTTCGTATCGCTGGCTTCGCCTACAACAACGACGTCTCCGAACTACCGGAGCACACCATGGCCGCCCTCGAGGGACTCGACGTCTGGGTCGTGGACGCCTTGCGCTATGCGCCGCATCCAAGCCACGCACACCTGGAACGAACGCTTGGCTGGATCGACCGACTCCGGCCGAAGCGTGCGGTTCTGACCAATCTCCACGTGGACCTCGACTATGCGACGCTGGTGCGGACGCTGCCGCATGGCGTAGAACCTGCCCACGACGGATGGAGCGTCGATCTACCATACATCGTTTGACATAATATATCTTATGCGGAATGCGCATGTCAGAAAATATCCAAGTATTTCAATTAGATGGCGCCGCCGACGGACGACAACTCGGCGCGGCGATAAACACCCTGGCGCACATTATGGCCCGTCTCCGGAACCCCGATACGGGCTGCCCATGGGATGTGGCGCAGTCATTCGCGACTATCGCGCCATACACCATCGAAGAGGCGTACGAAGTCGCCGATGCGATCCAGCGCGGGTCCATGCCTGCGCTGAAGGAAGAGCTTGGAGATCTCCTGTTCCAGGTCGTTTTTCATGCGCGGATGGCGGAGGAAGCCGGATACTTCAATCTCGTCCACGTGATCGAGACCTTGAACGCCAAGATGATTGAGCGACACCCGCACGTATTCGGCGTGGGCGACGCGCGCAGGAGCGCTGAGGACCAAAAGGTGGCGTGGGAAGCCCAAAAGGCGGAAAAGCGCGCGCTGAACGGCGCGGGCGTTCTTGACGACGTCGCACTCGCCCTCCCCGCGTTGATGCGCGCGGAAAAGCTCGCCAGCCGGGCCGCGCGCGTGGGGTTCGACTGGCCTACGGCAGACGACGTGCTCAGGAAGCTCGACGAAGAGATGCTCGAGTTGTCCGCAGCCCGCACCGCAGGCGACGCCGGAAACATTGCAGAAGAGATGGGCGACATCCTGTTCGTGATGGCCAACCTTTCCCGGAAGCTGGGCGTCGACCCCGAGGAAGCGCTGCGACAGGCCAATGCGAAGTTCGAACGGCGCTTCGGTCACGTTGAGCGTGAAATGAATGCGCGCGGCGGCCAGCACACTTTGGAAGAGTTGGAAGCCTACTGGACGACCGCCAAGAACGAAGAGCGCAAGTAAGCCCTATTCCGCAGCCTGCGAAGAAGTCCATGGCCCTTCCCCGGCAGCCTCTGTCCACTCTGCCGGGAGTTCGACCGTAATCTCCAGCTGGCCGGCGTCATCCAGGCGCTCCGCCAGTACCCGACCGCGCACTGAAAGCGCCGCCCGCGCACGACCGTCTGACGGGTCCAGGCGCATGACGACAATTCGCGAGGGGCCAAAGGCCCGCCGCTCGATGGCCTCCAGCAGGTCCGCCATGCCCTCGCCCGACTGCGCAGACAGTGCGACCGTGTCTCCATCGGCTATGAGGCGGGCGCGGCGGGCGTCAGCCTGCGCCGGCGACAGCAAATCGACCTTGTTCCATGCCTCGATCACCGGCGCGGGATGGGGCGCGTCCCCCTTCAGCTGATCGAGGATCGTCAGGACATCGTCGCGCTGCGACTCAGTCTCCGGATGCGCGATGTCGCGGACGTGCACCAGAAGATCCGCCGACGTCACCTCCTCCAGCGTTGCGCGGAATGCCGCCACGAGCTCGGTCGGCAGATCGGTGATGAACCCTACGGTATCGGACAGGATCACAGCCCGGCCGGACGGCAGTTTCACGATGCGCGCCGTAGGATCGAGCGTCGCGAAGGGCATATCCTTGGCGAACACGCCGGCCGCCGTGAGACGGTTGAACAAGCTGGATTTGCCTGCGTTGGTGTAGCCGACGAGGACCACAGCCGGCAGCCCCGCGCGCCGGCGCGCGCTGCGCTGGAGACCGCGTGTTCGGCGCACCTCCTCCAGCTCCAGCTTGAGGCGGTCGATCCGCTGGGCGATTATCCGTCGGTCAAGCTCGATCTGCGTTTCGCCCGGACCGCCCGTTTTCCCGAGACCGCCTCGCTGACGCTCCAAGTGCGTCCAAGTGCGCACCAGCCGCGAGCGTTCATACGCCAAGCGCGCCAGCTCCACCTGCACGACGCCTTCGCGTGACCGCGCGCGACGGCCGAAAATCTCCAGGATGAGGCCCGTCCTGTCGACGACCTTGGCGCCCGTCGCGGTTTCGAGGTTCCGCTGCTGGACTGGGGACAATGCGGTATCGACCACCAGTACGTCGATGGCGTGTTCGTCGACTGCCGAACGCAAAGCCTCAACTCGTCCGCCACCGAGAAACAAGGCCGGCGAGATTTTGCGCACCGACACGGCTTCGGAGCGGACGACGTCGAGATCGAGGGCTTCGGCGAGGCCGCGGGCCTCTGCGAGGCGGAGCGCCGGATCACGATGAAAGTCCCTCACGAGGGGAAGGATCACGATCGCCCGCAGCGGCGCTGCGGCGGTGGTGCGTGATGGCCTACTCGTCGCCCTGCTCCTTGTCGCCCTCGAACAACTGCACGGGACCGCCCGGCATCACTGTCGATATCGCGTGCTTGTACACGAGCTGGATCTGCCCGTCGCGACGCAACAGCACGCAGAAGTTGTCAAACCACGTCACCACGCCCTGGAGCTTGACCCCGTTGACGAGAAAGATCGTGAGCGGTGTCTTGTTCTTCCGGACAGCATTGAGGAACGTGTCCTGAAGGTTCTGCTTTTTATCCATTTTCTGGGGCCTCTTTGCCGGTAGAGAACGCCACAAAAACGCACTGGCGCGGCCAGCACCTTACCCGGCGGGCGGTGTGCACTGCAACATAAGGGCGGCCCCCTAGCGACCGGCGCCTTCGAAGTAGGCGGCGCGCAGCAGGGTGGCGACGGGGCCGGGGGTTCCCTCCCCGATGACGACGCCGTCAATGGCCACGATCGGGGTCAGCGCCCCCGACGCCGCGGACATGAACGCTTCACGCGCGGCTTTCGCCTCCGCCACGGTAAACGGCCGTTCAACGACGCCAATCTGGCGTTCTCGGGCCCGGTCCATGAGGACGCTCCGCGTGACGCCGGGAAGGATTGCGGCGCTCAGCGGCCGTGTGCGGAGGGCCCCGTCATGGTCCACGATCCAGGCGGTCGACGACGCCCCTTCCGTCACAAAGCCGTCGTGATCGACGAGCCAGGCTTCGTACGCCCCCACCTCACGGGCGGCCTGCTTGGCGAGGACGTTGGGCAGCAGAGACACAGATTTGATGTCGCAACGGCCCCAGCGGATGTCCGGCATGGTAACGACGGCCACCCCGTCGCGCTGGCGGCGCGCCAGTGCGGCGCGATCAATGCGTCGGGCGGTCACCACGATGGTCGGGTGCGCCTCGGCGGGAAAGGCATGATCCCGCGGCGCGACTCCGCGCGTGACCTGGAGATACACTAGGCCGTTGCGCAGTCCGTTCCGGCGGACGGTCTCTCGCAAGACGGCAGCCAGCGCCCCCCTCGGCATAGGCATGGGGATGCGCAACGCGCCAAGCGATCGTTCGAGACGGTCAAGGTGCGCGCGCTCATCAAGCAACAGGCCGTCCAGCAGGCTCCACACTTCGTAGACGCCGTCGGAAAACTGGAACCCGCGGTCTTCGACGTTGAGCGCTCCGGACGCCATCGGCACATACGCGCCGTTGACATAGGCGACCCGGCTCATTCGAGGTCGCCGATGGCGCGTCCCGGCGTGTCGACGCCGAGGGACTTGAGTTTGCGGTGCAGCGCGGAGCGCTCCATGCCGATGAACGCCGCCGTCCTGGAGATGTTGCCGCCGAAGCGCGTGATCTGGACGTTGAGATACTCCCGTTCAAACCGCTCCCGGGCGTCACGCAGGGGCATGCCAATGACTTCCTGCAGCCCTTGATGCTGCGAGAACGCCGCCGACGGCCACGCTTCGGGAGGCAAGGCGTCGACGGTGACCGGCGTCGAGGGGTCGCCCGTGGCCAGGATGAGGATCCGCTCGATGATGTTGCGCAGCTGGCGCACGTTGCCCGGCCATTCCGCCGCTTGCAGCGCGGCCATGGCGTCCGGCGCCAGATTGCGCGTGGGCAGCCCCGATCCGTCGGTGAGGCGGCGCACGAAGTAGTCCGCAAGCTCGGGAATGTCCTCCCGCCGTTCCGCCAGGCTGGGCACGCGCAACGGGACGACATTGAGCCGGTGGAAAAGATCTTCGCGGAAGCGGCCACGTTCGATGTCCGGCCGCAAATCGCGTGAGCTGGAGGAGATCACGCGCACATTGACCTGGACGTCCGCGGAGCCGCCGAGGCGACGAAAGCGTTGGTCCACCAGCACACGCAGAATCTTGCTCTGCGTTTCCGGAGGCATGTCGCCGACCTCGTCCAGCAGGAGCGTGCCTTGATGCGCCTGTTCGAAGACGCCGATCTTTTGGGGGCGCCCGTCGGGACCCTCTTCGCCAAACAGCTCGATCTCCATCCGCTCCGGGGCGATCGATGCGGCGTTGATGGCGATGAAGGGGCCGCCGCCACGGGTGGAGCGTTCGTGGAGCAGGCGCGCCACGAGCTCCTTGCCCGACCCGGACGGCCCGGAAATCATAACCCGGGAGTTGGACTGGGCGATGCGATCCACCGCGGAGCGCAGCTGGGCCATGACCGCCGAGCCGCCGACAAGGTCGGCGCCGCTGACCGAACGGGCGCGCAGCGACGCGTTTTCCCGCTTCAGACGCGCCGTTTCCACGGCGCGACTGACCACGACCAGCAGACGGTCGGCATTGAACGGTTTTTCGATGAAATCATAGGCGCCCTTGCGGATCGCCGCGACCGCTGTCTCGATCGTGCCGTGGCCGCTGATGACGATGACGGGCATGTCCGGATCGCTCTCGCGGAACAGCGTCAGCAGGTCGAGGCCGTCGATACGGCTTCCCTGCAGCCAGATATCGAGAACCACCAGCGTCGGGCGTCGCCGACGCACGGCGTCGAGCGCCTCATCGCCATCGCGGGCCGTGCGCACCTGGTGCCCCTCGTCCTGGAGAATGCCAGCCACGAGTTCGCGGATGTCGGCCTCGTCGTCGATGACAAGAACATCGGATGTCATTGGACTTTTCCTCAGTCTTCGCCGTTGAAGAACATGGCAGGCGAAATTCCCTGCCGCGGTAGGATGAGACGCACCATGGCGCCGGGACCTGCGCCGGGCGCGTCTGACAGGACAAGCGACCCGCCATGGTCCTCCACCACGCGGCGCACGATGGCGAGGCCGAGGCCCGTGCCCTTGGTGCGCGTGGTCACGTAGGGCTCCACAAGACGGTCACGGTCGTTGGCGGGAAATCCTATCCCGTTGTCGATGATGTCGATCGTTACATCCCGCTCGTCGTGCGCAATGCGCATGAGCACCCGCCCTTCCTTGGGCTCACCCTCTTTGCCACGACGCGTCTGGATCGCCTCGGCCGCGTTCTTGATGACATTGGTGAGCGCCTGCGCGAGGAGGCGGCCATCGCAGATCATCGTCAGAGCGTCTTCGTCCCCCTCCACGTCGAAGCGGACATCCGAAAACGACAAGCGCTGGTCCAACATCGCCTCCCGGGCGGTCACGATAATGTCCACCGGCTCGAAGCGAGGCGTCGGCATCCGGGCGAACCCCGAAAACTCGTCCACCATCCGTCCTATGTCGGCGACCTGGCGCAGGATCGTTTCCGTGCAGCGCTGGAACGTCTCGGTATCCGACTGAATCTCCGCCCCGAAGCGGCGTTGCAGGCGTTCGGCCGAGAGCTGGATTGGGGTCAGGGGATTCTTGATCTCGTGGGCGATCCGGCGCGCAACATCCTTCCATGCCTCCTGGCGCTGCGCCGCCACCAGCTTGGTCATGTCGTCGAACGTCAGCACGATGCCGGTGGCGTTGTCGGCGCCGCTCACGCGGACGCTCAGGTGGCGCGTGGATCCCGCACGGGCCATGTCGACGCGGCGCGGGGCGATGGGCGCCGCCTCGCGCGCAGCCGCGACGATGTCCGCAAACTCGGGCGCCACTTCGTCAAGCCGCCGCCCCTCCAAGGCATCGACCGAAACGGCCAACAGATCGGCGGCCGAGCTGTTGGCGGCAGTGATGCGACCCTCGCCGTCCAGACCAACGACCCCCGCGCTCACGTTCGCCAGCACAGCCTGCGTGAAGCGGCTGCGATCCTCGGCCTCCTGGCGCGCGTTGATAAGGTCGCTGCGCTGCGAGTCCAGTTGCGCCGTCATGCGGTTGAAGGCGCGCCCAAGGGCGTCGACTTCGTCGCGCTCGCGGCCGACGGCCACGCGCGCATTCAGATCGCCGGACGCCACCCGGCGCGCGGCCTCCGCGAGGCGCCCGATCGGCTCGGACACGCGGCTTGCGTTCGACAGGCCGAGCCAGACTGCACCAAGCAGGATCAGCACCGCGGTGGCGAGATAGGCGAGCGCAAAGAGAATCTGGAGTTGCGCCCGGCTGTCTTCGGTCGCCCTGTAGTCGGTCACGGCCTGGTCGAAGGTGCGCAGTTGGCGCAGCATGTCCGGATCGACGTAGCGTACGACATACAGGTAGGCGTTGTCGTATGCGCTCAACCGGTAGAGCGCGCGAATGTAGCCGGCGTCCTCGAACAGCCGCATGGTCAGCTCGCCGGACGCCGCCTCGCCAAATCCCTGTGGAGAGGGCGCAGTGTAGGGCGGTGCGTCGGGCGTGCGCGCCGCGGCGAGAACGCGGCCCTGGCCGTCTATGACGTATGCCGAGGCGAAGTAGCGCTGCTCGGTCTGCGCCTCCAGGTAGGCGTTGTATGCGGCGTACTCCGCGGTGAGGCCCCGCTGGGCGCGGTTCAGGTCCGTCGCCATCGCCAGCACTTCGCCACGCAGGTTTTCCTGCGCCGCCTGGACATAACTGCGCCCCACGAGCGCAGCGTTCTCCACGACCGTCTTCACGCGGTCTGAGAACCACTCCTCGATCCCCCGGCTCATAGTCGCGCCGAGAAAGAGGGCGACAACCACCGCCGGGGTCACCGCCGCCGCGCTGAACAACGAGACGAAGCGAAGATGCAGGCGCGCCCCGCTCCCCGGCGCCGATCGCGCGCCGGCGATGCGAACGATCCGAAGCGCCAGCAGAACGCCCAGGCCCGCGCTGATCAGCAGGCTCGATCCGAGGAGGGCGAGGACCAACGGGCTGTCGAGCCTGAGCGGCCCTGCGCCGGACACCGCCAACACCGTCGCCGCAATGGTCAGCGCAGCGGCCACGACGAAGCCGCCGAGAAATCCCGCGGTGCCCAACCGCAGGACCCCGGTATCGGTTCGTTCCGAAAGGGAAGTCGTCGTCATTGTGTCACAGGTGCGTGCCTTCAAGGCCACACATGCGCCCCAGGCGCTACTCAGGTCAATCGTCGGACCCAGCGCGGATGCCTAACGTCTGAATCTTCTTCCGCAGGGTGTTCCGGTTGATGCCGAGGATGGCGGCGGCCTTGATCTGGTTGCCCCGGGTGCCCTGGAGCGCCAGTTCGATAAGGGGCCGCTCAATGGCCTGGAGCACGCGGTCATAAACCCCCTCCCCCTCGTCCCCGGCGTTGGCCGAGGCGAGAAGGGCGCTCAGATGGGGCCGCAGGACGTCGTCGAAGGTTTGTCCGCCCGCCGCCACGGGGGACACATCCTGCCTGAGGGACGCCATTTCCTGGGCGATTTCGCGGCCCGAGATCAACGGCTCCGGCCGGAGGGCCGCCGCGCGATGGAGCAGGTTTTCCAGTTCACGGACATTGCCAGGCCACGTGTGGGTCTTCAGCAGTTCGATGGCGGATCCATCGATCCCCTTTTCGGGAAGTCCGTCACGGCGGGCGCGTACGAGGAACGCCCGAGCCAGATCCCCCACATCCTCCAAGCGTTCGCGCAGCGGCGGTATCCGCAGCGTAACGATGGCCAGACGATAATAGAGATCGGGACGGAACGTCCCTTCCAGCGACATGACGCCGAGCGGCCGCGACGAGGCGGCGAGCACCCGCACATCCCCCACGCCGCCATTGCTGCGCCTGTCGAGGAAGCGCTCAAGCGCCGCCTGGCCCTCGGCCGAGAGAGAATCCACATCATCCACGAACAACGTGCCGCCGACCGCGCGGGCGGCCTCGCCGTCGGCGCCGAACAGCGCATCCGCCGCGGCCGCAGGCGGCGCGCCCATCAAGCTGAGGCGCACGAACGGCCCCGTCTTTCGACGGCTGAACTGGTGGATCGCCCGCGCCGCAGCTTCCTTGCCGACGCCCGTTTCACCCTCGATGAGGACGATCATGTCGGTCGCGGCCGACCGCGCCATGATCCGGTAGACCTCCTGCATGGCGGCCGATCGGCCAATCAACGGCAGCCGCTCTTCCCGTTCGGCGGCCGCCGCCTGCGCTCTCGCCTTGGCCTCGGGCCCCTTGGTCAGCGCACGGCGGGCGGCGTCGATCAGGTCATCGAGGTCAAAAGGTTTTGGCACGTAGTCGTAGGCGCCCGCGCCCGCCGCTGACACAGCGGTCATGACGGTGCTCTGGCCGCTCATCACGATGACCGGCAACTCCGGCCTTGCCGCACGCAGTCCCGGCAGAATGTCGAACAGGCAATCGTCGCCCATGTAGACGTCGGAGATCACGAGATCTCCCTCTCCGTCGCGCACCATCTTCGCCAGCGTGGCGAGGCTGGCCGTCGCGCGGACTCCATAGCCCTCCCGCGTCAGCGCCTGCGAGAGGACGAGACGCAGGCTGGCGTCGTCGTCGGCCAGGAGAATCCGCGCGGTCATGGGGTGTATTCCTCGGCGATCGGCAGCAGCACACGAAACACCGTGTGACCGGGACGGGATTCCACGTCGATACGGCCTTCGTGGCGCGAGATGATCTCGGCGGCGATCGCGAGCCCAAGGCCCACGCCATCGGCCTTCGTGGTGGCGAATGGCTCGAACACACGCCCTTCCAGCAAGGGGGATAGTCCCGGACCATTGTCGGTGACGGCGACTTCCATTTGCGCGCGCGCGACGCCGCCGGCGCTGCGCACCCGTACGCCGGGGCGATAGCGCGTGCTGAGTGTCACAGCGCCCCCTGGGCGACCCCGCACGGCCTCCGCGGCGTTCTTGGCGATGTTGAGGAACACCTGGATCAGCTGGTCCATGTCGCCCGCCACGGGCGGCAGCGACGGATCGTAGGCCTCCACGATCGCCACCGACGGGAACGTGGCCGACACGACCGCGTGGGCGCGTCCGAGAGCTTCGTGTATGTTCAGCAGCGCCAGGCGCGGCGGCGCAAGGTCGTCGAATGCATCGATGCGGTCCGTCAGGCGTCGAATGCGGTCCGCCTCGGCGCAGATCATGTCGGTGAGCACCCGCACGTCCGCCGTGGCGTCCTTGCCGATGAGCTGCGCCGCTGCGCGGATTCCCGCCAGCGGGTTGCGCACTTCGTGGGCCAGCGTGCGCGCAATGGGCGGCGCGCTGTGCGCCGACGTCGCCGCGCGCGACGCCGAGCGGGGCACGAACGTCAGCACCGCGCCCGCCGGATCGTCCACAGGCGCAGCAATGAAGTCCGCGCGCCCGAGCGTGAAAGTGGGGCCCTCGATCAGGATATCGGCCTGTGACAAGCGGATGGCTTCCGCGGCGGCGCGGCGGCCGAACGCCGCCACGGTGCTCGTAGCGCCGAAGACGTCGGCGAGGCGGCGCCCGACCAGACCGCCTGCCGGCGCCGCTAGCACTTCCGCCGCGGCTATGTTGGCGAAGTGGATCCGCCCTGCGACGTCCACCCCCAGAACTAGCACGGGCATCGCGTCGAGGAGCGTTTGCGCATCCCCGGCGCTGCGCGCCACGCGGGATTGCACGAGGGTCACCATTACGCAGCCTCCAGATGGAGCCCGCCCGTGAACACGTCACGAAGCGCGCGCTGAACCCGGGTCGGGCAGTCCATGCGACAGATCTCGGCGCGAGCGCGCCGACGCGCGTCGTCCGACAATGCGGACGCCCCGCCATCGATCGCCCATGCGATGTGTTTCCTGGCGATCCTAAGGCCGAGGTCGCGTCCGTAGAACGCCAGACTATCTTCGTAGAGCGCGGCGAGACTTTCCCCGATCACAGGATCGGGGGGATCCTTGGCCTCCCCCCCCGCAGCCAGCGCTTGCGCGACACTGGCCGTCCGCCACGGTTTTCCCTGCGCGCCGCGTCCGATCATGATACCGGCGGCGCCGGACTGTTGCAGCGCGCGTCGCGCGTCGTCCGCCGTTGCGATGTCGCCATTCGCGATCACGGGAATGCGGACAGCGTCCACCGTGGCGCGGATCGCGGCCCAGTCGGCGATGCCGCGGAAGAACTCGCATCGGGTCCGTCCGTGAACGACGATCATGCGCACGCCGGAGGCCTCGGCGCGTGCGGCGATGGACGGTGCGTTCAACGTGCCCACATCCCAGCCCAGGCGCATCTTCAACGTCACGGGACGCGACGTCGCCCCGACCGTCGCGTCGATCAACCTCAACGCGTGATCCGGATCGCGCATCAGCGCCGAACCCGAAGCTCCGTTCGTGACGGACTTCGACGGGCACCCCATGTTGATGTCGATAACATCGGCGCCGGCGTCCTCGGCGAGACGGGCGCCCTCCGCCATCCACTGCGCTTCTCGTCCCGCGAGTTGGATCACCAGCGGCGACACGACGCCCGCGCCCGCCACGCGACGAACCATGTCCCGACGGGCGCGAGCCAGTTCGTCGCCCGCCACCATCTCCGAAACCACGTAGGGGGCTCCGAACCGGTAGGCCTGCCGCCGGAATGGCAGATCGGTCACGCCCGCCATCGGCGCAAGCAGCACCGGCGACGGGATCGAGAGAGCGCCAATCTGGAGCGGCGTAAGCATGCCTTTTTGTAAGGCGCCTATTTTGAGGGCGCCAGCGGATACTTCTGGACGCATTGCCTCAGGGGCCACACCGCGACATGAAAGCCACGGAGACACACCTTGGCAGCAGCCGCCCTCATCGTCGCCGCCGGCCGTGGCCAACGCGCAGGCGCCGGCCTGCCCAAGCAGTTTCGTCCGTTTGCGGGGCGGCCGATGCTCCGCTGGTCGCTCGATGCGTTTCGCGCCGTGGCCAATGTCCAGCGGATTGTCGTCGTCGCCGATCCCGCCGATGCGACCGCCCTTGGAGAATGCACGGCGGGGTTGGACGTTGAGCAGACCGCTGGAGGGCCAACCCGGACGGCTTCCGTTAGAGCAGGGCTGGAGTGGTTAGCGGGCCAGGGCCAAAGACCGGAGTGGGTGCTCATCCACGACGCCGCCCGGCCCGGCGTCAGCACCGGCCTCATTGAGAGTGTCCTCGACGCCCTCCAGACCACAGACGCGGCGGCGCCGGCGCTTGCTGTGGCGGACGCCCTCAAGCGCACAGATGATTCAGGGGCCGTCGTCGCAGACGTCGGGCGGGACCGCCTCTGGCGGGTGCAAACCCCGCAAGGCTTCGCCTTCGGCCCCCTGCTGGAGGCCTACCGAAGCCTCGACCCGACCGCCGTCTTCGAAGACGATCTGGCCGTGGCGCGGGCCGCGGGAATGACCACGCGCCTGGTGCCAGGCAGCGCGCGGGTCGGCAAGATCACGTTCCCGGAGGATCACGCCCTGATGGAGATGCTGGTGGGCGGACAGACCCCTTGCGTCGGCACGGGCTTCGACGCGCACCGCTTCGGACCGGGCGATCATGTCACGCTGTGCGGCGTACGCATTCCCCATGACCGGGGCCTGTTGGGGCACTCCGACGCCGACGCCGGTTTGCACGCCCTCACCGACGCCCTGCTTGGCGCCATCGGCGCCGGCGACATCGGCGATCACTTCCCTCCGAGCGATCCGCAGTGGCGGGGCGCCGATTCAGCGGTCTTCCTGCGCCACGCCGTGGACCTGGTGGCGCGCGCGGGAGGGCGGATCGTACACGCCGACATCACGCTCATTTGCGAACGGCCGAAAATCGGGCCGCATCGCGTCGCCATGCGCGCGCGCACGGCGGACCTCCTTGGTCTGACCACGGAGCGCACCAGCGTGAAGGCGACCACCACAGAGCGGATGGGGTTCACAGGGCGCGAAGAGGGTCTCGCCGCGCAAGCCACCGCGACCGTGCTGCTGCCGCTCTGACGTCAAAGCCCGAGATTGGCGAGCAGCGGGCGCACCAGATTGACGTACTCGTCGCTCCACGCGCGGCCCCGCAGGTCGATGGGTCCGCACTCGGCGGCGAACGGTGACGCCGTGTCGGTGGCCGCGTCGACGATCGGACACCACTCCGGCCCCAGCATGAGGCCGTCGACGACGGCCTGCGTGCGGCCGATGACCATGACGCTCGTCGAAAACGAGGTGTAATAGTCGGCCGACTCCGAGCCCTCGAGCGACGCCCAGAGCGCGCCCCAACCACCGGCGCGGGCGACGCGAGCCGCCTCGGCGACGAGATCCAGGTTGCGATTGGACAAGTGAAGGATGACGATCCCTTCGGGCGAAAGCTTCCTCAGGTAGAGCGCGATCGCCTCCCGCGTCAGCAAATGCGCTGGCACGGCGTCCGAGGAAAACGCATCCACGACGAGGACGTCGAACGCACCGTCGGGCAAGGTCTGCACCCCAAGCCGGGCGTCTCCGAGGATCACACGGGCGTCGGGCGCACACTGCGGGGTGTATGTGAACACGCCCGTCTGCGTCGAAAACCGCACCACCATGGGGTCGATTTCGAAGATCGTCAGCGTGTCCTGCGGCCGCTTCAGGCAGGCGGTGGAGCCCGACCCCAGCCCGATGAGACCGAGCCGAGCGGCGGGAAAGCGGGCAAGGCCCGCCTGCGTGGTCACGCCGAGCCCGGTATCGGGGTGGTAGTAGGTCATGGGTTCGCGGGTGCGTTCCCCCGTGACGTATTGTGCGCCGTGGATCGTCGTGCCGTGCATCATCACGCGAAGGACGCCGTCGCTCATGTCCGCATACTCGACGACCCGGGTGACGCCGAAGAAACTGCGCCCCTGAAAGGCGATGTTGCGGTCGGCGCTGTTGACGTGGACCGTGGCGAATGCGGCGATCACGAGCGCCGCGGCCAGCACGGGCTTTGCCCGATTGGCGAGGATGGCGACCGCAATGATCGCCAGAACGATGAAGAGCAGCTCCTCGGGCGCCGCATTCTGGCGGAAGTAGTAGATGACCCCCACCGTGAGCGCGAGGCCGAAGCCCAAAATGGCGGCGATCTCGCGCACAAGCTGGCGACGCTGCGCCATGAGCACCAAAACCGCGAACCCGAACATGCTGGCCGAAATCGAGTAGTCGACCGGGGCCCATCCATCCTGGTCGAGCGCGAGCCTGCCGATCGCGGCGGCGCCCAAAAGCCCGGCGACGCCGATGGACGCGGGGCGGGCGTACTTCTGCTCCGCGGCCGCCGCGACCACCAGCAAACCCACGAACAGGACGCTGGCGGCCTGTCCCCAGTCCTGCGCCGTCAGTTCGCCCGCCATCCAGAACGGCCGCAGGTCGCCGTCGGCCCACAAGAGCCGCGACAGCGCGACGCCGCCCGCCACGACCATGACGAAGATCGCCGCGTAATCGGGCAAGGGCTTGTCACGGCGCGGCAGGAAAAGCGCCACGGCGGCGAGCGCCAGAGGGTATTCGTAGACGTCGTTGAAGATCACCGGCGCCAGCAGAGCCGTCGCCGCTCCGCCCACGACCCCGCCGACGCTCACCCACATGTAGAACTCAGTCAGCCGCCCGACCGGGGGCCGACGCGCCGACAGCGCAAGGTGGCACACGAGCGCGGACAGAAAAAAGCACAGCAGGCTCGCCGTCAGGGTGAAGATGAAATCGTTTTCCGTAAACGCGATCACCACGGACGCGAGGGCGATCGGCTGCATCATGGCCACAGGGTCGCGCCACGTATCGGCGCCCTTGCCGAAGGCGATGACGAACGTGACGAGGTAGAGCGCCAAGGGAATGACCCACAGAAACGGGGCCGAGGCGACGTCCGTCGAGATATGGTTCGTGACGCCCAGCATGAGGCTCGAAGGCGCGGCGGCCGCAGCCATCCAGAACAGGCGGTCACCCCACGTGGAGGTCGGCGCCGCCTCGTCTTGCGGGGGGGCTTCGGCGGTGTCGGTGCGGCTCGCCAGCCAACCGGCGCCTACAATGGCGATCGACACGACGACGAACGCCGCCGCCCAAGCCTGCGCCTGCACGGAAAGACCCAGCAGCGGCTCCACCGCGATGGGATAGGCCGCCAGACCCAGGAGGCTGCCAAGGTTGCTGGCCGCATAGAGATGATAGGGATCGTGGGCGTCTGCCCGACCGGTGCGAGCGTACCAGGCCTGAAGCAAAGGCGCGGTCGCAGAGATGGCCGCGTACGGGAGGCCGACGGACAGACCGAGGACGCCCAGCAGCCACAGGATCGGCCGCTCGGTGTCTGGCTGGCCGAGCGCCGTCGACACCGCGATCGTCAGGCCGCCGCCGGCCAAAATGAGCGCGAGAACGGCGATCGCCAGTACGCCGCCGTGGATCAGGACCTGCGTTCTCAGCGAGGCGAGACGCGCCAGCCTGTGCGCGTAGACGTAACCCAGCAGCAGCGCGGCCTGGAAGAACACCATCGACGTGTTCCAAACCGCCGGCGAGCCGCCCAGCTGCGGCGTCGTCATCCGGGCGAACATCGGCTGCAGGAGAAAGATGAGCGCCGCGCTCGCGAACATGACGCCGGCGAACGCGGGCACCGCCGCCCGGCGGGCTTCCTGGGATTGCATAGATGACCCCTCGCAAGGCGAATGCGGTGACTTGGCGCGGTCTGTGCCAGCCGGCGCGGCGAATGGGAACGCCCGATCGCATAACGACGACGTGTATCGAACGATTCTGCCGCTGGCGCGGATCGGGCGCACCGGGCATTGTACGGCGATGTTCCCTGACGACCTCCTCCACAGCGCGCGGCTTCTTTTGGCCGAGGCGGAAGACCGCCGCCTCAAGATCGCCACCGCCGAGAGCTGCACGGGCGGCCTCGTGGCGGCCCTGCTGACGGAAATCGCCGGCTCGTCCGCCGTGTTCGAACGGGGCTTCGTCACCTATTCCAATCGCGCAAAGGAGGAACTGCTGGGCGTGCCGGGCGACCTCATCGCCGACGTGGGCGCGGTGAGCGAGGCGGTGGCGCGCACGATGGCCGAAGGCGCCTTGCGGGAGGCGCACGCCAACATCGCAGTTTCCATCACGGGCGTCGCAGGCCCCGGGGGCGGCACCGCGTTCAAGCCGGTGGGCCTCGTTCACCTCGCCGCCGCGCGGGAGAACCGCGCCCTTGTTCACGAGACCTTGCGGCTTGGAGACATCGGGCGGTCGGCGATCCGCATGGCCGCCGTCGCCAAGGCGATCGAATTGTTGCGGCGGATGGTCGCCTAGACCGTGACCGGCGCCGTCGCGAAGCGGCGCGCCGCCTCCTTCTCGAACGCCGCCATGATTCGCGCCGCCGCCCGGTCGCGGTTGACCCGGACGAGCGTGTTCAGAAGCGGGTTCTTGAATTCGTAGGCGATCCAGAAGCGGACGATGGCGCCACCCTGTCCATCGGGCAGGAACCGCCAATGGTTTTCCAGGCGTCGGAACGGCCCGCTCACCAACGTGACATCCACCTCGCCCGCCGCCGTCGCGCTCCGCACGCGCGTAGAGAACCGTTCACGCAGGGACTTCCAGCCCACGAGCACGTGCGCGATCGCCTCGCGGACGCCATCCTGCTCCCGCTCGCCTGAGACCTTCATGTCGAGAACCCACGGAATGAAGGACGGATAGGCGCGCACATCCCCGACCATCTCGCACAGCGCGTCGGGCGCGTAAGGCAACCGACGCTCGGCCTCTATGGTCACAGCGCTCATGCGCGCGACTGTTCCATCGCCGCCCGCGCCGCGCGGAGCCGGACGAAATCCTCGCCGGCATGGTGGCTCGAACGGGTCAGCGGGCTGGCGGAGACCATCAGGAACCCCTTCGACCGGGCGATGGTCGCGAGGCCGTCGAACTCTTCGGGCGTCCAGTACCGATCGATCGCCGCGTGTTTGCGCGTCGGTTGCAGGTACTGGCCGATGGTCAGGAAATCGACACCCGCCGACTGCATGTCGTCCATGACCTGGACCACCTCGGCGCGCGTTTCGCCCAAGCCCACCATCAGCCCGGATTTCGTGAACAGACGACCGTTCCGCTCCTTCACCCGCTCGAGCAGGCGCAGGGAATGGTAGTACCGGGCGCCTGGACGGATGGTGAGGTAGAGCCGCGGCACGGTCTCCAGATTGTGGTTGAAGACGTCCGGCGCAGCGTCGATCACCTGCTCGGCGGCGCCGGGCTTGCGCAGGAAGTCGGGCGTCAGAACCTCGATGGTCGTGGCCGGCGTGGCCGCGCGGATCGCCCCGATGGTCTCGACGAAATGACGCGCGCCGCCGTCCTCAAGGTCGTCCCGGTCCACGGAGGTGACGACCACATGGGCGAGCCCCATGGCGTCCACCGCGCGCGCCACATTCGCCGGTTCCTGCGGGTCGATGGGCCCTGGCAGGCCGGTGGCGACGTTGCAGAAGCTGCACGCCCGGGTGCACACCTCCCCAAGGATCATGAAGGTGGCGTGGCGTTGCTGCCAGCATTCCCCGATGTTGGGGCAGGCGGCTTCCTCGCACACGGTGACGAGCCCGTTTTGCCGGACGATGTCCCTGGTCTGCTGGTAGGCGGCGCCCGCGGGGGCGCGGACGCGGATCCAGTCCGGCTTGCGCAGCACTGGGGTGTCCGGCCGCTCGCGCTTTTCGGGGTGCCGGTGGACCGCCGCCCCTTCCGGGGCCTGGGGCGAGGTCCGGCCAAGGTTGTCGATGAGGGTCGCCATGGGCGGAACATGGGGCGAACCGTCGGGGCGATCAATGCGTATTCGGCTGCGCGCCGCTTGCGAAAACGACGCAATTGGGTAGCGTTGTTACAGCGTTGAAACAAAAATCACGGGCCAGGCCAAAGCCAAGGTCCCAAGGGAGCGTCCAGCCTATGGTGGTCAAGCCGTTCGACGTAGCGCGGACGCGCATCACGCTTTTTGACGCGCTCCTGCGCGCCCGCGCCGAGTGCGGTGGGAAGACCCCGATCCTTGAGGACCACGACCGCAAGGTTCTCACATACGACGACATCGTGCGGGCGGCCTTTGCGCTTGGCGGCAAACTGAAGGGCCTCACGCGGCCGAGAGAGGCAGTCGGCGTCCTGCTGCCCTCGGGCGTTGGCGCGACCGTGGTTTTTTTCGCGCTCCAGGCGATCGGCCGCACGCCCGTCATGCTCAACTTCACGGCGGGTGCGGCGAACATCAAGGGCGCCTGCAAGGCCGCCGGCGTGCGGAGGATCCTGACGGCGCACAAGTTCGTCGAAGCGGGCAAGCTCGAGCCGTTGATGACGGATCTCGCCCGGGACGTGACGCTCACCTACGCAGAGGATATCCGCAGCCAGGTCCACCTTGGCGACAAGCTCGCCGCACTTGTCAAAAGCTACTTCCCGAAACGGTTCCGCGCGTCCGGCAACCCGGACGATCCCGGCGTGATCCTGTTCACGTCCGGAAGCTTCGGCGCGCCGAAAGGCGCGATGCTCAGCCACGCCAACATCGTGGCCAACGTCGAGCAGGTGGCCGCGCACGTGGCCTTCGACCCTGCATGGGTCTTTTTCAATCCGCTGCCCATGTTCCACTGCTACGGATTGACCGGCGGGACGCTCTTGCCGCTGCTCATCGGACGCAAGGTCTTCCTCTATCCCTCGCCGCTGCACTTCAAGGAAATCCCCCAGCTCATCGCCGAGTGCGGGGCCAACATCCTGTTCGCCACCGACACGTTTGCCCACCAGTATGCGCGCTCCGCCAAGGGCGACGCGCTGAAGTGCCTCAAGTTCTGCGTGCTGGGCGCTGAAAAGGTGAAACCCGAGACGCGGGAGCTTTACGCCCGCCGGTTCGGCGTCGAGCTTCTGGAGGGATATGGCGCGACGGAAGCGTCCCCCGTCATTGCGGTCAACCAGCCGGCCAGCCAACCCGGGGGCGAAAATCGCCCAGGGACCGTGGGACGGCTCCTGCCCGGCATCGAGGTCCGTCTCGACGACGTGCCCGGCATCGCGGAGGGCAGGAAACTCGTGGTACGCGGGCCCAACGTCATGCGTGGCTATCTCCTTGCTGACGGCGGCGTCGAAGAAATCGCCGACGGCTGGCACGACACCGGGGATGTGGTGAGCATCGACGCCGACGGCTTTGTTT
The DNA here is from genome assembly GCA_033764865.1 of Hyphomonadaceae bacterium. GTDB lineage: Bacteria > Pseudomonadota > Alphaproteobacteria > Caulobacterales > Aquidulcibacteraceae > VFBF01. Next base: position 89,388 of record JANRIM010000002.1, read on the forward strand.
CGATCATCGGGCGCGTGAAGCGTTTCGCAAAGATCGGCGGGGAAATGGTGTCGCTCAACCAGGTCGAGGGTTTCGCCTCCGCCGTCTGGCCCGAGCACCGGCACGCCGCTGTCTCGTTACCCGATCCGCGCAAGGGCGAACGGGTCATCCTGCTTTCGGATGCGCCCGATGCGGATCCGGTCAAGATCCTGGAGTGGGCGCACCGGAACGGCGCGCCGGAAATCGCGGTGCCCAAGAAGGTTCTGAAGGTGGCCGAAATTCCCGTGCTCGGTACTGGAAAGACTGATTACGTGACCGTCCAGAAGATGGTCGAAGAAGCCCTGAAGCACGCCGAAGCCGCCTGACGCGGCCGGGCCGGCGCGCGCACGACGCGCCCCGGGCGCGCGATGCGCGCAAACCGCTAGATGTGCAGGGCGCGGTCATACGCGTCGAGCACAGCCTCGTGCATCATTTCGCTGAGCGTGGGGTGCGGGAAGATCGTGGCCGAGAGCGTCTCGTCGGTGGCTTCGGCCTGCATGGCGATCACGTAGCCCTGGATCAGTTCCGTCACCTCGGCCCCCACCATGTGCGCGCCGAGCAGCTCACCCGTCTTGGCGTCGAAAACCGTTTTCACCAGACCTTGATCCTCGCCAAGCGCGATGGCCTTGCCGTTCCCCACAAAGGGAAACCGACCCACGCGCACCTCCCGCCCGGCCGCGCGCGCGGCCGCCTCGGTAAGGCCCACGCTGGCGACCTGGGGATGGGCGTACGTGCAGCCGGGTATCCGCTCCTTGACCATTGCGTGGGGGTGACGACCGGCGATGGCCTCGATGCAGATCACCGCTTCGTGCATGGCTTTGTGCGCCAGCCAGGGCGCCCCGGCCACGTCGCCGATCGCATAGAGGCCAGTCACGTTCGTCTTGCACGCGCCGTCGATCGCTACGTGGCCCCTGTCCGTCCGCACGCCGAGGGACTCAAGACCCAAGCCCTCCGTGTTTGGCGCGATGCCCACGGCCACGATGGCGTGGGAGGCCGTGAGAGTCTCGGATTGGCCGACGCGTTCGACGATAGCCTCGACGCCCGCATCCGTCGCCTTCAGCGCCTTGGCGGTCGTCGCCACGCGGATGGCGATGCCCTCCTTCTCGAAACGCTTCTGCGCGAACGCCGAGATCTCGGCGTCCTCGACGGGCAGGATCCGGTCGAGCGTTTCGACCACCGTCACCTTCACGCCCAGCGTCGCGTAGAAGCTCGCGAACTCGATGCCGATGGCGCCGGACCCGAACACGAGCAGCGACTGGGGCCACTCCGGCGGCGACATCGCTTCGCGGTACGCCCAGATGCGCCGCCCGTCTGCAACCAACCCGGCCGACGGAATGGACCGCGCGCGGGCCCCGGTCGCGAGCACGACGTGCCTCGCCGCATAGGCGGCCTCCTTCCCGTCCGGGGCCGTGACAAGGACGCGCGGCGCGCCCTCGCCCTTCTCGAGCCGCGCCGTCCCTGCGATCACGTCGATCTTGTGCTTCTTCATCAAGAAGCCGACGCCGGCGGAGAGACGCCCGGCCACCTTTCTCGACCGCGCGACGACGGCCGTGGGGTCGAACCGGACATTGTCGGCTGCGAGGCCGTAGTCGCCGGCGTGCCGCATGGTGCGGAAGACTTCGGCGGTGCGCAGCAGCGCCTTGGTGGGGATGCAGCCCCAGTTCAGGCAGATGCCGCCCAGCTGGTCGCGCTCGACCACCGCGGTCTTCAGTCCGAGCTGGCTGGCCCTGATCGCGGCGACATACCCTCCCGGGCCCGCGCCGATGATGATCACGTCGTAAGGGGCCATAGCCATCTCCTAAAGGGGCGCCCGCTGCAGCCCGAACGCTCCGATGACGCCGTCGATGACGAACTGCGCCGCGAGCGCGGCCAGAATGATCCCGAAAATGCGCGTGATCATCGCCGCCACAGTCGCTCCCATGAGTTTGGTGAGCGGGCCCGCGGCTAGGAACGCGCCGAGCGTCAGCGCGAGGTTGGCGCCGGCCCCGGCGAGGATCGCGGCGCGTTCGGCGGCGGCGTCGTTCTGGGTGAAGTAGAGGATCATCGTGGCGATGGCGCCCGGCCCGGCGATCAGCGGGATCGCCAGCGGAAACACCGAGATGTCGTCATGCTCACCCGGGTGCGCGAGGCGTTCCTCGATCACCTTCTGGTTGCGCTCCTCGCGGCGCTGCGTCTGCTTTTCGAACAGCATGTCCACTGCGATCAGGAAGAGCAGCAAGCCGCCGGCGATCCGGAAGGCGTCCAGCGAGACGTGGAGCTTGTCGAGCAGCCAAGCCCCGCCGAACGCAAAGCCCAACAGCACGAGGGTGGCGATGAACACGCTCTTGAGCGCCATCGCGCGTCGCCAGGCGGGGGGCATGCCCTGCGTCAGCGACGCGAACATGGGCGCCACGCCAGGCGGATCGATCACCACGAAAAAGGTGACGAACGCTGCGAGGAAAAGATCGAGCATGGGGCGTTCTAGCGTGGGTTGCGCCCGGGGCAATGGCGTTCCCGGGACGCAGGCATGCGCCCGCGCCCGCACGGACGAGGTCCTGCGGTGGTTCAAGGGGCGCTCGGGCCGGCGTCGGGGCCGGCGGCGTGGACGTGTGGGGGCGGTCTAGGAGGTGTCGGCGGCGGCCGTGACGGGGGCGGCGACGCCCCGGAGCGCGATAGCAGGCGGCCGGCGCGCGACGACAGCCAACCGTTTGAGACCACGGGCGATGCGCCGCGCGATGGCGGCGGCGACCCTGCCGGGATCGGCGAGCCAGCGCCACAGCTGCGCGAGACGACCGCGCGCCGAGCGCGACCGCCATTGCAGCTGACGCGTCAACACCCGGAAGCTGGCGCGACAGCGCGTGCGCGCAAATCCGCGGGGCGGCGCGTGCAGGCGGGTCCGTCGCGCACCCGGCGTGGGGACGCCGTGCGCAACCACAGCCGCGACCAGCAGCACTGCTTTGAGGTCGGCGCGCGCCGCGTTCAGTTCCGCCCGGATCCAGCCACGCCACGCCCGAGCCGCCGCCCCGTCGCCGAGCAGGTCGGCGACGTCGAGAACGAAGCCCACCATCCAGACACGGAAGGCGGCGAGGCAGGATTCGATGATTTTGAGGGCGTGCTGCTGTCTCTCCATGCGCGCACTATCGCACGGCCGGGCGTGAGGAGGACGGACGGCGTGCGCGCGCCGCGCCCTGTCCCCTTCCCTGCGGCGGCGCATCGCTTGGCGCCCATCGATGGATTTTTCGGTTGTCCCCACGGCGCGCCACGCGCGGGCGGGGACACGAGGCTTCCTCCGCCGAAGGGCAGGATAATCGACGCGGGGCGCATCGATCCGGGCGAGGGCGAACGGAGCCTTCGGACGTTCGATCGGGCGCGGCGCCCGGCGATGATGGACGGACGCCTGCCGCCCCGGGAAACGCGCTAGAGCGGCTTGCCGTCCTTCGTCGTCTTCGCATTCGACCCCGAGTAGCGGCCCTTGGGAAACGCAAGGTCGATGTCGGAGTATTCGCCCCAGTCGTCGTCCGAGCGTCCGCCGACGACGAGGAGCGTGGCGTCCGCCGTGGAGAGGTTTTTCAGGCAATGCCCGTCCCGCACGCCGCCCTTCCAGGCGGCGGCGTCGCCGGCGCGCAGGATCGTTTCGCCCGCATCCTCCACCAGCGTGACCTCGCCCGAGAGCACGTAGACGAACTCGTCCTCCACCGCATGCCAGTGCCTCTGCGAGGACCACACGCCCGGCTTCAGCGTGACGAGATTGACCCCGAACTGCGTGAGCCCGGCGGCGACGCCGAGCTTCTTCCAGGCGCGCTCGCGACACGGCTCGTCATGCGGCGGCGGATAGCCGGAGCCTTGGCCGGACGGTGCGGAGGGGATGTCGATCTTGGGCATGGGCGCTACCAGCTCCGTCGAAAACCGCCTTGCTCCAGCGCGTGGGACTACAGCAGCATGCTCATCGGGTCTTCGATGAATCCCCTGAACGCCTTCAGGAACGCCGAGCCGATCGCCCCGTCCACCACGCGGTGATCGCAGGTCAGCGTCACGGTCATCACGGTGGCGATGGCCAGCGCGTCGTTCTTCACGATGGGGCGTTTCTCGCCGGCCCCGACGCTCATGATCATGCCCTGCGGCTCGTTGAGGATCGAGGCGAAGCTCTTGATGCCCATCATGCCGAGGTTGGACAGCGAGAACGTTCCGCCCTGGTATTCGTGGGGCTTGAGCTTCCTGTCGCGGGCGCGCTGCGCCAGATCGGCCATCTCGGCGCTGATCGCGGCAAGCCCCTTGGTTTCCGCCGCGCGGACGATGGGCGTGATGAGGCCGCCGTCGATGGCCACCGCCACCGCCACGTCGGCGTGGTGGTGCATCGCGATGCCTTCGGGCGAATAACTCGCGTTCGATTCCGGCACGCGCATGAGCGCCAGCGCGCAGGCCTTGATGATGATGTCGTTGACGGAAATCTTCACGCCCTGGTCCGCGAAGCGCGCGTTGATCTCCCCGCGCGCCTTCAGGAGCCTGTCGATCTCCAGGTCGATGGTGAGCGGAAAGTGCGGGATGTCGCGGAAGCTGTCGGTCATCCGCCGCGCAATCGTCTTGCGCATCATGTCCAGCGGAACCAGGTCGTAGCTGCCGGGCGCGATGCCGAGCTGTTCAAGGCTTTTCGGCGCGCCGGCTTGCGGCGTGATGGTCAGCGCGCGCGAGCCGGGAGGCTCGGCTTCCTTGCGCCGGAGGGGCGATTGGTCCGGCGCATGACTGAGTGCGGCCTCGACGTCCGCCTTGAGAATGCGGCCTTGCGGACCGCTGCCCGTGAGCCCCGCGAGATCGATCCCGGCCTGTTGCGCAATCCGCCTGGCGAGCGGGGAGGCGGCGACACGGGCGCCGACGTTCGATGGCGCAGGCGCAGGCGCCCGCTCCTTGGCCGCCGCGCGCGGCGGCTCGGTGGCCGCCGGCTCCGCGGTTGCGGCGGCACTGGGCTTCGCGGGCGCGCCGTTTCCCTTCAACCGCGCGATGGGCGTGTTGACCTTGACGCCCTGCGCGCCGGCTTCCACGAGCAGCGCCTCGACAACGCCTTCGTCGACGGCCTCCACCTCCATCGTCGCCTTGTCGGTTTCGATCTCGGCGATGATCTGGCCGGCGGTCACCGTGTCGCCGGGCTTCACGAGCCATTTGGCGAGGCCGCCCTCCTCCATCGTCGGCGACAGCGCAGGCATCAGGATGTCGGTCATGGAACGGCGCCCGGAATGGTGATGGCCGCCGTCGCATTGGGCCGCCATTTGTAGAAGAACGTCAGGTAAACCAGCGCGGCGTAGGTCAGCGCTGCGGAGCACCAGACGAAGTAGACCACGAGTTCGTCGATGGTGAGCTCTTCGTCCGCCGCGTAGCGGAACCCTTCGGTGTAGTTGCCCAGCGCCGCGCGGCCGGCCGCGCCGATGCCGACGGTGTCCCGCAACTCCTCCAGACGCTTGATCAGGCCCTCGTGCTGCATCTGCGCGCCGTACATGATCGCGAGAATCATGCCCAGCGCCACGGTGACGAAGAAGAAGGCGAGGCAGCGCGTGGCGAGCGACTCGTTGGACAGGACGTAGTTCAATCCCGCGAGGTATACCGAGATCACGGTGAAGAAGACGCCGACGCCCGCCAGCAACGTGCTCGTCTGCTCGACGAGGAGTTCGACCGTTTCCGCTTCGCTCATGGCTTGCCCCTCCAGCAGACGGCGCGGACCGCGGCGACGATATCGTCGGTGTCCGGGATGGCGAGCTTTTCCAGATTGGCGGCGTAGGCCAGCGGCGCATCCACCTGGTGGACGCGCGCCGGCGGGGCGTCCAGCCAGTCGAACGCCTCCGCAGTGACGACGGCGCACACCTCGGCCCCGACGCCCATGCGCCCCCAGCCCTCTTCCGCCGTCACCAACCGGTTCGTCTTCTTCACGCTCTCCACGACGGTCGCGGTATCTAGGGGCCTCAGCGTGCGCAGGTCGATGACTTCGGCCTCGATGCCCTCCTCGGCCAGCCGCTCCGCCGCTTTCAGCGCAAAGCCCACCATCCGCGCATGCGCCGTGATGGTCACGTCACGCCCGACGCGCCGGATCTTCGCCTTGCCGATCGGCACGACCCAATCGGGGACCTCGGGGATCTCGAACTCCGTCCCGTAGAGCATCTCGTGCTCCAGGAACACGACGGGATTGGGATTGCGGATCGCGGACTTGAGCAGCCCCTTGGCGTCGGCGGCGTCATAGGGCGCCACCACGATGAGGCCAGGCACGTGCGCATACCAGGATGAGTAATCCTGACTGTGCTGCGCCGCCACACGCGAAGCCGCCCCGTTCGGCCCGCGGAAGACGATGGGGTTCGTGATCTGGCCGCCCGACATGTACAGCGTCTTGGCGGAGGAGTTGATGATCTGGTCGATGGCCTGCATGGCGAAGTTGAACGTCATGAACTCCACGATGGGCTTGAGCCCCGCCATCGCCGCGCCCGCGCCCAAGCCCGCGAAGCCATGCTCTGTGATGGGCGTGTCCACCACGCGCTCCGGGCCGAACTCCTCCAGGAGACCGCGCGAGACCTTGTAGGCCCCCTGGTATTGCGCGACCTCCTCTCCGATCAGGAACACGTCCGGATCGCGGCGCATCTCCTCCGCCATCGCATCGCGGAGTGCGTCGCGCACGGTGATCTTCACCATCGTCGCGCCGGCGGGGACTTCGGGATCGGCCTGCGGCGCGGCCCCTGCAGCGGGGACGAGCGCGCCCGCGACGGAGGCCGGAGCCGATATCGGCGGTTCAGCTTTCGCGATCGTCTCGTGCGGCCTGGCGACCGCGCCGGGCGCATCGCCCTTCATGCGGGCAATCGGCGTGTTCACCTTCACGCCCTGCGCGCCCTCCTCCACGAGGAGCGCGTCGATCACGCCTTCGTCGACGGCTTCCACTTCCATGGTCGCCTTGTCGGTCTCGATCTCGGCGATCACCTGGCCGGGCGCAACGGCGTCGCCCGCCCTCACGAGCCACCTGGCGAGATTGCCCTCCTCCATCGTGGGGGAGAGCGCAGGCATGAGGATGTCGGTCATGAATGAAGGCCGGCGATGACGACGTCATGGAGGATCAGGCCGATGCCAGTGAGGCCAACCGCCCAGATCAGCGGACGGATGAAGGGCAGGCCGAGCATGTAGACGATCGCGTGCGTGACCCGTGACCCGAGAAAGAGCTGGGCGCCCAGCGCGGTGCCGGCGGTGTGCACATCGGCGACCGCGGCGACGAGTACGACCGGCGCAAACATCGTCAGGCCTTCCCGGTGATTGTCGACCACGCGCAGCATGCGCGCATGGAAGCCCGTGGGCGCAGGCAGTCCGTCGCGGGCGTTGGCGAGCGGCAAAAGCCCCATGGCCCGCACCCCAGCGAGCGCCTGCACCAGGACGAGAAGGATGAGCAGCGCGACCGACCACGCCAGCATCGTCAGTTCAGTGGTCACGTTCCCCTCCGGATCTTCTGGTCCTCAGGCCCCGATATGCAGTGCGCGAAACACGAGCGGCGTCGCCAGCGCGCCGCCGAGAAAGCAATAGCCCCACGCCGTCTGGAGGGCCGCCGCGCGCCGGAGCAGAAGCTGTTCCCGCGTCTCGCCGGGGCGTTTGTGCGGGTGGCGAAAGAAGCGCCACTTCTCGGTCGCCGACCGGTCGCCCTGGTCGGACGCTGCGAGGTTCTTCAGGTGGGCCATCACGAAGGACGAGCCCGCCGCGCCGAAGAAGGCGATCTGGATGATGTACGGCAAAGCCTCCATCGCGGGGCCTCACCGGACGCCGTTTGCGGCCGGCGCCGCCGAGCCGCCATTGGCGATCTCTTCGTCGATGTTCACGCGGATCGCGGCAAGGACCTCCGCTTCGGAAACGCCGTGTCTGTGGGCATGCGCGTGCGCGATGTAGCGGGCGACGTTCGCCAGCAGGCGCCCCCACTTCCACACATCCTCACCGTAGAGACCGGGCGGGAAAATCGCCGCCACCTCCTGACGGTCGACGATCCACACCCGCAGGACTTCGTCCGCCTCGGCGGCGGTTTCGGCGGCGCGGGGCGGCGGAAGCGGCTGTGACGGCATCAGAAGTCCACCAGGATATCGGTCATCAATTCGGAGGGATCGGGTTCGGGGCTCGACTGGGCGAACTCGGCGCTGGCGATCACGATGGCGCGCACGGCGCGGTCGATGTCCTTGAGCGCATCCTCGTCCGCGTGCCCCGCATCGAGCAGCAGCGTCTTGACGTGCTCGATGGGGTCGCGATGCGTCCGCACGTCCTCCACCTCCTCCCGCGTGCGGTACTTGGCGGGATCGGACATCGAATGGCCGCGGTACCGGTAGGTCTTCATTTCCAGCAGCGTCGGCCCGTCGCCCTTGCGCGCGCGTGCGAGGGCCTTCTTGCCCGCTTCCCGCACGGCCAGGACATCCATGCCGTCCACTTCTTCGCCGGGAATGTTGAAGCTCACGCCCCGCTTGTGCAGATGCGTTTCCGATGTGGACCGCTGGATCGCGGTACCCATCGCATACTGGTTGTTCTCTACGATGTAGACGACGGGCAGCTTCCAGAGCGCGGCCATGTTGAAGCTCTCGTAGACCTGCCCTTGATTGGCCGCGCCGTCGCCAAAATAGGCCACGCAGACCGCGCCGTTCTTGCGATACTTGTTCGCGAAGGCGATGCCGGTCCCGAGGGAGACCTGGGCGCCGACAATGCCGTGACCGCCGAAGAAGTTCTTCTCACGGCTGAACATGTGCATCGAGCCGCCCTTGCCGCGGCTGTAGCCGCCCGAACGGCCGGTCAGCTCCGCCATCACCCCGTTGGCGTCCATGCCGCAGGCGAGCATGTGGCCGTGGTCTCGGTAGCCGGTGATGACCTGGTCGCCCTCGCGCATGGCCGCCTGCATGCCCACCACCACGGCCTCCTGGCCGATGTAGAGATGACAAAATCCCCCGATCAGGCCCATGCCGTACAGCTGTCCCGCCCGTTCCTCGAACCGGCGAATGAGCAGCATGTCCCGGTAGTAGGCGAGCAACTCCGCGCCGCTGGCCCGCGGCGCTCTCGAACGGACGACAGACGCCTCCGTCATGCGTGACGATCTCCTGGCGGGGGACTATCCATGCCCGACACTAGGTCGGGGAATGTGGGCCGTCCACCGGCCCGGGTTTCAGGGCTGCCCTGCGGTTTGGCCCTGCCCCTCAAGGGCGGCGAGACTGAGCACGATCTCGTCGGCGCGGACGGCGTTGAGCACGGCGCGGGCGCGCTCCTCTAGGTAGTCGCGGTCGAAGTCCGGGCTGTCGGAGCGGAGCCGACCGGCGCGGTCCTCCAGACGGTCGATGGCGTCCGCCAGGTCCGCCTGCTCGGCCTGCAGGGCGCGCTCACGCTCCTGGAGTTCGACGAACGCGAGCAGCCCCTGCCGGCCCGTGAGACCGTGCGCCGCGAGGTAGAGAATCACTGCGCCCAGCACGAGTCGTGCTGTCGCCCCCTGTGTCAAGAGCATGGTGTCCGGTTCCGATTCGCGGGCACCGTGAGTCGATTACACTAAGAAATCATTACCCATGAATGGCCCACCACATTCTGTGCGGTGCGCCCGAAATAGGCGCAAAATCAGGGGGGTGCAGACGAAGGCAGCGGGAGCGTGGAAATGACCGCTGGCGCGTGTGCGCCGACCCTCGGCGCCAGGTCCTCTCCAAATTCCGTCCACTGGCTTCGGGATACGAAGACGAAGGCTCCCTCCCGCACGACGCCGCTGGTCGGCTCCTCCATGGCGCCGCCTCGCACCATTACTTCGAGACCGACCACAGCGCTCCAGCCGGCGTCGAGCTTCAGGCGCAGGACGCGCGGCGGCGCCACCCCGTTCTGCACGATGACGAGATCATTGCCGGCCCGCGTCACGCCATCGACGCCACGCAGCTCGCTGCCGGCTGGTTGGGGCAGTCGCGCAAGCGCGCCCGTCGAAATCGTTAGTCCCCAAAGACCATCGCCGTAGTTGGCGAAAACCAGCCGTTCGCCATCCGGCGAGACCGCAAGTCCCTGAATGGAGCCGCCGTCGACGCTGGCGATCTGCTCGAGGGTTACGCCCCCTGCCGGCAGCCGGTAGACGCGGCCGGCTTTGGCGTCGCTGACATAGACGGCCCCGTCGGGCCCCACCGCCAGATCGCCGAACCACTGCGCGCTCTGCGGTGCTGCAAAAAGCGCGGTGCGGCGTCCGGTGCGCAAATCAAACCGCACCAGACCAGGCGCTCCCGGCGTCGCCACAGCGCCCCAAAGCGCGTTGCGGGGCGGATCGGCGGCGATCCCGAAAACGACGTGACGCGCCCCGCGCTGGGACCAGCGGCGCAATTGTCCATCGGGCATCACGGTAAAGACGCCGCGCGCATGCACACTGCTGACCAGCAAGCGGCCTTCGGCGTCGTAGGCGACGGATTCCAGAAGCACGGGTTCGGCGCGCGTGCGCGCAATGGCGACTGGATCGGCCATCGCCGCTGCAGACGACAGCCACAGCGCTCCAAGCCCCACGAGAAGCGCACGCACCGCCTGCATCGTCACCGCCGCCGCAATGTGGCCCAGCCGGAGTAGACGCCCGTCTCGTCGAGTTCCTCTTCGATGCGGATGAGCTGGTTGTACTTCGCCGTCCGGTCCGACCGCGCCAGCGAGCCCGTCTTGATCTGACCGCAGTTGGTGGCGACGGCGAGGTCGGCGATGGTGGCGTCCTCCGTTTCGCCGGAGCGGTGGGACATGACGGCGGAGTACCCCGCGCGCTGCGCCATCTCCACTGCCTCCAGCGTCTCCGTCAGCGTGCCGATCTGGTTGACCTTGACGAGGATCGAGTTGGCGAGGCCCTTCTCGATGCCCATGGCGAGGCGCTTGGGATTGGTGACGAAGAGATCGTCTCCGACCAGTTGGCACCGCCCGCCGATCAAGTCGGTCAGCGCCTTCCAGCCGTCGAGATCGTCCTCCGCCATGCCGTCCTCGATGGAGACGATGGGGTATCGGTCCACGAGGTCGGCGAGATACGCCGCGAACGCTTCCGGCTTGAGGCTTTTGCCCTCTCCCTCGAGCTTGTAGACGCCCTTCTTGAAGAACTCCGTGGAGGCGCAGTCGAGCGCCAGCACGATGTCGTCGCCGGGCGCATAGCCCGTCTTCTCGATCGCCTTGAGGATGAACCCGATCGCCTCCTCGGCGCTTTTGAGGTTCGGCGCAAAGCCCCCTTCGTCGCCGACGTTGGTGTTGTGGCCGGCGGCCTTCAACTCCTTCTTGAGCGTGTGGAAGATCTCCGCGCCCATGCGCACGGCGTCGGCGAAGCTGTCGGCGCCGACGGGCATGATCATGAATTCCTGGATGTCGATCGGGTTGTCGGCGTGCGCGCCGCCGTTGATGATGTTCATCATCGGGGTCGGGAGCGTGCGCGCCTGGACTCCGCCGATGTACCGGTAGAGCGTCGTGTCCGCGCACTCCGCGGCCGCCTTCGCCACCGCAAGGGACACGCCCAGGATCGCGTTGGCGCCGAGACGGGCCTTGTTGGGCGTGGCGTCGAGTTCGATCAACGTCATGTCGATGCGGCGCTGATCTTCGGCGTCCATGCCGCCGATTGCATTGTAGATTTCGCCGTTGATGGCCTCCACCGCATCGCGGACGCCCTTGCCGTGGTAGCGGTCGGCCTCGCCGTCCCGCTTCTCGACGGCCTCGTGCGCGCCCGTCGAGGCGCCCGAGGGGACCGACGCCCGGCCCATGGATCCGTCTTCCAGCACCACGTCCACCTCGACGGTGGGGTTGCCGCGGCTGTCGAGGATTTCACGGCCGATAATGTCGGCGATGCCGGTCATGGGGGGCGCCTCTGTCAAGGGATGAGGGATGGTGCGCTGGCTTAGCCCGCATGGCCCGAGCCGATCAATGGCGGGCAGCGCGGCCGGAGAAAGCCGCCGCCGGCGCGCAACGAAACGGCCCCGGCGCGGGTGCGCCGGGGCCGCAATAGGCGTACTTTCCTAGCGGTGACCGCCTAGTCTTCCTTGGGCTTCAAGATCTGCTTGCCGCGGTAGGCGCCCGACTTGAGGTTGATGTGGTGCGGACGGTGAAGTTCGCCCTTGTCATCCTCGACATAGGCGTTCTTGCCGAGCGCGTGGTGCGCACGGCGCATCCCGCGCCGGGACGGTGAGGTTTTTCGCTTCGGAACGGCCATGGCCGGAAAACTCCTGGGTCCGCGCGCTCGACGGGTCGCACGGGAAAGCGGGGCTTATGGGCGAGCAGATCGCGAAAGGCAAGCTGCTTAGAGCCCGAGGATGAACCCCTCCTCCGGCCGTGCCTTCCCGTCCAGGAGCATGCGCCAGCGGGCCTCCAGCGCCTCCGGTCCCTGCTCCTCCACGATGCTGAGCCAGCCGGCCGCCGACCCCATGAACCGCGACCAGGCGGCCCCGTAGCGCGCCGCGAAGCCGTCCGGGCCCCAATCCTTGCGACGCTTCACGATTCGGTCCGGCGCGAAGAACAGGGTCCGCGGCGGCCCTTTGGCGGCGCCGGCGGGCGCATCCCAGTGCGCCCCGCCCACCATCCCGTTGTAGACGAACGAGTCGCCCAGGCGATCCGCGAGCCGGTCGATCAACCCCGCGTCGCCCGCCATGTCGATCAGCGCCAGGGAGGGCTCGGTCGGGAGCGCGTCGAGTTCGTCGTAGGCGACCACTCGATCATAGTAACCGGTGCGGCCGACAAAGTCGGCATTGGCCCTGGAGGTCAGCGCCACGACTTCGAAGGTTCCCCTTGATTTCAGCAGATTGGCGAGGCTCAACGCCGTCTTCGACGAGGCGCTGGACAGCGCGATGCGCCGCGCGCCGAAGCCTCCACTCTCGTCAATGAAATCGTCGAGCAGAAACCCGGTGATGAACAGCGGGCGAAACAGCGCGAGGACGTTCTCCTCCGCCTCGCGATAGCCGGGGTCCGCGGCGGTCCGTTCGTATTGGTTGTACACGGGCGGCAAGCCGGCCCGGTGCGCCGCCCCGTCCACGAAGCCGTGCGTCGTGACGCGCGCGGGCGTGACGACGAGGTGGCTCGCCATGGGATAGTAGCCCCAGATGCGCTCTCCCGCGTCGATGCCGGGACACCGGCTTTCGGCCACGTCCGCGAACCCCCAGACCGGCACCCGCCCCCACGGAGCCTCCGCCGGAAAGAACTTCCAGTATCCGAACTGCTCGCCAATGGCCGCGTACGTCACGTTGTTGGCCGTCAGCGCGAATTTCGTGACGCGCAGCAGGACTTGGCCGTCCGCGAGGTCCGTATCCGCGACGACGCGGCGGCTTTCCCTCAACGCGGAGCGGTTCACCTGAAAGTCGACGCCATCGGTCATTTCGCCCTCCTCCGTTTGCACTGGTCATGGCGCCCGGCGGGGGCCGACGCCAGAGTCCGCTCCCCTTTAAGCCCGGCGGATTGGTTGACGTTGCGGCGTACCTGGAGGTACAACCAGTAAAGTACCGACCGGTACCGTAACCGGGAGCCTCCGATGCTGACCGATGACCCCCGTCCCTTCTGGCTCAACCCTCTCGGGGACGCACGCAACGAGGCCATTCTCTCCGCGGCCTTCAACGTCTTCCAGGAAAAGGGCCTGCATGGTTCAACGATGCTGGAGATCGCCACGGCGGCGAAGGTTTCGAAGGAAACCCTGTATGCGCGGTTCGACAGCAAGGAGGGTTTGTTCTACGCGCTCCTGGCTTGGGGATCGGGCAAGTCCGCCGTCGACCCGGATTTTCTGGACGAAAGCGCCCTGAAGGACCCACTGAAGGCCCTTCATGACTACGCCGCCGCGCTCCTGATCAAGATGCTGCAGCCGGAATCCGTCGCCGTTCACCGCATCGCCGTCGGCGAAGCGATGCGGATGCCGGAAGTCGCGCGGGTGTTTGACGAGTTCACCTGCCAGGTCGGCGAAAAGATCGTGAACCGGATCGCGGACGCCCTGGAGGCCCAAGGTCTGGCGAAGATTGACGACCGGCACGCCTTCGGGGAGGCCTTCATCGGCCTGCTACGGGGCAATCTGCACCATCAGGTCATGATCGGCCTTGTCCCGTCGCCGCCGCCCGAAGCGTGCCGCGCCTACGCGCACCGCGCCATGAATGACCTGATGAAGATCTACGCGCCGACTGCGGTCGCTGGGCGGGTCGCGGCCTAGTCCGCTAGTCGACGACCCCGCCCATGGACGCGCTCACCTCCCGCTGAGCCGGCGCACCGTCGATCTCGATCACGCCGCCCATCGAGGCCGATCCCTCGATGCTCTGGGTCGCGTGAACGTGCGCCACGCCGCCCATGGACGCTGCGGCGCTCACGTTCCGGCACACAAGCTTGCTGGCGCTCAGCGCAGCTCCCATGGAGGCCTTTGCGTCAAGCCTGTCGCAACGCCCGTCGATCTCCAACGCAGCTCCTGAGGAGAGGTCGAGCTCCAGCGCGCTGGTCGCGAAACCCTTGGCCTCGACGGCGACGCCGTTTGAAGCGTCGATGCTGCGGATCAGCGGGGCGGTGATCCGCAGGACGACGTCCGGATCGCGGTTGCCGACGCCCCGCTTGCGGCCCCGCACGTCCAGCGTCGCGCCGCGCACCTTGGCGTCGATGCGGGCGATGGCGTCGGGATTTCCCTCAAGGACGGCGGACGTCTGCGGACCGGCGGTGATCACGACCTCCAGCGGCCCGCTCACCTCCACCTCGTACAGGGTCGTCACGGGAAGCGTGCGGGTCTCCGCGTGAGCGGACGCCGCAAGCAGCATGACGGCGGCGGCGCCCGTGGCCAAGGCGATCAGGTTCATGACTGGCTCCCTCCCCCGAACGGGGCATCGGTGATGATGCACCCGCGCGCCCGAACGGATGCACCCCTCTTCGGTCCTAGACCAGCCTGCTCTGGACGACTGCGGCGCGCACGAAGTCCGCAAACAGCGGATGGGGTTCGAAGGGCCGGCTCTTCAGCTCGGGATGGAACTGCACGCCGATGAACCAGGGGTGGTCGGCCCGCTCCACGATCTCCGGCAGCACGCCGTCCGGGCTCATGCCCGTAAACCTGAGGCCAACCTTTTCCAGCGTCTCCCGGTAGCCGGCGTTCACTTCGTAGCGGTGCCGGTGTCGTTCCGAAATCGACGCGGCGCCGTAAAGCTCCGCCACCCGCGATCCCTCTGCGAGCACGGCGTCGTAGGCGCCCAACCGCATGGTGCCGCCGAGGTCCCCGTCCGCGCGCCGTTTCTCAAGCTCGTTCCCGCGCAGCCATTCCGTCATGAGGCCCACGATCGGATGGTCCGCCGGGCCGAACTCCGTGGAGCTTGCGCCCGCAAGGCCTGCCTGGTTCCGCGCCGCCTCGATGCACGCCATCTGCATGCCGAAGCAGATGCCGAAGAACGGGACGTCGTTTTCCCGTGCGAAGCGCACAGCCTCGATCTTTCCCTCGCTGCCGCGCTCGCCGAAGCCGCCGGGCACCAGAATGCCGTGGACGTCCTGGAGCTGGGCGATGGCCCCCGCCCGCTGCTCGAACGTCTCGCTCTCGATCCAGTGGATGTTGACGCGGACATTGTTGGCGACCCCGCCATGCTGCAGGGCCTCGATCAGCGACTTGTAGGCGTCTTTCAACTCCGTGTACTTGCCGACGACGGCAATGGACACGTCGCCGTCCGGCGCCTTGAGACGCTGCGCGATGGTCCGCCAGCGCGTCAGATCGGGCGCGGGCGCCACGGTCACGCCGAAATGGCGCAGCAGTTCCGTGTCGAGGCCCGCGTCGTGGTAGGCGATGGGGGCTTCATAGATCGTCTGAAGGTCGCGCGCCTCGATCACAGAGGATTCGCGCACGTTGCAGAACAGCGCGATCTTCTTCTTTTCGCCCTCGGGCACCGGCCTGTCGCAGCGGCAAAGAATGATCTGCGGCTGGATGCCGATGGAGCGCAGCTCCTTGACGGAGTGCTGTGTCGGCTTGGTCTTCATCTCGCCTGCGGCGGGAATGTAGGGCAGCAACGTCAGATGAATGAACACCGCCTGCTGGGGATCCAGCTCCTGACCGAGCTGTCGGATGGCTTCGAAAAACGGAAGCCCCTCGATATCGCCGACGGTGCCGCCGATTTCGCAGAGCACGAAGTCGGCCTCCCCATGATCGGAGAGGATGAATTCCTTGATGGCGTTGGTGACGTGCGGGATCACCTGCACCGTTGCGCCGAGGTAGTCGCCGCGCCGCTCCCGGGCGAGGATCTCCTGGTAGATGCGCCCGGTCGTGATGTTGTCCGACTTCGCGGCAGAAACGCCGGTGAACCGCTCATAGTGACCGAGATCGAGGTCCGTCTCCGCGCCATCGTCGGTGACGAACACTTCCCCATGCTGGTAGGGGCTCATCGTTCCGGGATCGACGTTGAGATAGGGGTCGAGCTTGCGAAGCCGGACCTTGTAGCCGCGCGCCTGAAGCAAAGCGCCGAGGGCGGCGGAGGCGATGCCCTTCCCCAAGGAAGACACCACCCCGCCGGTGATGAACACATAACGCGCCATGGCTTTCCGACCGTCCTTCAGCCCCGCGCTGGATGGGTGACGGCGCTCAAGGCGCGCCGGATCACTCGTCCGGCCCGGACTTGTCGCGCGTCGACGGCGGCGGAGCCGGGACCGGAGATTGGCCCGATTCGGCGCCCGACGCAGGCGGTGCGTCCGCCCTGGGCGCAGCGGGCAGGGGGATCATCGGGGCGGGTGCGCCGGAAACCGCAGCGCCGACGGGCGGGCTGGCCCCGCCGCCTGCCGACGCTCCCACCGCGCCGACGGGCGCCCTCGCCGCCGCCGGCGCCTTTGGCGCAGCGGTCGGCTGCTGTTGCTCGGACAGCGGTCCCGCGCGGGTCACGGCCGTCTGCGGCGCAGGCGCAAGCGCCGCGCCCACGGGCGCCGGCGCGGGGACGGCGGGCGGGGCGACGGCGGCCGGCGGGGTCTCCGTTTTCTGGGCGTCGCCCGACGGCAGGCCGGGAATCGAGAAATTGACGCCGCCCTTGCGGGCCTCGGCGTTGTCGATCACCGACCGGTCCGCCGGCTGGACGCCCGCCAGCACCGCCAGGATGATGCTGGTGACGAAAAACGCCCCCCCCACCCAGCTCGTGATGTTGACCATCATGTCCGCGGCCCCGCGGCCGGAGATCAGGCCGCCCGTGCCGCCGCCGCCCATGCCGAGCGCGCCGCCCTCCGAGCGCTGCATCAACACCGCGCCGACCAGCACCACCGCGATCAGCAGGTGCAACACAAGGATCATGTTCTGCATAGACGGCCGGTCTCCGGGCGCGCTCGCGCGCCGCGCCTCAATTGGGGTGCGAAAGAAGCGCGCTCAATAGCCGAGCCGTGGCGCGACTTCCAGAGCCGCCGGCTTACGGGGCGCTGGCGGCGGGATGGGCGCGGATGATGGCTGCAAAGTCCGCAGCCTTGAGGCTCGCGCCCCCCACCAGGGCGCCGTCCACGTCGTCGACGGCGAAAATCTCGGCCGCGTTGGCTGGCTTGACGGACCCGCCATAGAGGAGCCGGACGGCGGCGCCGACGGCCCCGAACCTGTCCAGCAAGGCCTTGCGCAGGGCGGCGTGGACCGCCCCGATTTCCCCGACGGTCGGCGTCAGCCCCGTGCCGATCGCCCAGACCGGCTCGTACGCGATCACCGTGCGGGCGTCGGCGGTTTCCGGAACACTTTCCGCAAGTTGCTCGCCCACGACAGCGATCGTGCGGCCCTGCCGCCGCTCCTCCAGGGTCTCCCCGACGCAAATGATCGGAACAAGCCCCGCGGCGGCGGCGGAGGCGGCCTTCCGGGCGACCAGCGCGCTGGTCTCGCCGTGGTCCCGGCGCCGTTCGGAGTGGCCCACGATGCAGTAGGCGGCGCCGGCGTCCGCCAGCATCGCCGCGTTCAGGTCTCCCGTCTGGGCGCCGTCCCCGCCTGGGCTGCAGTCCTGGGCTCCGATCCGGACCGCCCCCCCTACCGCCCGCGCGCTGGCGGGAACGATCAGCGTGGCGGGCGGACAGATCGCCACATCCACGGCGGTGGCGGCCTCTCCGATATCGGCGCAAAGAGCGTCCAGCTCACCCAGATCGGCCAGCCGTCCGTACATCTTCCAATTGCCGGCGATTAGCGGCCTGCGACTCATCGGCCCGTCCCGTTCTTCCTGCGGCGGGCCGGCCCCCGACCGTTGTCGTGGCCATGGGCGGCCCCTAAAGTCCGCGCGCTTTGGAAACCGGACGGGACCATGCTCACGGAATTGCGGAAAGTCACGCGTGGATGGGTCGCGCTCGCCATCATCGGGCTGCTTGCGCTCGCGTTCGCGATCTGGGGAATCAACGACGTTTTCCGGCCGGTCCAGTCGAACGACGTGGCCAACGGCCGCGGCTTCACGATCAGCGCGCAGGAATTCCAGTTGGTCTTCGACAACGAGTTGAAGGCTGCCGAACAGCAGTCGGAGCGGCGCTTCACGAAGCAGGAGGCCGTGGAGGCCAACTTCCACATGCAGGTCGTCGACCGGCTCGTGTCCCAGCGGGCGTTCGATCGCCTCGCCCACAGCGTCGGCGTCAACTCGTCGGACGCGATGGTCGCCGAGCGCATCCAGTCCAACCCCGCCTTCCGCAGCCAGGTCACCGGCGTGTTCGACTCCGGCACCTACCGAAGCCTGTTGGCGCAAAATGGCGTCTCGCGGACGCTCTATGAGGATGATCTGCGCCAGGGGATGACGCGCGCGCAGCTTGCGCAAGCCCTGGTCGCCGGCATCCGCCCGCCTTCCAGTTTCGGGCGCATGATCCTCGCCTTCGAATCCGAGAAACGGACGTTCACGGTCACCGCGATCACCCCCAACCGCGCGCCAGAACCGCCAGTGCCGACGGAAGAGGACCTGACGGCCTTTTACGCGACGCAATCCGGCGCCTTCGCGTTGCCGGAGTACCGCGCGTTCACGCTCATCCGCGCCGACCCCGCCGCGTTCGAGCAGAGCGTCGACGTCAGCGAGGACAAGGTCCGGGAACTGTTCGAGTTTCGCAAGGACCGCCTGGTCACGCCGGAACGCCGCAGCTTCGTGGTGCTGAGCGGCGGCGATGAGGCGCGCGCGCAGGACGCCGCACGCCGCCTTGCGGCAGGCGAGCAACCGGACGCCGTCGGCGCGGCGCTGGGGATGCAGGTCATCTCGTTTGCGCAGAAGACGCAGGCCGAAGCGCCCGATCCCCGGATCGGGACGGCGGTATTCGCCGCGAAAGCGGGCGACGTGACTGCGCCGATCGAGGGGATCACCTGGTCTGTGGCGCGTGTTTCAGAGGTCATTCCCGGCGTCGCTCCCAGCTTCGAGGAAGCGCGCGGGGGCCTTCGCGCCGAACTCGCGCGCGACGAGGCCCAGACGCTCCTTCACGACGCCGTCGAGAAGTTCGAGGACGCCCGCGCCGGCGGGGCCGACCTGGAGGCTGCGGCGTCCCAGAATGGCCTGACGGTCGTGAAAACGCCGCTGGTGGACGCACGCGGGCTCACGCCGGAGGGCGCCCCCGAGCCGACCGTGCTCGATCAACCTGATCTTCTGAAGGCGGCGTTCGAGGCCGCGGAGGGCGATCCGAGCGACTGGGTCTCAGAACCTGACGGCGCCTCCTATATGGTGCGCATCGACACCCTGCGGCCGGCGGGCGCGCCGCCGCTCGCGCAGGTCCGCGATCGGGTCGCCGCCGCCTGGCGCATGCAGAAGATCGCGGCGGGGATGTCGGCGATCGCCGACGAAGTCGCCGCGAGCGTTCGCGGCGGGGCCCGTCTGGCGGACGTAGCGCGCGCGAAGGGCCTGCCGCCCACGGCGACGCAGACGGTGGACCGCCGCACAGCGCAACAGGGCCCCTCCCCGCAACTGATGGCGGCCATATTCTCTGCGCGGGCGGGCGAGGTCGTCCGCGGGGCCGGCGGCCCGCAGGGCCAGGTGCTCTTCATCGCCAGCGTCGACGCCATAGAACGGGCCGACGCAGCCGCCGATCCGCAGGGCGTGGAACGCGGGCGGGAATCCGTGGAGGGCGCAATCGCAAGCGACACGATCGCCACCGTGCAAGCGGCTGCGCGCGCAAAGGCGCGGGTCAAGCTGAACCAGACCTTGATCGACAGCCTCGTGGGCAAGACCGACCCCAACGCGGACGTCGGCAGTTGACCATCGCCGTCGAACCCGCACGCGAACGCGTGCTTTCAGGCCTCGCGGCCGGCCGGGCCCAGCTCGTGTGGACGCGGCGCGTCAGCGATCTTGAGACCCCGGTGTCCGTGCTGCTGAAACTCGGCGCCGAACGGGCGGGCGCGTTTCTCCTAGAATCCGTGCAGGGTGGCGACTGGCGCGGACGGTACTCCATCATCGGTATCGACCCAGACCTGGTGTTTCGGGTCAGGGACGGCGTGGCCGCGCTCAGCGCCGGCGGGTTCGCCGACGCCGACTTCACGCCGATGGCGCTCGATCCTGTGGCCGCGCTCCGCGCCGTCGTGGCGGAGAGCGAAGCCGACATTCCGCCGGGGCTTCCTCCCCCGTCGGCCGGACTCTTCGGCTATCTCGCCTACGACATGATCCGCTACGTGGAGCGCCTGCCCGGCGGCGCGCCTGATCCCATGGGGCTGCCTGACGCGCTGCTGACGCGGCCGCGCCTCGTGGCCGTCTTCGACAACGTCGCCAGCGAGATCACGTTCGTGACCGTGGCGCGGCCGGGAGCAGACGACGCGCACGCATACGCGGCGGCGGTGGCCCGCCTGGAGGACGCCGTCGCCCGTACGGATGTGGCGCTCCCCCAGCGCCCGGCGTCGACGCAGCCCGCCAGCCATGCGCAGCCTTCGTCCAACACGCCAGTCGACGTCTACAAGAGCAACGTCGAGCGGGCGCGGGACTACTGCCGCGCGGGAGACATCTTCCAGGTCGTCCCCAGTCAGAGGTTCTCCGTGCCCCTGGCGGAGAGCCCCCTCGCCCTCTACCGCGCCCTGCGCCGCCTCAATCCCTCTCCGTTTCTGTTCTACTTGATGTTCGACGGGTACGCGCTGGTGGGCTCGTCGCCGGAAATTCTCGTGCGCGTGCGCGACGGCGTCGTGACCGTTCGACCGATCGCCGGGACGCGACCACGCGGCAAATCGCCTGCGGAGGACCGGGCGCTTGAAGAGGAGTTGCTGGCCGACGCGAAGGAGCGCGCCGAACACCTCATGTTGCTCGATCTCGGTCGCAACGACGTGGGGCGGGTCGCGTCCACGCGCCGTCAGTCCAACGAGGGCGGCGTGCGCGTGACCCAGTCGTTCGCGATCGAGCGGTACAGTCACGTCATGCACATCGTTTCGAATGTGGAGGGACGTCTGCGCCCGGACCTCGACGCGATCGACGCGCTTTTCGCAGGCTTTCCCGCCGGCACGGTGTCCGGTGCGCCGAAGGTCAGGGCCATGGAGATCATCGACGAGTTGGAGCCGCACCGTCGCGGCGTCTACGGCGGCGGGGTGGGATACTTCTCGGCCGCCGGCGAGATGGACACCTGCATCGCCCTGCGCACGGGCGTCGTGAAGGACGGGATGCTGCACGTGCAGGCCGGGGGCGGCGTGGTTCTCGACAGCGATCCCCAGGCGGAGTGGGAGGAAACCGTCCACAAGGCGCAAGCGCTTTTCAGGGCCGCGGCGGAGGCTTGGCGATTCGCCTGAGCCCCCGTTTCATTCAACCACTCGCCGCCGATCGGATCGTTCCATGCCCGCCCTGCCCCACCCCTCTGGCGTCGCACCGCCGCCCTACGCCAAAAGCGGAAAGACCGTCGCGCACCGGCCCGCAAAGCCCGATGGAGCGATCGCGCCATGATCCTCGTCATCGATAACTACGACAGCTTCACCTACAACCTCGTCCATTTCCTCGAGGAACTGGGCGCGGAGACGGCAGTTCGCCGCAACGACGTCCTGACAGCCGCGCAGGCGTTGTCACTTGATCCCCAGGCGCTCGTGCTCTCGCCCGGGCCATGCACACCCAACGAGGCGGGCATCTGCCTCGACCTTATCCAGGCGGCCCCGCCGAGCCTCCCGATCCTCGGGGTTTGCCTCGGGCACCAGGCCATCGGTCAGGCCTTTGGAGGCGAGGTGGTGCGCGCGGCGACCATCATGCATGGCAAGGTGTCGACGGTGCGCTGTATTGATCGCGGCCTGTTCGCCGGCATCCCCACATCGTTCGACGCAACCCGCTACCACAGCCTCGCTGTGCGGCGCGACACGCTTCCAGCCGTGTTGCAGGTTGACGCCGAAACGGCGGATGGAGAGATCATGGGTCTCAGCCATGTCTCGCGGCCCATTTATGGTGTGCAGTTCCACCCAGAATCCATCGCCTCGCAGCATGGGCGCGCCATCCTGAAAAACTTCCTTGTCCATGCGGGCGTGGTTTCGTGAGCGAGACGTTGAAGCCGCTTCTGGCGACAATCGCCCAAGGCGGCGCGCCTGACCCCGACGCGCTTGAGGCCGCTTTCGGGGAGATCATGGACGGGGCGGCGACGCCGGCCCAGGCCGGCGCCTTCCTCACCGCCACACGGCCCCTGATGACGGACCCCGCCACCCTTTACGCCGGCGCGCGGGCGATGCGGGCGCGCATGACGCCCGTGGCGGCCCCCGCCAACGCCATCGACGTATGCGGCACTGGCGGCGACGGCGCGCACTCGCTCAACATCTCCACGGCCGTGGCCTTCGTCGTCGCGGGGTGCGGCGTTCCAGTCGCCAAACATGGCAACCGCGCGATGTCCTCGCGCAGCGGCGCGGCCGATGTGCTGGAGGCGCTTGGCGTCCGGCTGACGGCCGATGCGCCGACCCTGTCGCGCTGCCTCGCCGAGGCGAACGTGGCGTTTCTGTTCGCCCAGAATCATCATCCCGCCATGCGGCACGTGGCGTCCGCGCGCCGGGAGCTGGGCTTCAGGACCATCTTCAACCTCCTTGGCCCACTCACAAATCCCGCAGGCGTTCGCCGCCAGCTTGTGGGGGTGTTTGCGCCGGCCTACGGCGCCCCGGTGGCGCACGCGCTGGCGCGGCTCGGGGCGGAAAGCGCGTGGGTTGTCCACGGCGCCGGCGGGCTCGACGAACTGTCGTGCGCCGGCGAAAGCGAGACCTTCGCACTTGCGGCGGGGAGCGTGGAGCACCGTAGCGTCGGCCCAGCCGCAGCGGGCCTGCCCGTCACGGCGGTGGACGCCATACGCGGCGGCTCCGCCGCCGACAACGCCGCCGCCCTGCGCGACCTGCTGGAGGGACGCGGAGCGAACGCCGCCTATGAAGGGTTCGTGCTGCTCAATGCGGCGGCGGCGCTTGTTGTGGCCGGGGTGACGACGACGCTGGCCGACGGCGTGAAACGCGCCCGCGCGTCGCTCCGGGACGGGGCCGCGCGGGACGCGTTGGACCAGCTCATCGCCATCACGCGGGGTGCGCCATGAACGACGTGTTGGCGCATATCCTCGCCTACAAGGCCGAGGAGGTGGCTGCGCGAAAGACCGCCCGCCCGCTGGCCGGGCTGGAGGTGGACGCGCTAGCGGCGGACCCGCCGCGCGGCTTCGCCGAAGCCCTGCGGCGCATGGCGCGCGCGGGACGGTTCCCGCTGATTGCGGAGATCAAGAAGGCCAGCCCGTCCAAGGGGCTCATCCGGGAGGATTTTGAGCCCGCGGCGCTGGCCCGCGCCTATGAAGCGGGGGGCGCTGCGTGCCTGTCCATCCTGACGGATGGTCCCAGCTTTCAGGGGGCCGATGCGCACCTCGCCGCCGCCAGGGCGGTCACGGCGCTGCCGGTCCTGCGGAAAGACTTCATCGTCGACCCCTACCAGGTCGTCGAGGCGCGCGCTCTCGGCGCGGACGCCGTCCTGGTGATCATGGCGGCTGTCTCCGACAGCGTCGCGGCCACCCTTGTGGAAACCGCCCGGACCTGGCGGATGGACGTGCTCGTGGAGTGTCACGACGCCGACGAAGTGAACCGCGCGCTGAGGCTTCCAGCCCCCCTCATCGGCATCAACAACCGCGACCTGAGGACCTTCGAGACGCGCCTTGAGGTGACCGAACGGCTGGCCCCGCTGGTGCCGGCGGAACGGCGGGTGGTCGCGGAGTCCGGCATCGCCAGCGCCGCCGATCTCGCCCGGCTGGCGAGGGCCGGGGCGGGCGCTTTCCTTGTGGGCGAAGCGCTGATGCGCCAGCCCGACGTGGCGGAGGCGACCCGCAGGCTCTTGGGGCTCATGCCCTGAGGGCCATATCCGGCCACCCCGGCCCCCCGTATTGACCCCCGCCAAGAACGGACATAGAACGGGCGGAGTTGACCTTTTGTTCACGGCCGGGGGCCTGATCCATGCTGACCGCGAAGCAGAAAGAGCTGCTGCTCTTCATCCACCAACGGATCAAGGAAACCGGCGTTTCTCCCTCGTTCGACGAGATGAAGGATGCGCTCGACCTCGCGTCCAAGTCAGGCATCCACCGGCTGATCACGGCGCTTGAGGAACGCGGGTTCCTGCGGCGGCTCGCCCACCGGGCGCGGGCGCTGGAGGTGCTGAAACTCCCGGACGCCGCGACCCCGCTTCCGGCGCGGCTGAAAACGAACTTCAAGCCGTCGGTGATCGGGCCGTCGGGCCGGGACGCCGAAGGCGGCTACGAGGTGCCCGTCCTGGGCCGGATCGCGGCCGGCGTGCCGATCGAGGCGATCCAGACCGAGATCGGCCGCGTGAGCGCGCCGCTCGAACTGCTCGGCAACGGCGAGCATTTCGCCCTCGAGGTCCAGGGCGATTCCATGATCAACGCGGGCATCCTTGACGGCGATGTGGTCGTCCTACGCAGGGGCGAGACCGCCAACAGCGGGGACATCGTGGTGGCGCTTGTGGACGGGGAGGAAGCCACCCTGAAACGGCTGCGCAAGCGTGGCGGCTCGATCGCTCTGGAAGCGGCCAATCCGCGATACGAACCCCGTGTGTTCGGTCCCGACCGCGTGGAGATCCAGGGACGGCTGGTGGCCCTCATTCGCCGCTACGCCTGAGATCCCCGGACCACGGTCGGCGTCCCGCATCGTCACGCGCCCGCGCGATTTCAACGCCTCGCGCTGACTCCGTGATCGCCAAGCCGCCGTTGCGTTCGAGGTCTTGCGGGGTGACCAGCAACGCGAGCCGACACCTGGACGCCGTTGTCCGGTCGAGGAGAGCGTCGCTCAGGACGATCGTGCCGGGCAGGCACGCCTCATCCATCCCCGCAGCGGTGAAGACGCGCGCCACGGGACGTCCCCCCGGCGTTCGCCAAAGGCATAGATCGGGCGTGCACCCGTCCGGCGGCGCCAGACGGTCGGCGGCGAACGACGACAGGCCGAGCAATCCCGCAAGCCGGCTACGGGCGAAAGCGCCGCGTCTCGGATCGGCGACCGCGACCCAACGCTCCTGCGTCAGCGCCACGACGGCGCGCAAGTCGCCGTCGGCCATCACCACGGGGCGCGGCGTCAGCGCGTAAAGGGCGCCCGCGACGACAAGGCCGGCGACGCCCCACCATCGCAGTCCGCCGCGCCACAGGCAGATCCACGTGATCGCGCCGATGGCGAAGAGGAACGCCGAAGTCGGCGCCATGGGCAACGCGCGCACCGCCTCAGGTCGTTCCGCAAACACCGCGCCGATCGCGCGCACCATGTCCAGGCCCCCGGCCATCACCAACAGCGCCGGCTCAGCAAGGCCGAACGGAGCAAGCGCAGCGGCGGCGACGGCGGCCGGCGCGATCACAAAGGTGATCAGGGGCGTTGACGCCAGGTTGGAGGCCAGCCCGTAAACAGCGACCCGCTGGAAATGGTAGATCGCGAAAGGGTCTGTCGCCAGGCCCGCCACAAGGCTGGCGAGCAACATGTCGGACAGGGTGCGCCACGAGACCGCGAGGCCGCCCAACAACAGCCCGGGCGCCGCGGGCCCCTCTTCCCGGCGCCTTGCCTCGAACGCGGCGACCAGCGCAGCAGTGGCGGCGAACGACATCTGAAATCCCGCGTCCACGACGGATTCGGGGGCGAGCATCACCACCAGCACGGCGGCGACGCCGAGGGCGCGCAACGTGAAGGCCGGACGATCCAGCAACACGGCGCCCAGCGCCACGGCCGTCATCACAAAAGCCCGCTGCGCGGGGACGCTGGCGCCGGAAATGACCAGATAGATTGCGCCCGCACTGAGGGCGGCCCCCGCAGCCCACTTGCGGATCGGAAAGCGCAACGCAAGAGGTCCGATGAGGGCGAGCAGGAAGTGGGCCGCGCCATAGACGCCCCCGGCCACCAGAGCCATGTGCAGCCCGGAGACGGACAGCATGTGTCCAAGGCCGGAGTCGCGGAAGGCAATGTTGGTCTCTTCACTCATCAGGCTGCGGTCGCCGGTGATCATGGCGGCGGCGATTGCGCCCCCTTCGTTGGGCGCCATCTCGTAGACGGTGTCGGTGAGGTCCCGCCGCCAGGACGCAATGGCGAGCATGGCCCGATCAAGCGCCGACGGCGGCGGGCCGGCGCCCGTGGGACGGCACCGTCCAAGCGCGAAACCCGCGGCGCCGATCTGCTGGAAGTAGGCCCTGCGGGCGAAGTCGTAGGCCCGAGGCGCCAGCGGTCCCTCCGGCGGGCGCAGGATCACGAGGCAATCCAGCGCCCTGCCCGGAGGCAGCGCGCCGTCGACCCGCACCGACACACGCGCGAAACGCGGCGGCTCTGCAACGCCGTCGATGGTGTCCACCAGCACCCGCATGCGCGGACGCGTCGTGCCCGGCTCCACGTCCATGACCCAGCCGGTCAGGCGCACCGGCCCGACCTCGGCAGCGAGACGTGGCGCGGCGACGGCCGCCGTCCGGATGGCGGCGGCGGTGGCCCCCAGACCGAACGCAGCGCTCATCACGGTGAGGGCTGCGAGCGTCATGCGCCCGCGACCGCGCCCCGCACCGGCCCAGGACGCCAGAACAAGCGCCACGACCACGGAGCCCCCACACAACAGCGGCGCCCAGAACCAGGACGGCGTCGTCGGCGCCGTCATCCAAGCCGCAGCCCCGCCGATGGTCGCAACGGGCGGCCACAACGCCCAGCGATCATGCTGCAGCGCCCAGGCGGACCCCACGGCCGCCTTGATCCTATCGGTGAGGCGCGCTTTAGGAGGCGGGACGCCCAGCCGCGATCTCGCGCTGCGCTTGCCCGAAAGTGCTTTCCCGCCCATGAGCGTCGTCACACGCTTCGCCCCGTCGCCCACCGGCTTCCTGCATATCGGAGGGGCCCGCACGGCGCTATTCAACTGGCTTTTCGCGCGCCGCCACGGCGGCGCTTATCTGCTGCGCATCGAGGACACGGATCGCGTGCGGTCCACCCAGGCGGCGATCGACACGATCCTCTCCGGTCTGGACTGGCTGGGTCTCGGCGCGGACGACGCGCCGGTGTTCCAGTTCGCGAGGGCGGAGCGCCATCGCGCGGTGGCCGAAGAGATGATCCGTCGGGGCAGCGCCTTCCGATGCTACCTGGACGCGGAAGAAGTGGAGCGCGCGCGCGCCGAGGCGCAGGCGGCCGGCCGGGCGTTTCGCTCTCCCTGGCGCGACGGCGGGTCAAGCGCCCCGGACAAACCCTTCGTCGTCCGCCTGCGCGCGCCCGACACGGGCGAGGTGCTCAACGACGATCTCGTCCAGGGCCCCGTCCGGGTAAAGGCCGCAGACATCGACGATCTCATCCTGCTTCGCGCCGACGGCGTGCCGACCTACATGCACGCCGTCGTGGTCGACGATCATGACATGGGCGTCACGCACATAATCCGTGGCGACGACCATCTGACCAATGCGGCCCGCCAGATTCCGATCTTCGCCGCGATGGGTTGGGAACCGCCGCGCTTCGCGCATGTCCCGATGATCCATGGGCCCGACGGCGCCAAGCTCTCAAAGCGCCACGGCGCCCTTGGCGTGGAAGCCTACCGCGACATGGGCTACCTACCAGAAGGGCTGCTGAACTACCTCATGCGGCTGGGCTGGAGCTACGGCGACCGCGAGATCATCAGCCTCGACGAGGCAGCGGCGGTCTTCGATCTCGCGAACGTGGGGCGCGCGCCCGCGCGGTTGGATCTCGCCAAGCTCGATTTCGTCAACGCCCACTACATGAAGACAGCCGAAAATGGCCGCCTCGCCACCCTCCTGTTGGACTTTGTTGCAACGCAGCGGGACTGGCCCCTGGACACCCTGGAACGTGACCGCTTGGTCCGGGCTGTAACCGTTCTCAAGCACAGGGCGAAAACCTTGGCGGACCTGGCGGAACAATCCTTTTTCCTCGTGCGTCGGCGACCCATCGCGCTTGACGTTGCAGCGCAAAAGGCGATGAAAGAAGAGGTGGTGGAGCGGCTTCGGCGGCTCCTGCCCCGTCTGCAAGCGATGGCGACCTGGGAGGAGGCGGACCTCGCGCAGACCCTGAAGGACTTCGCCGCCGCCGAACGCGTCGGCCTGGGCCAGATCGGGCCGGGACTGCGGGCGCTGCTGACCGGCGGGGCCGTCAGTCCGGATCTCGGATCGACGCTCGCGCTCCTTGGCCGGGAAGAATCGCTGGCCCGGATCGCAGACGGACTTTGACGCGGGCGGCGCCGCTCGCACGGCATTGAAAGGGACGCGTCATGCAGAACAAGATCCAGCCCAAGGGGGCGACCTCCATCGACGTGAACGGAAAGAAAATCGATCTGCCGATCTACGCAGGCTCGGTAGGCCCTGACGTCATCGACATCCGCAAGCTGTACAGCGACACCGGCGCCTTCACGTACGATCCGGGTTTCACCTCCACGGCGAGCTGCGAAAGCCAGATCACCTACATCGACGGCGATGCTGGCGTCCTGCTCTACCGGGGCTATCCCATCGACCAGCTGGCGGAAAAATCGAGCTTCATCGAGGTGTGCTACCTGCTGCTGAACGGGGATTTGCCGAACCCCGAACAGCTTCGCAAGTTCACCAAGGACATCACCTACCACACGATGCTGCACGCGCAGTTCGATCGTTTCTTCGAGGGCTTTCGGCGCGACGCCCACCCCATGGCGGTGATGACGGGCGCTGTCGGCGCGCTTTCGGCCTTCTATCACGACAGCCTGAACATCGACGATGCGCGCCAGCGCGAGATTTCTAGCCATCGCCTCATCGCCAAGATGCCCACGATCGCGGCCCGGGCGTTCAAGTACACGTCGGGCCAACCGTTCGTGAGCCCGCGCAATGAACTGGACTACCCGTCCAACTTCCTGCGCATGTGCTTTGCCGTGCCGGCCGAGGACTATGTCGTGAACCCGGTCATGGCGAAGGCCATGGACGTCTTCTTCATCCTGCACGCTGACCACGAACAGAACGCCTCCACCTCTACGGTGCGGCTGGCCGGCTCGTCAGGCGCCAATCCCTTTGCGTGCATTGCGTCGGGCATTGCGTGTCTGTGGGGCCCGAGCCATGGCGGCGCCAATGAGGCCGCTCTGAAGATGTTGTCGGACATCGGCGACGTTTCCAACATCCCCGAGTTCGTGAAGCAGGTGAAAAACCCGGAGTCCGACGTTCGCCTCATGGGCTTTGGACACCGCGTCTACAAGAACTACGACCCCCGGGCGAAGGTGATGCAGCAGCTTTGCCACGCCGTGCTGCGCGAGGTGGGCGCCACCGACGACCCGATGCTGAAGGTCGCGATGGAACTCGAGAAGATCGCGCTCAACGACGAGTACTTCGTGAAGCGCAAGCTCTATCCGAACATCGACTTCTACTCCGGCATCACGCTGCGGGCGATGGGTTTCCCGGTGTCCATGTTCACGGTGCTGTTCGCCGTCGCACGCACCGTTGGCTGGATCGCGCAGTGGAGCGAGATGATCTCCGACCCGATGCAGAAGATCGGGCGCCCGCGCCAGATCTATACCGGCCCCACGCTGCGGGACTATGTGCCGCTCGAAAGCCGCTGACGCGCGCCCTCGACGTCGGCGATCACTGCGTCCGCGGCGATCGCCGCGGAGGGCGGACCGCCCCTTCCCATGGCCCGGAGCGCGGCGTCCTGCGCCGCCACCTGTGCGGCGCGCACGCTGGTGTCCTGGAGAAGTGGCAGAACCGCTGCGGACAGATTATCGGCCGTGCAGCGCGTCTGGATGAACTCCGGCGCGATTTCGCGTCCCGCCGCGACGTTCATCAGCGTGGCGAAGGGCGCAGTGTAGAGCCAGAGGCGCGCCAGCGCCCACGTCACCCACCCGAGGCGGTAGCCCACGACGACGGGCGCGCCCTGCAAGGCGGCTTCCGTCGTCACCGTGCCTGAAACAGCCAGCGCAGCCGTGGCGGCGGCAAAAGCATTCGCCTTGCCTTCAGCCTC
>JANRIM010000005.1:0-12545 GCA_033764865.1 Hyphomonadaceae bacterium
GTGGGCGCCCTGACCCTCCCCGGCGCCTCTCCCCTCGCTTCTTCGCGCCGTGTGGTGCTGAAGGTCGGGTCCGCGTTGCTGATCGGCGCCGACGGCGACGCCGCGCAGGACTGGCTCGACGCGCTGGCCGCCGATGCGGCGACGTTTCGCCGGGGCGGGCGGCAGGTGATCGTGGTGACGTCGGGCGCCGTGGCGTTGGGGCGGCGCGTGCTCGGCCTGCCAGGCAAACTGAACCTCGAGGAGAAGCAGGCGGCGGCGGCGGCGGGGCAGACCCGCCTGATGCGCGCCTGGGAAGCGGCCTTCGCGCCGCACGCCCTGCCCGTGGCGCAGGCGCTGCTGACGCCGGAAGACACCGAGCGCCGCCGCCGCTGGCTGAACGCGCGCGCGACGCTGGAGACGCTCCTGCGCCACCATGCCGTGCCTGTGATCAACGAGAACGACACCGTCGCCACCCAGGAACTGCGTTACGGCGACAACGACCGCCTCGCCGCCCGCGTGGCGCAGATGATCTCCGCGGACGCGCTGATCCTGCTGTCGGACGTGGACGGCCTCTACGACCGCGATCCGCGCGTCCACGGCGACGCGCGGCGCATCCCGGAAGTGCGCGCGATCACGCCGGAGATCGAGGCGATGGCCGGCGGAACGAACGCAGCGGCGGGCGTGGGCTCCGGCGGCATGCGCACGAAGATCGAGGCCGCCCGCATCGCCACCGGCGCCGGCTGCGCGGTGGCCATCACCTCCGGCGCCGAGCCCCAGCCCTTCACGCGCCTCATGGGCGATGGCCCCGCCACTTGGTTCCTGCCCGCGCGTGCGCCGAAGGCGGCCTACAAGGCCTGGATCGCCGGCGCGCTCGACCCGCAGGGCGCGCTGGTGGTGGACGCCGGCGCCGCACGCGCGCTGTCCTCGGGCAAGAGCCTGCTGGCCGCCGGCGTGACGGATGTGCGCGGACGCTTCGAAAAAGGCGACGCCGTGCGCCTCCTCCTGACTGACGGGCAGGAAGTGGGGCGCGGGATCGCGCGCTACGACGACGCCGAGGCGCGGCGGATCAAGGGCCTGCGCAGCGATGCCATCGAGGGCGCGCTGGGCTATGACGGCGGGGCCGTGCTGGTGCACGCCGACGACCTCGCAGTGCTAGCGGACGAGACATCATGAGCGGACTGCACGACTTCGCCGAGCGCGGCGCCCTGGAAGCCCTGATGAACGCCCTGGGCGCCCGCGCCCGCGCGGCCGCAGCCGCAGTGCGCGAGGCCGCCCCGCAGGCCCGCACCGCCGCGCTGACCGCCATCGCCGCCCGCCTGCGCGACGCCGGCCCCGCGATCCTCGCCGCCAACGCGGAGGATGTGCGCGAAGGCCGTGCGCAAGGCCTCTCGGACGCGTTCGTCGATCGTCTCGCGCTTGACGCCGGCCGGCTGGAGGCCATGGCGCGCGCGGTGGAGGACACCGCCGCGCTTTCCGATCCCGTGGGCGCTACGATGGCGGCGTGGACGCGGCCCAACGGCCTCTCCTTTCGACGCGTCCGCACGCCCATCGGCGTGATTGGCGTGATCTTCGAAAGCCGGCCCAACGTCGCCGCCGACGCCGGCGCACTGGCGCTGCGCGCGGGCAACGCCGTGATCCTGCGCGGCGGCTCGGACTCCACACGGTCCGTCGCGGCGATCGGCAAGGCGCTGGCGCTTGGCCTCAAGGACGCAGGCCTGCCCGAGGACGCCATCCAGATCGTGCCGACGCCGGATCGCGCGGCGGTGGGACACATGCTGGCGGGCCTTGCCGGCGCCATCGACGTGATCGTGCCGCGCGGCGGCAAGTCCCTCGTCGCGCGCGTTCAGGAGGAAGCCCGCGTCCCCGTGTTCGCGCACCTGGAAGGGCTGTGCCACGTCTACGTCCACGCCGGCGCCGACCCCGAGAAGGCGATCGCGATCACGCTGAACGGCAAGATGCGCCGCGTCTCCGTATGCGGCGCGACAGAGACGCTGCTGATCGACCGCGCCGTGGCGCCAACGCTGCTGCCGCGCATCGCCAAAGCCCTGAGCGACGCGGGCTGCGAACTGCGTGGCGATGAAGAAGCGCGCGCCATCGCACCGATGAAGCCCGCCACCGAGGACGACTGGCGCACCGAATACCTCGCGCCGATCCTCGCCATCCGCGTCGTGGCCGGCATCGATGACGCCATCGATCACATCGCCACCTACGGCACGAGCCACACCGAGGCGATCGTCACCGAGGACACGGCCGCGGCCGACACGTTCACGCGCCGCGTTGACAGCGCCATCGTGCTCGTGAACGCCTCCACCCAGTACGCCGACGGCGGGGAGTTCGGGTTCGGCGGGGAGATCGGCATCGCCACCGGACGGCTGCATGCACGCGGCCCCGTGGGCGCCGAACAGCTCACCACCTTCAAGTACGTCGTGGTGGGCGACGGCCAGATCCGCCCATGACCACGATGCGCCCATGCGTATGAGGGCGCGCTTCGCCCGCGATCCGCAGGCCTACGCGGGCATGCGCATCGGCCTGTTCGGCGGCTCCTTCGATCCAGCGCACTCGGGGCACCGTCACGCCGCCCGCGTCGCGCAGCACGCGCTGGGTCTCGATCGCGTGTGGTGGTTGGTGACCCCGCAAAACCCCCTCAAGGCGCAATCGCGCCCACTCGCGTTCCGCATGGCGAGCGCACGCGCCTGCGCCCGCGGCGCGCGCCATCTGGCGACCGACATCGAAAGCCGTCTCGGCGCCCGCTTCACCGTGGACACCGTCGCGGCGTTGCAGCGGCGCTATCCCGGCGTGCGCTTCGTGCTGATCGTGGGCGACGACGTGCTGGAGAGCTTCCACCGCTGGCGGCGGTGGCGCGACATCCTGCGCGCCGTTCCGCTGGCGATCGTCGCGCGGCGGCGGCAGGCGGCAGGCGCGCTGAAGGCGCCGGCCCTCGCGCAGTTCGCCCGGGCGCGGCGCGACGGCCGCCTCACCGCGGCGCCCGCATGGCGTTACCTTCGCGCGCGCCTCGACCCCGCCCATTCCACCGCCCTGCGCGCCGCCGACGGCGGATGACCGTTCGCTCCAAGGAGAAAACCATGCCCGAAATCGTCGTCTACGCCATGGCCGGCCGCACGCTCGACCAGAAGCGCGGCCTCGTGAAGGACATCACGGACGCGGTGGTGAAGAACTTCGCTACCACCGCCGACGCCGTGGTGGTCCAGATCGTGGAATGCCCGCCGACGGACAAAGCCAAGGGCGGCGTCCTGTTTTCCGACCGCTAGCGCCGCCGCCGACGCTCCCGGGGCGCCGCATGGCTCCTGCGCTTCTGAACCGGGCGCGGATGTGCTAACGTGCCGACTTCGTCAGTCCAAGAAGGGTAGTCCCGCTGTCACCGATCCAAGAGCGCACGCCGGAGCCGTTGTCCTCCCTGACGGCGACCCCCGCCGGCGAACCTGCCGCCCATGCCGCGGATTTTTCGGTCGATGAGGCCGCCCGCGTGGTCCTGGCCTCCCTCGAGGACGACAAGGCCGAGGACA
The DNA here is from genome assembly GCA_033764865.1 of Hyphomonadaceae bacterium. Classification (GTDB taxonomy): domain Bacteria; phylum Pseudomonadota; class Alphaproteobacteria; order Caulobacterales; family Aquidulcibacteraceae; genus VFBF01. The sequence goes on from JANRIM010000005.1 coordinate 3,504, forward strand.
TCGTCGCCATCGACATCCGCGGCAAATCCTCCATGGCCGACATGCTCATCGTCGCCTCCGGCCGCTCGCAACGGCACGTGGGCGCCATCGCAGAGCACGTCATGCAGAAGCTGAAGGACGCCGGCGCCGCGCAGGTGCGCGTGGAAGGCCTGCCGCACTGCGACTGGGTGCTGGTGGATGCGGGCGACGTGATCGTCCACGTGTTCCGGCCCGAGGTGCGCGGCTTCTACAACATCGAAAAGATCTGGACGCACGAACCCGGCGCCGCCCGGGCCTGACCGGGCCGCAGCGCCGTGCGCGTGATCATCGCCGCCGTCGGCCGGGTGCGGTCCGGGCCGGAGATGGAGCTGGCGCGCGACTACGCCGCCCGCGCGGAGGCCGGCGGGCGGGCCCTCGGCCTGGCGCCCGTGGAGATCGTGGAAGTCGAAAGCCGCCCGCCCGGGGACGCCCGCAAGGAGGCCGCCGCCCTGCTCAAGGCCACCCCCGACAGATCGAGGACGCTCCTGCTCGACGAGCGCGGGGAGAACTGGTCCTCCCGGCAGCTGGCCGAGGCCATCGCCCGCTGGCGCGACGACGGGGTTCCGGCCGTGACGTTCTGGATCGGCGGGGCCGACGGATCCGCCCAGACCCTGAAGGACCAGGCCGACCAGAAGCTCGCCTTCGGCCGCCAGACGTGGCCGCACCGCCTGGTCCGGGCGATGATTTGCGAGCAGGTTTACCGGGCTGTGATGATTTTGAGCGCTAATCCCTACCACCGGGACTGAGAAGCAGGCCCCGGCCGGGTATGGTCAGATGCGCCAACAGGCGATGGCAGGGGCCGCGAGCGCGGTCTGGGCCATGCTTTTCCTGATGTCCGCCGCCGACGCCACGCAGCCCACGCTGCGGGAGGTGGAGCGCCGGCGCGCGTCCGCGGAGCTGGACCGCAAACGCCTGGACGCGGAAGCGCGCGCCACCGCCGGCCAGACCGGCGCGCTGCACCGCCGCCTGTCCGAAACCGCCGCCCGGCGCGCCGCCGCGGCCGCCGAAGCGCATGCGCTGGAATCCGACGCCGCCCGCCTCCTGCGCGAGGAACGCGACGCCGACGCCGAGGCCCGCCACGCCCGCGCCCGCTATGAACGGGCCATCGCCGCCCTCGCCCATCCCGCCGCGCGCCAGCCGCAGGCGGCGGCGGTGGCCGCGGTGACCGGACGGTCCATGGCGCAGCGCGCCACGCTCGCCGCCCGCGCCGCCGACCAGGCCCGCACCCGCCGCCACGACGTCGCCGCCCGCCGGGCGGATCTGGCCGTCACCCAGGCGCGCATCGACAGCGACAGCGTGGGCCTGCGCGTCGCGCTGGCGGAGAAGGAACGGAAACAAGCGCTTCTGATCGCGGAGAAGTCGCGGACGGAGGCGGCGTTGGCCGTTCTCGCCCGCCAGGCCCGCAACCTGCGAGAGCTGGTGGCGCGTGCGGCGCCGGCGCGGCGGCGGGCTGCGCCAGCGACGCCGCCGGCCCCAGGTGCGGCCGCATCGAGCCGGGCCGTCCTCACCCGCTTCACGAGCACGCCGGCCACGGTGGCGCAGCGCTTCGGCGAGCGACGTCCCGGCGGCGCAACGCAGGGCCTGACGCTGCGCACCCGGCCGGGCGCCCAGGTTCTGGCGCCAGCTGCGGGCAAGGTGGCGTATTGCGGTCCTTTCCGCAGTTACGGGATCGTCTTGATCCTCGATCTGGATAATGATTACGCTGTGGTCCTGACGGGCATGAACTCCGTAAGCGCCGATGTGGGGCAACGGGTGCGCGCCGGGCAGGCGATCGCCGCCATGGCGCCGGACGGCGACGCGGCGCAGGAGTTGTATGTGGAAGTTCGGCAGGATGGCCAACCGGTGGATCCAGCCCGATGGCTGGGCGCCGACGGCTAGACCAGCCGGCGACGGACCGAATCGGCGGGTGGCGAATCGGGCGATAGTGGCGGACGGAAACGGCGGCGCGTACTGGGACGGAAAACGCCCGAAGGGCGAGTGAGGAGCGGCAAATGCGGATGGCCTGGATCGCAGTCCCTGTGATCGGTTTGGCGGTGGGCGTGGGCGCCCTCGCGTGGTCCGATCAGGACGGATCGCCGGCGCGCGCCGACACCTACCGACAGCTTGAACTGTTCGCCGACGTGCTCGCCCGGGTGCAATCGGAATACGTCACGGACGTTGACAACCCGAAGGCCATCGAAGCGGCCATCAACGGGATGCTCACGTCGCTCGACCCGCACTCCAGCTATCTCTCGCCGGAAGACTTCCGCGACATGCAGGTGCAGACCCGCGGGGAGTACGGCGGCCTCGGCATCGAAGTGACCACCGAGGACGGCATCGTCCGCGTAGTGTCGCCGATCGACGATACGCCGGCGAGCCGCGCGGGCGTCCAGGCCGGCGATTACATCACCCACATCAACGACGAAGCCATCCTTGGCCTGACGTTGAACGAAGCCGTGCAAAAGATGCGCGGGCCCGTGGGCACGCCCATCACCATCACGGTGGCCCGCGAAGGGTCCGACCCGCTCGACATCCCGCTGACGCGGGAGATCATCTCCGTGCGCGCGGTGGTCGCCCGGATGGAAGGCGACATCGGCGTGATCCGCATTTCCACGTTCAACGAGCGCACCGGCGCCGCGCTGGAAGACGCCATCCGCGACGTGCGCCGCCAGGGCGGCGCCAACCTCAAGGGCGTGGTCGTCGATCTGCGCAACAACCCGGGCGGCCTGCTTGACCAGGCCAACCGCGTGGCGGACGCCTTCCTCGACGGCGGCGAGATCACCTCCACCCGCGGCCGCCAGCCGGACGACATCCAGCGCTACAACGCCCGGCGCGGCGACATGCTGGAAGGCATCCCGGTGACCGTGCTCATCAACGGCGGGTCGGCTTCCGCGTCCGAGATCGTCGCCGGCGCCCTGCAGGACCGCGGCCGGGGCATCGTCATGGGCGTCACCTCCTTCGGGAAGGGCTCCGTCCAGACCGTCATCCCGCTCAAGGGCGGCCGCGACGGCGCGCTGCGCCTGACGACGGCGCGCTACTTCACGCCCTCCGGCCGCTCCATCCAAGGGTCGGGCATCGAGCCCGATCTTGAAGTGGCCCAGACCCGCGTCGATCCCGACCGGCTCAAGCGTCTGGGCCTCTCCGAGGCGGACCTGCCCAAGGCGCTCGACAACCCGGACGGCTCCGTGCGCCGCCGCGGACCCCACGTCCCCGCGGACCAGCCGCCGGAAAACTGGGACAAGACCCAGGATTACCAGATGAAGCGGGCCATAGAGCTGCTGCGTCAGGGCGTCGTGGCGGAGCGGCTGCGGGCGAAGAACGCGGGCTGAGAACCGCAGGGCCCGGGCCCGTCGGCCCCCGTTAACCCTTCTGTCCGTGACGGGCGGGCCGAATCCGGAGATCATGCCCCGCACGATGCGGCGAGCGAACCGGCTCGCGTTCTGCACCAGCGACGGTAAGGCATGGCGATCACGGGCTCGTGGACGAAGGGCGGAGTCACGCTGACCCCGCTCCACCACGCGATTCTGGGGATAGCGGCGCTGGCCCTCATCGGCGGGGCCACGGCGGCGGCTGTGACCCTGTTCGGGGATGAACGCCACGCCGGGCCGCGCAAGGTCCTGTCCCTGGCCGCAGCCGGCGATACGTCCGCCGCGCGCGTGACCGTCTCGGAAGCCGCGGTGGATCCCATGGCCGCCGCCGCCGAGGACGCGGCGTTTTTCGAGCCCGAGGGCGAGATCCTGCCCGAAGCCGACGCCCCGGAGGCGCCGTCGCGCCCCGGCCCCAAGGCCTCGCCCCTGCCCAAGGCCCCGCTGGCGGGTTTCTTCCAGAACGGCCCCAACGGCCCGCTCCCCATCGTCACGCCCGACGGCCGCACCCCGGCCCGCGCCTACGCCCGCCCGTTCACCGGCGACGCCACAAAGCCGAAGATCGCCATCATCGTCGGGGGGCTGGGCTTCAACGCGCGCGTGACGCAGGCCGCCATCGATGAGCTTCCGCCGGACGTGACGCTCTCCTTCGTGCCGTACACGGCCGACCTCCAGTCCTGGATCGACCGAGCCCGCGCCCGCGGGCACGAGGTCATGATCGAGCTGCCCATGGAGCCGTTCGACCCCGAAGCGGACGACACCGGCCCCCAGACCCTGCTCGCCAACGCCTCCGCGCGCGACAACATCGCCCGGCTGGAGAACCTCCTCTCCCGGGCCACGGGGTACTTCGGGGTCACCAACTACCAGGGCGCGCGGTTCGCCGCGTCCGGCCAGGCGTCCGCGCCGGTGGCGCAGGCGCTCAAGAGCCGGGGCCTTGTGTTCCTGGGCAACGCGCTGGGGCCCCGGACGGCGTTCGGCGTCGAGGCGGGACGGGCTGGGCTGCCCTTTGCATCCGCCGACCGCATCATCGACACCCAGCGCGATGCGCAGAAGATCGATGAGCAATTGTTGAACCTGGAGGCCCTCGCGTTACAGAATGGGAGTGCGTTGGGGTCAGGGTTCGCGTTCCCTGTCACCATCGACCAGATCGAGGCGTGGGCGGAGAACCTGTCCATGCGCGGCTATGTGCTCGCGCCCGCCTCCGCCGTGATGGAGAGCCGAACGGGCCGGCGATGACGATGGCTGAAGACACCGAGAACCGGGATCCGACGCGCTACCGGGCCAACGTGGGCCTCGCCTTGTTTCACAGGACCGGCCTTGTCTTCTTCGGCAAGCGGATGGGCGTGACGGGCCCGCACGTCTGGCAGATGCCGCAGGGCGGGGTGGACCGCGGCGAGGACCCGCGGGACGCGGCGTTCCGCGAGCTGGAGGAGGAGGTGGGCGTGCCGCCCCGCCTCGCCAAGATCATCGATGTGACGCCCGACTGGCTGTACTACGACTTTCCGCCCAACCTCCGGCGCGAGACCGGCGCCCGCGGGCCGTACGTGGGGCAGCGCCAGAAGTGGTTCGCCTTCCGGTTCCTGGGCCGCGACGCCGACATCCGCCTCGACACCCACACCCCGGAGTTCAGCAACTGGCGCTGGGGCCGCCTCGACGAGGGGCCGGATCTCGTCATCCCCTTCAAGCGGCCGGTGTACGAGGAAGTGGCGCGGCGCTTCGCCAACCACGCCCTGGGGGATCCCCACTGACGCCCGCCCCCGCGGCGCGGACGCGCGGGGAAGGCCTTCCCGACGCCCGGTGCTTGGCCCATGGTGTGCAGGTCCACCGGCCACGGGGATGGCCGCACAGGAAACCTTCATGACGAACCCGCTGGTCTTCGTGCACGGCGCCTTCTGCGGCGGGTGGGCCTTCGACACCTTTCGCGCCCCCTTCGAGGCCGCCGGCTTTGAGACCCACGCCCCGGACCTGCCCTTCCACCACCGGGAGTCCGACGCGCACGCCCTCGCCCAGACCGGCATCCGCCATTACGCCAAGGCCGTCGCGGACCATGCCCGCGGCCTGGACGCCCCGCCGGTGCTGATCGGCCACTCCATGGGCGGGCTGGTGGCGCAGATGGCGGCCATGCGGATCGACACGGCGGCGCTCGTGCTCATCGCGCCATCTTCGCCGTGGGGGGTCCTGCCGACCACCCTGGAGGAACACGGGAGCAGCTTCGGGCTGACCATGCTGGGGGACTACTGGCGCCGGCCCGTGGCCCCCGACTACGCCGTGGCCCGCCACGCCACGCTGGACCGGCTCGACAGCGCGTCCGCGCGGCGCACCTTCGCCCGCTTCGTCCCGGAGTCCGGGCGGGTGGTGATGGAGGTGATGCAGTGGTGGCTCGATCCCAGCGCGGCCACCGCGGCCCCGGCTTACCGCATCTCCAGCCCGATCCTGGCGCTGGCGGGCGGCAAGGACCGCGTGAATCCCGCCAGCACTGTCCGCCGGATCGTCAACCGCTTCCCCGGCGCGCAGGCCTCGTTCCACGAGTTTCCGCACATGAGCCACTGGATGATCGCCGAGCCGGGCTGGGACGCCGTGGCGCAGCTCACCATCGCCTGGCTTGAAGAGCGCGGCATCGCCCCGGCGCGGGGCGCAGGAAAGCCGCGCCGCGCGACGGCGGACGCCGTCGGTTAGCGCAGCGCCGCCCGCAGGGATTCCAGACGGACGACCTTCGCCTGCGCCACGGCGCGACGGGCCTCGTCCCGCGCTGCGTCCACGTCCTCGCGGGCGTCCTTGATGTCCTGGTCGAGCGTGGCGGCGTCCACGTCGGCGAGGTCGACGGCGTCCTCGGCGAGAACCGTCAGCCCGTCGGGCGTGACGTCCGCGAAACCGCCATTCACGAAAATCCGCCGCTCCGCGCCGTCGTTGAAGATGCGCAGCGCCCCCGGGCGGATCGTGGACATGAGCGGCGCATGCTTCGGCAGCACGCCGAACTCCCCGTCCGCGCCGGGCACGACGACCTGATCGACCTCGCCCTGGAACAGCTCCCGTTCCGGGGACACGAGCGCGAAGGCAAGCTTTTCAGACACGGGCGGCCGTCCTCTCAGTGAATCTCCCGCAGGCTCTGGCGGCTGGGCGCGGCGGCGTCAACGGGGCAGGTTGTCCTCAACGGGTGGGGGACTGGGCCCCTATCCGGCCCACTTGTCCACCAGCGCCCACACCAGCGCCGCCGCCGCCAGGCCCCCGCCGGCGATGGTCAGCCGCGCGGCGATGCCGAGGAGGCGCGCCTGGGTGTCGATCGCCGCGCAGTAGGCCGCAAACAGGCGCTGCGCGATGGCGCGCTGGTCGTCGCCCAGGCCGCTGTCGTCGAAGGCTTCCCCGATCATGACCCCGCGCACGCAGAAGTAGGCCGAGGCCCCCAGCAAGGCGACGCCCACGAGCGCCAGAAGAACGATGACCGGATCGTGCGCCGCATCCACGCTGAGCGGCGCGCCGGGAGACGACGAGATCGGCAGCACGCCCGCCCCGATGATCAGCGCATCGAACGCCAGCACGGCGCCGAGCTTCACCGACAGATCGAGATCCTTGTGCCGCAACAACTCCACGTCCGCCATGAAGCCGGGATCGAGCCCGCCCTTGTGCAGCTGCTGGAAGGCCCGCAGCATCGTGCGGCTGGAGGGGGAACGGTCATGCGCCATGGCGCCTTTTCGCGGCGACCGTCGCGACGTGTCAACGCGGCTCCGTGAAGGACCGCCCCGTTTAGGCCGAACTTGAAGCGCACCCTTCGCGTCTCGCAAATCCGGAGGCGCCCATGCACGCATACATCCTGCTCGACCGCACCGGCTCGATGCAGTCCCTCTGGGACGAGGCGTTGGGCGCGGTGAACGTGTACGTCGAGGCGTTGGGCGACGCGCACGTCACCATGGCGGTGTTCGACGCCGTCGACGGCCTTCAGTTCGATCTGCTGCGCACCGGCGTGCCGGCGGCGACGTGGGTGCCCGTCACCAGCGCGGACGCCACCCCGCGCGGCATGACCCCGCTTTTCGACGCGATCGGGCGCATCGTCGCACGCGCGGAGCAGGACGATCCCGACAAAGCGGTGCTCGTGATCATGACGGACGGCGCGGAGAACGCGAGCCGCGAGATGAAGAAGGACGACGTGAAGGCCGCGTTGGCGCGCGTGGAAAAGCGCGGCTGGCAAGTGGTGTTCCTCGGCGCGGACTTCGCGAAGTTCTCCGACGCCGACGCCGTGGGCCTGGCGCGCGGTCAGCAATTGGCGATGGCCACGGGCCAGATGTCCGGCTCGATGCTGCGCATGGCGGCCAAGTCGCGCGCCTACTTCGACAAGAACGTCCAGATGGCGTTCGACGCCGAGGACCGCGCCGAGGCCGGCGAGGCGGACGTCCAGCGCCGCAAGGGAAGCTAGTCGGCCGTCAGCGTCAGCAGGACGATCTCCGGCGGCTGGTTGAAGCGCACCGGCAGGATCGACACGCCCACGCCGCCGGTGACGTAGAGCTTTCGACCGCCTTCGTCGTACGCGCCGCATGGCCAGCGCGCCGCGCCGGCGGACGCATGCATGAGGCGCCCTGCCAGCGGCAGGTTCACCTGGCCGCAATGGCTGTGGCCCGCCAGCGTGAGGGCGACGCGACCGGGCGCATTGAAGAACACGTCCGGCCTGTGCGCGAGCGCGATCACGTCCGCGTCCGGCGGAACGGTGCGCAACGCCGCCGCGAAATCGGGCTGGCTGCGTTCAGAGGTCTCCTCCGCAAGGCCGATGAGCCAGAAGGCGTCCTCACCGCGCGCGACGCGCAGCGCGTCGTTCTCCAGCATCGCCACGCCCGCGTCGCGCATCGCGCGCTCCGTCGCCGGGCCGTCGTACCACCAGTCGTGGTTGCCGTGCACGGCGACGACACCCAGCGGTGCGGCGAGACCGCCGAAGGCCGCGATCCCTTCAGCGACCGCGCGGCGATAGGCCGGCGTGTGCGCCGCCGCCGCCTTGTGGCCGCCCACATAATCTCCCAGCAGCACGACGAGATCGGGGCGCGCCGCGTTCATGCGCTCCACGACGCGCGCGATCCTCGCGGGGTCCACGTGCGGGCCGCCGACGTGCGTATCCGAGATGAGGCCGATGCGCAGCGGCGGCCCGCGCCATTGCGCGCTGGCGACGGTGACGGTGCGCACAGTGAGCTGCGCGGGCTCGATGAGGAAGGCCCAGACACTCAGCATCCACACCGCGGCGCCTGCCGCCGTGATCGCGCGGCGCGCCATGCTCCAGCGGCCCGCGCGCCGGCGACGCGCATCGCGCGCCACAAGGAAAAGGGCGACCGGTCCCCCGATCGCCCCCATCCATGCGAGCCAGTAAAGCGCCCAGGTCACGGCCCTACGCCGCGTCGGCCGCCATTTTCTGCGCCTTCTTGATCGCGTCCTCGATGGTGCCGACCATGTAGAACGCCTGCTCCGGCAGGTGGTCGAACTCGCCTTCGACGAGGCCCTTGAAGCCGCGCACGGTGTCCTTGATGTCCACCAGCACGCCGGGCGAGTTGGTGAAGGCTTCGGCCACGTGGAACGGCTGGCTCAGGAAGCGCTCCACCTTGCGGGCGCGCGCGACGACGAGCTTGTCCTCTTCCGACAGCTCATCCATGCCGAGGATGGCGATGATGTCCTGCAGGGCCTTGTAGCGCTGCAGCGTTTCCTGCAC
>JANRIM010000010.1:0-11613 GCA_033764865.1 Hyphomonadaceae bacterium
TGCCGTGACCTTTGGCGTGCGCTGTCATGATCGCCCCTAGAATGCGCCGGCCAGCGCCCAAAGCCCGATGGGCGCGAGCACCGCGAAGATGAGCGCCGCCCAGGCGCTCGCCTCGGAGGTCTGCGGGTTGAGGCCGCGGCCTGCGTCCCAGATCAGGTGGCGGACGCCGGCCGCAAAGTGGAAGGCCGCCGCCAGCGCGAGCAGGAACAGAATCACCTGCCCCGGAAGGGATTTCACCACCGCCTCCGCTGTGGCGAACCGCGCGGGACCACCCGCCAGCGCCGCCAGCCAGATCACGACCCCGATGGCGCCCGCCGTGAGGCCCGCGCCCGTCATGCGGTTGAGGATCGAGGTGAGCATGGTCACGTGCCAGCGCCAGACCTGCAGGTGCGGGGAGAGCGGGCGCGACCCGAGATTGGGCTCCGGGGCAGAGGCGGCCATGATGGCTCCGGCGGAAGGACTCAAACGGGGCTGGGAAGCTGACATCCATGTAAATCGGGGGGCGCCGGTGTCAATTGAAGCGAGCGCGCCATAGTGGCGCTGCCGGCCCCGCGCCTTCCGGCGAAACGTCAAGGCGGCCATGGGGCCCACACCGCCGAAGCGCCCTGAATTGACACATCCCCGCCCGCGCGCGACCACACCGGTGCATAGACGCGGAGCGGGAGAGCGGCGTGAGAGTCACGATGGGAGCGGCCCTGGCGGCCGCAGCGCTGTGGCTCACGGCGCCCGCCGCAGCCCAATCGACCGCCGATGCGGACGCCGAGCGGCGCCTGGACGCGGTGATCGGCGCGTTTGAGGCCGTCGACCGCCTCAACGACCCCATCACCGCCGGTTTCGAGGGCGACATTGAGGCGCTGGCCCGCCTGCCCGATCCCTCGCCAGCCGCTGTCGCCCGCCAGAAGGCCGCCTATGCGACGATGCGCGACCAGATCGCCGCCATCCCGCCGGCGACGCTGCCGCCCGCGCGGGCGCTGGACCGCGATTTCCTCGCCTGGGTGATCGAGAGCCGGCTGCAGAGCATCGCCTTCGACGAGCACCGCATTCCATTCCGCAACGACAGCGGGTTCTGGTCCCTCGGGGACTATCTCGCAGGCGCCACGCGGGTGCGCACCGAAGCGGAGGCCGGGGCGTGGCTGTCGCGCCTCGAGGCGCTGCCCGCCTACCTCGACGCCCACGTGGAGAACATGCGCCGCGGCGTCCGCACGCGCTTTATGCAGCCGAAGCCCGTGGTGGCCGCGGCGCTGACCACCGTGCGCGCCGTACCCGCCAGCGCGGACGAGAGCCCACTGATGGCGCCGCTGAGGGCGCTGCCCCCCGCCATGCCGCTGGAGCAGGCCGAGGCGTTCCGCGCCCGGGCGCGCGCGGCGCTCACGGACAAGGTCCTCCCCGCGCAACGGGCGCTGCTTGCGTTCATGGAGCAGGAGTATTTGCCGCGCGCGCCTGAGAAGCTGGCGGCGCGCGACCTGCCGGACGGCGCGGCCTACTATGCGTGGCTCACACGCCTGCACACCACCACCGGCTTCACGCCCGACGAGGTGCACGCCATCGGCCTGCAGGAAGTGGCGCGCATCCGCGCCCGCATGGACGCGGTAATGCGCGCCGCGGGTCACCAGGGGTCGTTCGCGGACTTCCAGCGCACGCTGCGCACCGATCCCCGCTTTTACGCGCAAACCCCCGACGAGCTGCTGATGCGCGCCGCCGAGATCGCCAAGCGCGCCGACGACAAGCTGCCCGGCCTGTTCCGCACCCTCCCCCGTCTGAGCTACGGGGTCCGCCCCGTCCCCGCCGCCATCGCGCCGGTCTACACCACGGGACGCTACTTCTCGGGCTCGCCGGAACAGGGCGTGGCGGGCGGGTACATGGTCAACACCACCAAGCTGGACCAGCGGCCGCTGTATGAGCTCCCGGCGCTGACGCTGCACGAGGCCGCGCCCGGCCATCACATCCAGATCGCCCTGGCGCAGGAGCGGACGGACCTGCCGTGGTTCCGGCGCAACGCGGAGGTCACCGCCTTCACCGAAGGATGGGGCCTCTATGCGGAGTACCTGGGCGAGGAGATGGGCATCTACCGGGACCCCTACGAACAGTTCGGCCGCCTTTCCTATGAGATGTGGCGTGCGTGCCGGCTGGTGGCGGACACGGGCATCCACTGGAAACGCTGGAGCATCGCCCAGGCGCGGCGCTGCTTCGACGAGAACAGCGCGCTCTCCCCGCACAACATCACAACGGAACTGGAGCGCTACGTGTCCTGGCCGGGCCAGGCGCTGGGCTACAAGATCGGCGAGATCGAGTTGCGCCGCCTTCGCGCGAAAGCCGAAACGGCGCTGGGGCCCCGCTTCGACGTGCGAACTTTCCATGACGCCCTGCTGCGCGACGGACCGCTTCCCGTGGCGCTGCTGGACCGGCGCATGGCGGCTTGGATCGCCCAGCAACCGTCCGCGCCGTAGCCGCCCGCCCGCCGGCGGTGGTATCGTGCGGGTCTGCGGCAGAAGGCGCGGCGAGGTGATGCGATGACCGGGGAAGTGTTCGTGGTGGCCGCCAGCGGCCTCAACATGCGCGAGCTGCCGGACGCCGGCGCCGAGATTCTCGTCGTCCTGCCGAAGGGGCAATTCGTGACGCGGCTGGACGACCGCACCTGGGGATCCAACTGGTACCGCGTGCAGGCCGAACTGCACATGATGGTGTTCCAGGGTTATGTCTCGGCGGGTTTCATTCAGCCGATCAACCCCCCGCCCTCGGAAGACCGCGCCGACGTGCGCGTGACGCAGTCCGACATCGTCAAGCTCGCCAAGAATCCGCGCACGGAATTCCTGCCGGGGCTTGTGGCGGGCTTCGATCGCGAATTGCCCCGCTACGAGATCGACACCGGGCTGCGCGTCTCGCACTTCATGGCCCAATGCGCCCACGAGTCCGGCAATTTCCGCTACATGGTGGAGCTGGGCAACGACGCCTACTTCGCGAAATACGAGGGCCGCGCCTCGCTGGGCAACACCCAGGCGGGGGACGGCGCGCGCTACAAGGGCCGCGGCATCATCCAGCTGACGGGCCGGGCCAACTACACCACGTACGGCGCCGCGCTCGGGCTCGACCTCGTCAACAACCCCGACCTCGCGGCCCTGCCGGAAAACGCCGTGAAGATCGCCTGCGAATACTGGAAGCGCACCACGCGCGGCGGGGTGTCGATGAACCAGCTCGCCGACGCCGACAATCTTGAGGCCATCACCCGCCGCATCAACGGCGGCGTGAACGGCCTGGAGGACCGGCGCCTGAAACTGGCCATCGCCAAGAGCATCTGGGGCGCCGGCGCATGAGGCGCGCGGCGCCGCGCCGCGCACCCCCGGGAACCTCCGGCGCAGCGCGGCCGTTGAAGCCGTGACAGTCAATCTGCACGGGAGCATCCGATGTTGAAGCTTGTGGGCGGCCTGCTGATCGCGGCCCTCATCGCGGCCTTTTTCGGTTTCGGCGGCGTGGCGAACGAGTTCGCCGACATCGCGCGCATCCTCTTCTACCTGTTCGCGGCGCTGTTCCTGGCGTCGGCCGTCGCGTCGCTGTTTTCGCGCCGCTGGCCGGCTGGCGCGCATGCGGCCCGCACGCTGGGTCTTGTGGCGGTCGTGGCCGCAGCCAGCGTCGGCGTCTACGCCTGGATCGACAACGACATGACCGCAGAGCGGTTGGGCCGGGCGCTGGACCGGGAGACCGTGGAGGTGGCCTCCTCCACAAGCGAAGCGCTGGACGCCGCCAGCGAACGCACAGAGCGCTTCCTCACCGCGACGGTGGAGGACATCCGGACCGACGCGCAACGCGCCGCCGACGCTGCCCGCGAGAAAGACGAAAAGGAAAACGCGCCCTGACCGGCGCACTGCAAGCCAGCCGCATCCCGATCCAACCGCATCGCAGGAGGCAATCTTGGCCGACGGACACAGCGCATTCATTCCCGACATCCGCACCCCGGAGGATCTGCCCGCCGATGCGCCCATGATCGTGGTGCGGCCGAGACGGCGCGATCCCGTGGCGGCGCATCTGGCGACCTCGGACGGCGAGGTGGCGGGCGCGAGCGGCGAGCCGCTCCACTATGCCGCCGGCGCCCACTACATCGTCCAGCACGCCGGCGAGGTCGTGAGCGTCGTGCGCCGCGACATCTTCGAGAGGACGTACCGGCGGGTGCGGGAAGGCCTCTACCGCAAGCGCAGCCAGCTTCGCCTGCGCGCCGTGGTCGCCGATCGCGAGATGCGGGTGCAGACGCTGGAAGGTCCGCGCACCGCCCGCCGCGGCGACTGGATCATGATCGGCGTGGCCGACGAGCTTTGGCCTGTGCCCGCGACGGCGGCGCACGACACCTATCGCGAGGCGAAGGCCGTAAGCTTCAGCAGCGTGGGGGTCGTGGTGGGGCTTGTGTTTCTGCTGCTGGCGTACGTGGCGGTCGCCGCGGCCTGAACGGCTTCACGGCCACCGGCGCGGCACGGCGGCCCAGTAATCGAAATCGAGGATGACGGCGGGATTGTACTCGCCGTTCTCCTCCTTACCGGGGAAGCCCTGGCAGGGCATGTTCTTGGTGGCTACAAGCCGCAGGCGCAGCGCGCCGATGGTGGGCGACAACTCCGCCTTGTCGAGCACTTCGCTCCACGCATAGACCGTATCCCATGCGAACAACGGGTTGACGTGTCGCCCGGCGTTGATCGCCAGCATGTAGGCCGCGTTGGCGAGACCGTTGAACGCGAGCGCCCGCGCGATGGAAATCGCCACGCCCCCGTAGACGAGGCGCTTGCCGAACCGGCTGCCTTGTTGCTGGAGGAAGTCGAAGTGCACCTTGGCGGTGTTCTGGTAGAGGCGCGTGGCGATCTGGTGTTCGGCCTCCTGCACGGTCATGCCGTCGACGTGATCGATCTTCTCGCCGATTTCATAGTCCTCGTAGACGTGGCGGGCGCCGGCGAGGTCGAAATCGTAGCGGTCGAAGACGAGGCCGAAGGGCGCGCGCAGATCGGCCTTGTCCACCACGGCGGCGAGCTTGGGGGCCTTCTTCGGCGCGATGGCGTCGGCGCCGCGCCGGTTCACCATCACCCAGCGCGCGTAGGACAGCGTGGTCTCGCCGCGCTGGTTCACGCCCGTGGTGCGCACGTGCACCACGCCCGTCGAGCCGTTGGAGTTTTCCTTCAGGCCGATCACCTCCGACACCGCGTGCAGCGTGTCCCCCGGATAGACGGCGGCGGTGAACACCCCTTCGGCGTAGCCCAGGTTGGCCACGGCATTGAGCGAGATGTCCGGCACGGTCTTGCCGAAGACGATGTGGAACGCCAGCAGCGGATCCACCGGCGCCTGCGCAAGACCGCACGCCTGCGCAAACGTATCGGCGGAGAAGAGCGCATAGCGGGAGCCCGTGAGCGCGGTGTAGAGCGAGACATCGCCCGTGGTGACGGTGCGCGGGGTCGCGTGCCGGATCACCTGCCCGAGCTGGAAATCCTCGAAGAAGTTTCCGGGGTTCGATTTCGTCATCTCGTTCTCCACCGGAGCGCGGACCACCGGCCCCCAGCGGACCCGAGATGCGCGCTCCCCTACTTTCCAGGGATCGCTAAAGCATTCCCGCGATCGCGTCCGCCACGGCCACCGTGCGTTCCGCCTGCGACAGATGCAGGAGTTCGGTCATCTTGCCGTCCACCTTGAGCACGCCCTTGCCGGCGTTGGCGGGATCGGCGAAGGCCGCGATCACCGCGCGCGCCCAGGCGATCTCCTCCGGCGTGGGCGCGAACACGGCGTTGCATACATCGATCTGGCTGGGGTGGATCAGCGTCTTGCCGTCGAAACCCAGCGCGAGGCCCTGCCGGCAGATCGCCTCGAATCCCTCGGCGTTCTGGATGTCGTTGTAGACGCCGTCGATGGGCGTGACGCCGTAGGCGCGCGCGGCGATCACCGAGAGCGACAGCGCAGCGAGGAAAGCCTCCCGGCCCGCCGTCTGGGCGGCGTGCATGTCCTTGGCGAGATCGTTGGTGCCCATCACGAACACCGAAAGGCGCGTCCGCTCCGCCGCGCGGGCGATCTCGCGGATGTCGAGGATCGCCTTAGGCGTCTCGATCATCGCCCAGATCCGCGTGGCGTCCGGCGCGCCGGCTTCACGCAGCAGCGCCTCGGCGGCCTCGATGTCGGCGGCGCTCTCCACCTTCGGGAACAACACGCCGTCCGGCCCCGCCTGCGCGGCCGCGACCACGTCGTCTCGACCCCACGCGGTGGTCAGCGCGTTGACGCGGATCACCAGTTCGCGCCGGCCGTAGCCGCCAGCGGCCATGGTGGCGGCGATGGCGGCGCGGGCGTCCGCCTTCGCCTCCGGCGCCACTGCGTCCTCAAGGTCGAAGATGAGCGCGTCGGCGGGCAACGTGCGCGCCTTGTCCAGGGCCTTGGCGTTCGCGCCGGGCATGTACAGGCACGATCGGCGGGGGCGGCTGGCGGCCATGAAAGTCCCTTCCCTTGAAACGGTTCGCCGGAGAGGCGATTCTGCGGGGGTGAAATCCATGAAAAGCGTCCTCACCCTGCAATCGCAAGTCGCCGGGGCCCGGGTGGGCAATTCGGTCGCGGCATTCGCCTTCGAACGCCTCGGCGTGCCCGTCATCGCGCTGCCGACGACGCTGCTTGGGCGCCGGCCGGACAGGGGCGCGCCGGGCGGGGGCCCGATCCCGGCCACGGTGCTGGCTTCCATGATCGAGGCGCTGACGGCCGACGGGGCGCTCCAGCGGGTCAGCCACGTCGTGTCCGGCTACATCGCGCTGCCGGAGCAGGCCGACGTGATCCTCGACGCCGTGGCGCGCGTGAAGGAGGCCAATCCGGGGGCCGTCTACGTGTGCGATCCCGTGATGGGCGACGCGGGCGGCGCGTTCGTGAAGCCGGACGTGCAGGACGCGGTGCGCCGCCTCCTCCCCGAGGCCGACATCCTCACCCCCAACCACTGGGAACTGGAGACGCTGGCCGGCCGTCCGCTGCCCACGCTGGCGGACGTGCACGGGGCGGCGAGCGCCTTCGGCAAGCCCGTGATCGTCACCTCCGCGCCCGCGGACGACGGCGTGGGCGTGCTCTATGCGGCGCCCACCGGCGCGTGGTCCGTCACGGCCCCCATGTTGCCCGAGGCGCCGAAGGGCGCGGGCGACCTGTTCACCGCGCTCTACGTCGGTCGGCGGGCGCTGGGGCAGAGCGTGGTGGTGGCGCTGGAGGCGGCGGCAGGCGCCGTCCACGACGTCATCGCCCGGTCGCTCCTCGACGGGTCGCGCGACCTTGCGGTCGTCGCGGCGCAGGAGAAGCTCGAACACCCCGACACCTGGCCCACGGCGAAGCCGTACGCACGGTAAGCGCAGCGCCGGCCCCCATCCCCATCACCGGCGAGACGCCATCGTCCGCCGGGCGCCGAAAGGATCGTCCATGTTCACCCAAGGCTCCGTCGCCCCCGGCTTCGAACCCGTCGCCGAGGCCTTCGCGCTCAACTTCGAGGACGGGGCGGAGCTTGGCGCGGGCTTCGCAGCGACGCTGGAGGGCGAGACCATCGTCGACCTGTGGGGCGGCTACGCGGACCGCGAAAAGACCCGCCTCTGGGACGCCGACACGCTCACGCCCGTGTACTCCACCACGAAGGCCATCGCCGCACTCGTCATCGCGCGTCTCGTGGACCAGGGGGTGCTGGACTACGAGGCGCCGGTGGCTGAGGTATGGCCCGAGTTCGGCGCGAACGGCAAAGCCGACATCACGTTGGCGCAGGCGCTGTCCCATCGCGCGGGGCTGGTGGGATTCCGCGAGCCCATCGA
This sequence comes from Hyphomonadaceae bacterium, assembly GCA_033764865.1. GTDB lineage: Bacteria > Pseudomonadota > Alphaproteobacteria > Caulobacterales > Aquidulcibacteraceae > VFBF01. Next base: position 7,779 of record JANRIM010000010.1, read on the forward strand.
TCCCGCGCTGTGGCTCGACCCGCCGGGGCTGGCGGCGGCGCTGGCGCCGCTGGCGCCTCTGTGGGCCGACCGCGCGCAGAGCGGCTATCATCCGCTCACCTGGGGCTACATCGCCGGCGAGGTCGTGGCGCGCGCGGCGGGAAAATCCCTCGGCCAGATCCTGGCGGACGACTTCTGCGAGCCGCACGGCGTCGACTTCTGGATCGGCCTGCCCGACGAGGAGCACGCGCGCTGCGCCGAGATCCAGAAACCGCGGACCGCGCCTGCGCTGGGGGAGGTCACCGAGCTGAAGCGCATCGCGTTTCTCACCAAGTGGTCAGCGCCGGACCGCGGCGGCGCGCTGTGGCGGCGCATCGAGATCCCCTCCGCCAACGGGCACGGCACCGCGCTGTCGGTGGCCATGCTCTACGGCGTGTTCGCCAACGGCGGCGCCCTCAACGGCGAGACGCTGATCGGCGCGGACGCCTTCCAGGCGCTGACCCGCGTGCGCGTGGACAACGACGATCTCATCCTGCCCGCGCGGGTGCAGTTCGGCGCGGGGCCCATGCGCAACGCGCGCGGCGTCTACGGCCCGAACCCCAACACCATCGCGCACTCGGGCTGGGGCGGCTCGATGGGGCTGGGCGATCCCGACCGGCGGCTCTCGTGCGCGTACGTGATGAACCGCCAGGACCATCACCTGCAGGGCGATCCCCGCGCGCAGCGCCTGATCGAGGCGCTGTATCGCTGCCTCTAGACCACGCCGCCCAGCAGCGTGCGGACGCCGGCGACGATCGCTCCGATCATGCCCGCCACATCGGCGGGCGAGGTGTGGAAGGCGACGAACACCGCGTAGCCCAGGATGAAGATGAGCGGCATCGCGCGTTCGAAGGAGAACCACTTCATCAGGCCCCGCCGCGGCAGCCCGCCCCATTCCCGCTGCAACGGGTCGATGCCCAGCTGCCGCTCGTACTCGTAGAGAATCTCGTACTTCGTCGCGAGCATGCCGGAGTAGTAGCGGTTCGACAGCCGCCATATCAGGCACGTCAGCACCAGCGCCGTGGCCGCCCAGGCCAGCAGCCCCGCTCCGGAGGGTTGATCGCCCCGGGCCAGAAAGCCGAGTGCGCCGACGCCCGCGGTGTTCAGCGTCATGAACATGTTCGAGAGATCGCGCCGCGCGCGCCTGGCCTCGCGCACCTCCTCGACCAGAAGCTTGTAGACCTCGAACGTCATTTCCGGCGTCATGACGACCCTCCCCGCTGGCCCGAGCGTAGCGGGGGCCGGATCGGTCTGTCACCCGTCCCGTCGGTCCGGGCGCGGCGGGACGGCGGCGGTGGCGCATGGCGTTCCGGCCCCGTCCGTGCCATACCGCGTGCCGCGCCGGAGCCGGCGCTCACCGGAGACTGATGCAACAATGGGACTTCGCGTCGCCGTCGTCGGCGCCACGGGCAACGTGGGCCGGGAAATGCTGACCATCCTCGAAGAACGCCTCTTCCCCGCGGACGAGGTGATCGCGCTCGCGTCGCGCAAGTCGATGGGCGTGGAGGTGAGCTACGGTGACCGGACCCTGAAATGCAAGGACCTGGACACCTTCGACTGGAGCGGGGTGGACCTGTGCCTCATGTCCGCAGGGGGCGCGGTGTCGAAGGAGTGGTCCCCGAAGATCGGCGCCACCGGCTGCGTGGTGATCGACAATTCGTCCGCGTGGCGGATGGACCCCCGCGTGCCGCTCATCGTGCCGGAGGTGAACCCCGACGCCGTGGTCGATTTCGACAAGCTCAACATCATCGCCAACCCCAACTGCTCAACGGCCCAGCTCGTCGTGGCGCTCAAGCCGCTGCACGATCTGGCCAGGATCAAGCGGGTGGTGGTGAGCACGTATCAATCGGTCTCCGGCGCCGGCCGCGACGGCATGGACGAACTGTGGACGCAGACCCGCGCCATCTTCGTGAACGATCCGATCGTGAAGGAGAAGTTCACCAAGCAGATCGCGTTCAACGTGATCCCGCACATCGACGTCTTCCTGGACGACGGCTACACCAAGGAAGAGTGGAAGATGACGGCCGAGACGAAGAAGATTCTCGATCCCGCCATCAAGCTCACCGCCACGTGCGTGCGCGTGCCGGTGTTCGTGGGCCACTCCGAAGCGGTCAACATCGAGTTCGAGCGCCCGATCACGGCGGACGAGGCGCGCGACCTGCTGCGCGAAAGCCCCGGCCTCATGGTGATCGACAACCGCGAGGACGAGGGCTACGTCACGCCCGTCGAATGCGTGGGGGAGTTCGCCACCTACGTTTCCCGCATCCGGGAAGATTCCACGGTGGAGAACGGCCTCTCGCTGTGGGTCGTCAGCGACAACCTGCGCAAGGGCGCGGCCCTCAACGCAGTGCAGATCGCCGAGCTGATGCTCAACCGAGGCCTGTTCCGGCGGCTGGCGGCCTGAAAAGTCTTTCGCGGGGCCGCGCAAGCCCGTAACACGGGCCTGCGCGGCACGCGAGACGACCGGGGAACCGTAGGAACCCCAAAGGTCGCGTTTGCCCCGCGCTCTGGCTGCTAACCAGGGTCATCCCCAACCAACGCCCTCCGGCGTCCAGCGCGACAAGCGCATCCTCGCCGCCGCCCTGCGGGTTCAGGCCCCCGCGGCGGCGATGCGGACGCCGGAGGGACTTCGCCATGCCGGACCGCCGATGGACGCCCTCTTCGACGCCTTGACCGCTCTCGTGGGCCTTGCAGTGCTGGCTTTCGTCGCGTGGCTCGCCTTCGGCGGCGCGTGGGCGAAGCGGCGCAAGGGCATGGTCACCGTCTACGACTACGAGGCGGGCCTGAAGTTCGAGCGCGGCAAGCTCGTCGAGACGTTGCCGCCGGGGCGCTACGCCACCTGGCCCGCGCCGGTGGAGATCGAACGGGTCGATCTGCGCGAGCAGTCGATCACGGTGGCGGGCCAGGAAATCCTCACGCAGGACAATCTCCCCGTGCGCGTCAGCGCGCTGGTGCGCTGGAAAGTGGCCGACGCGCCGGCCTTCAAGCGCGCAGGCGCGAACGTGTACGCCCGCCTGCACGAGGCGACGCAGCTGGTCCTGCGCCGGCGCATCGGCCGCCACGCCCTCGACGCGCTGCTGGCCGAGCGCGCCGTGCTGGATGAGGGCTTCGCCGCGGAGCTGGCGGCGGAGATCCCCGACTGGGGCGTCGCCGTTCTGGGGGCCGCCGTGCGCGATCTCAACCTCGTGGGGCCCGCCAAACAGGCCTACGCCGATCTCTGGCGCGCCCAGAAGGAGGGCCTCGCCGCGCTGGAGCGCGCCCGCGGAGAGCAGGCCGCGCTGCGCGCCCTGGCCAACGCTGCGCGCATGCTGAAGGGCAATCCCGAGCTGATGAACCTGCGCCTCCTCGCCGCCCTCCAGGGCCAGCCCGGCAAAGCCGCGCCCACGGTGGTGCTCGGCGGCGCGGGCGGGCTGCTGCCCGTCTCGAAGGACGCAGCGCCCGATGAATGACCCCCATCCGGACGCGCGCACCGGGTTCATCGCCGCAGCCTCCGCCTACACGCTGTGGGGGGTCCTGCCGCTCTACCTGAAGGTCGTGGCGTTCGCCGGGCCGTGGGAGATCCTCGCCCAGCGCATCCTGTGGAGCGTGCCGGCGGCGGGGCTGGGCGTGCTGCTGATGGGCGGCTTCGCCGAGACGCGCCGGGCGCTCGCGCAGCCGGGCGTGCTGCGGGCGCTGAGCCTGTCGGCGGTGTTCATCACCGGCAACTGGGGGCTCTACGTCTGGGCGGTGGCGCATGACCATGTGATCGAAGCGAGCCTCGCCTACTTCCTCGTGCCGCTGGTCAGCGTGGCGTTCGGCGTCCTGCTGTTCGGGGAAC
>JANRIM010000030.1:0-12361 GCA_033764865.1 Hyphomonadaceae bacterium
AATACTCGCGCGGCGTCGCCGGCGCGGGTGCATCGAGGGGAGAGCCATGTTGTTCCTGCTGTCGCCGTTCGGCCGCGTGAGCCGGCGCGGGTTCTGGCTGGGCTATGTGCTGCTGTTTGCGGTTCTCTTCACCGGCGCATACTTCGCCGACGCCGCGCTGACGCGCGAAGGCCCGCTCACGCTGCCCGGCTGGGCGGAGCCCTTCCAGTGGGCGTTTGAGATGGTGGGCGGGCCGGTGACCACCGCGGTGCTCGTCTTTCTGCCCTGGACCACCGCGATGATGATCCTCAAACGCCTGCACGATCGGGGTTTTGGCGGGTTGATCCTGGTGTGGAAGATCATCGTGCTGGCGGGGCTGTTGTGGCTTGCGGGGCAGGCGCACACGCTGGCGCCGGCGCCCTGGGCCGGCGTGATCGCCATCGCGGCCAGCGTGCTGGCGCTGCTGATGGTGCTGCGGGTGGCGATCATCGTTCCCTTCCTCGCCGGCCAGGAGGGCGACAACCGCTTCGGCCCCGATCCGCTGGCGAAGCGCGGCTAGCCCAGCCGCGCGTCGGGCACGGCGTCGAAGGCGATGGTGAGGCGCTCCTCGCCCTCGCGGAACGGCACGGTGCCGTGCCAGAAGCACGAGGGAAACAGCGCAAGCCGGCCCACGCGCGGCTCCACGAACCGCTCCGCCGTCATCCCGGGCGTCGGCCAGCGCGGCGCGGCGAACTGCAGCCAGCCCTGGCGGTCGGGCGCGCCCGCGACGCCGGGCGGCACCGCGACGTAGTACGCCGAGCTGATCCAGCCGGAGAGGTGCACGTGGTTGACGTGGTAGCCGCCGGGTTTCAGCCGCACCGACCAGCATCCCGCCAGCCGCGCGCGCCGCGACGCGGGCTTGCGGCCGTAGACGGGATGGGAAGGGTCGTCCGGCAGGGCGGCGATGTAGTCGGCGAGCGCGGCGTCCACCTGCGCGAAGAACGCCTTGAGGGCGGGATCGTCCACCTCCAGCAGGCTCTTGGCCGTCTGCGTGCCCAGGCGGAGGGACTGGTCGAGCGGGTGCGCGTTCAACGTGTGCAGCCGGCGCAGCGTGGCGGCGAGCGCCTCGTTGAACGTCTCGACGCTGACGTAGCCGGGGGGCGCGGGCAGGTCGTACACGCGGATCGCGCGGTCGAAGTCGTACAGGCGCGCATAGCCGGGATCGCCCGTCATCCGCAGCGCAACCGCCTCGTGCGCCAGCCACACGCCGTTGTCCGGCGTAGCCGCCCGGCCGACGCGGATGTGCGCCAGCGCGTCGCCCGCGCGCCCGGCGCGCAGCAGCGCGTTGACGAGGCTCTCGCGGATGTAGAGGTCGTCGGGGCGCGCCGCGTGACCGCGCTCAAGCAGGCGCACGGCCTCGGCGATGTCGTCCTGTTCGCCCCGCAGCACGCCCAGCGCGCTGAGCAGCGTAGGCTCGTCCGGCAGGACGTCGAGACCTTCCCGCAGCAGCGCCTCGGCCTCGCCATGGCGGTCCGCGCGGCGCAGGAGATCGAAGCAACCCAGCCGCAGCAGCGCGTCCCGGGGATGGGCGGCGACCGCGGCCTTGAAGTCGCGCGCGAAACCGGCCTCGTCGCCGCGCATCCAGCGCACCTTGGCCAGCGTCTCCTGCAAAACGGCGTCGGTGGGATGGCGGGCTGCCGCCTCCGCGAGCCGCGCCTCTGCGTCGCCCGCGCGGCCGAGATCGATCAGGGCGCTCGCCCAGTTGCGTGCGAGTTCGGGCGCGGTGACGCCTTCGGCGTGGAGCGCGGCGAAGATGCGGTCCGCCTCGTCGCCGCGGCCGGCCTTGTCGAGCGCCACGGCGCGGTCATGGCGGGCGTTGACGGACCTCGGATCGAGCGCGAGCGCGCGGTCGAAGGCCTCCAGCGCCTCCGCGATCCGGCCCTGATGGCGCAGCGCCCCGCCCAGCGTCGTCCACGCGGCGGCGGTGGCCTGCATCTGCACCAGCAGCCGCGCTTCCCGTTCGGCGTCCACGTGGCGGCCGAGCGCGGCGTAGGCGCGCGCGAGATGCAGGCGCGCGAGCGCCAAGTCGGGGTTGAGCTTCAGCGCCCCCTCGAACGCCTCGGCGGCGTGATCGGCGAAGCCCGCGCCCTGCAACAGCAGGCCGAGGTTGTGGCGGTAGTCGGCGTTGCGCGGATCGGCTTCGATGGACTGGCGCATCAGCAGCTCGGCGTCGCCGATGCGGCCCTGCGCGCGCCGGATGAGGCCCAGCAGGTGCACCGCGGGCGGCGGCGGCGGGGGCCCCGCGTTCCAGAGCTTCGCCAGGACAAGTTCCGCGCCGCGGGCATCGCCCTCTGCGAGCACGGCGGAGGCGTCGGCGAGGATGCGGGCGGGATTGGGCGATGGCGTCATTGGAAGGCCTTGAAGGGGTCCTTGGCGTCGGATTCGTCGAACCCGAGCGTCTCGAACGTCTTTTTCATGTGCGGCGGCAACGGCGCCACCACCCGCACCTGGCCCTTGACCGGGTGCGGCAGGTCGATGGCGCGCGCGTGCAGGTGCAACCGTTCGCTCAGCGCGCCGGGCGTGGGCAGATCGCACTTGTACTTCATGTCGCCGAGGATGGCGTGGCCGATGCCGGCCATGTGGAAGCGCAGCTGGTGCGTGCGTCCGGTCACGGGCTTCAGCGCCATCCACGCCGCCTTCGGATACGCTTCCGAGAGCGCGACGTAATCGGTGATGGCGAAGAGCGCGTCCTGTTCGCCGTGCCGGGCCTGGCGGACCATCTCGCGGTCGCTCTCCAGCGGGCCGGTGGACTTTTTCAGCCAGCCGCGGATTTCGCCCTCTGGCGGGCGCGGGCAGCCCAGCACCACCGCCCAGTAGACTTTGGTGGTTTCGCGCGCCTTGAAGGATTTCGACAGCGCCGCCGCCGCCCGCGGCGTGCGCGCCAGCACCAGGCAGCCGGTGGTGTCGCGGTCCAGCCGGTGGACGAGCTTGGGCCGCGCGTCGTACTCGAACGTCAGCCCGTCGAGGAGGAGATCGAGGTGGCGACCGGTCTTGGCGCCGCCCTGCACGGCGAGGCCCGCGGGCTTGTTGAGCACCAGCACGTCGTCGTCGCGGTGGATCACGAGGCTGCGCACGAAGGCGGTTTCCTCGGCGGTGATGGCGTGGACGTCGACGCTGGCGGACTTTTCCGGCAGCGGCGGCACGCGCACGCTCTGTCCGGGCCGCACGCGATCGTTCTCCTTCGCGCGCGCGCCGTCGACGCGCACTTGCCCGGTGCGGATCATCTTGCCGATCTGGCCCTGCGTGAGATGGGGGTAGCGCCGGCGAAACCAGCGGTCGAGGCGGACCTCGCCGTCTTCCGGCAGCACGGGCACGGTTTCCACGGGCTTCATGCCAACCCCCGCGCAGTCATCAGGCCGGCGAACGCCGCACCCACCGCCAGCGTGACCGATGCGGCGAGGTAAAGCGCCGCCAGACCCATCTCCCCGCGCTCGATCATGCGTACCATCTCGATGGAGAAGGCTGAAAACGTCGTGAAGCCGCCGAGCACGCCGGCCCCGAGCACCAGCATGAGGTCCCGCCGGTCTCCCGCGAGGCCCGCAAGAAGGCCCATGGCGAAGCCGCCGGCGACGTTGACGATCAGCGTGCCCCACGGCGCCGCCTGGCCCCAGCAGCGCGCAGCCGCGAGCGTCACGCCGTAGCGCGCCGCTGCGCCGAGGGCGCCGCCCATGGCCACGAGAAGGAAATCACGCATCGGCTGTCCGGCGGGCTGTCCGGCGGGCTGTCACAGGCGCGCGCGCACGGTGCTCTGCACCTGCCGCGCGTCGTAGGCGTTGGCGTTGTCGGGCTTGGGGCCGCGTCCGAGGCGGATCTCCAGCGCGACGGTGGATTTCGGACCGCCGCCGAGGTTGAACCCGACGCCCGCGCCGACGCCGACGGAGGAGCGACCGCCGTAGCTCGCGGTGCCGCCGCCGATGCTGATGCGCGGCCCGCCCGGCGCGCCTGCGCGATCCGTCGACCGTTGGTCGACGACGAACCAGTCGTAGCCCTGCGCCAGGGTGACGTCGGCGGCGCGCAGCAGCGCGAAGTCCGCCGCCGCCGCTTCGTTGGGCGCGTCGGCGTAGGTGACGCGGTAGCGGTCGTTCTCGATCTTCAATTCGGAGTAGCCCGCAGCGCCCGGGCGCGCGGCCGGCGCATAAACAGCCGGGGTGGCGCAGGCCGCGAGCGCGGCCGTCACGGCCGCGAACAGGGCGGCCTTCGGCGCGCGACGGGGCGAACGAGGGGGCGAACGGCGGGGCGTGCGGGTCATGTGGCCTCTCCATCGATGCGGGCGCCGCCGACGGGGACGTCCGGCAGCGCGTCGGCGAAGCCCAGCGCCGCAGCGGCGGCGGCGAAGGCGGGCGGCGGCGGCGCGGTCAGCCGCAGTCTTCCACCGTCCGGGTGGGGCGCGTCCAGCGCCAGCGCGTGCAATAGCAGATGCGGCGCGGCCACGCCTCCCAGCATGAACAGCCCGCCGTACTTGCCGTCTCCCGCGATAGGCCGCCCGAGCAGGGCGAGATGGGCGCGGATCTGGTGCATGCGCCCGGTGCGCGGGCGCACCTCCACCAGCGCCGCCGCAGGGCTGGACGCGAGCGTCCGGTAGGCGGTCTCCGCCGTCTGGGCGCCGGCCTCCCCGGGCCGCGCTGCGCGGACCACGTCCACCCCGCGGGCCTTCGTCTTGATCAGCGGCGCGGTCGCCACCCCTTCGGCGGGGTCGGGCGCGCCGCCGCAGACAAGCGCGAGATAGGTCTTGGCGGTGCGCCGGTCCGCGAACGCGCGGTTCAGGAACACCAGGGCGGCGTGGGTCCGCCCCGCCACGATGACGCCGCTCGTTTCGCGGTCGAGGCGGTGGGCCAGCCGGGGCTGTTTGGAGGGCCCGCGCGCGAAGGCGGCGAGCATCGCGTCGAGGTTGGCCTCCACGCCCGAACCGCCCTGCACCGACAGGCCCGCGGGCTTGTCGAAGGCGAGGATGCGGGCGTCCTCGTAGATCAGGAAGGCGCGGGCGCCGACGCCATCGCGGGGGAAGGTCGGCAGCCGGGGCGCGGCGTGCGCGGGAGGCATGGGGGCTTATGGCACGCCGAAAGGCGTTTGTCCGGTCCTCACCGCCGCGGCCGGGCTCGCGCGCGGGGCGGAGGGCATGGACAGGGCCGGCGACCGGGTTCAGCGTCGGCACCCAGCGGCGAACCGCCGCAGCAAGGGAGGCGCGCATGCGGATCGCGGGTCACAGCGTCCTGGCCATCCTGGCGGCCAGCGCAGCGATGTACGTCATCGGGGCGCTGATCTACGGCCTGCTGTTCAGCGAGGCCTGGATGGCCCTGTCGGGCTACACCAAGGACAGCTTCGCAGGGCAGGAATGGCGCATGGCGCTGTCGCCCGTCATGCCGGTGCTGATCGCGGTGGGATTGTCGATGCTGCTGCGCTGGCGGGGGGCGGGCACGCTGGGCGCCGGGCTGAGCACGGGCGTCATCGCCGCCGTGTTCTTCCTCGTGTCGAGCCGGCTCTACATGTTCGTCTACGGCGTGGAGCCGCCGGGTCTTCTGGCGCTCGATGCGCTGCACATGGTTCTGATCGGCGCGGTGGGCGGGGCCATCCTCGGCGTCTGGCCGAAACCCAAGGCGGCCTGACACCGGCTGCCGGCGATGCTAAGCCGCGCCCGCGCGACCGGTCGCGCGCCGGACGAGGCCGCATGCGCATCCTTTGCACCAACGACGACGGCATCCACGCCACGGGCCTTGCGGTGCTTGAGCGCATCGCCCACGCCTTCACCGACGACGTCTGGGTGATCGCGCCGGAGACGGAGCAGTCCGGCGCGTCGCGCGCGCTGACGCTGACGGCGCCGATCCGCGTGCGTGCGGTGGCGCCGCGACGGTTCGCCGTCACCGGCACGCCGACCGATTGCGTGCTGCTCGGCGTGCAGCATCTGATGGACGCGGCGCCCGATTTCGTTTTCTCCGGCGTGAACCGCGGCCAGAATATCGCCGAGGACGTGACGCTCTCGGGCACCATCGCCGGCGCCATGCAGGGCATGCAACTGGGGATTCCCTCCATTGCGCTGTCGCAGGCGCGGGGCTTCCGCAGCGCCGAGGAGCCGATCCCGTGGGAAACCGCGGAAACCTACGGTCCCGGCGTGGTTGGCAAGCTCATCGAGGCCGGCTGGCCGAAGGATGTGGTGATGAACGTCAACTTCCCGGACCTGCCGCCCGATCAGGTGACGGCGGTGGAAGTCACCACGCAAGGCCGGCGCGACCATCACATCGTGTACGCCGACAGGCGCACCGACCTGCGCGGGGAACAGTACTACTGGCTGGGCTTCCGGGGCACGTTGTCCGATCCTCCGGAGGGCGTGGACCTGCGCGCCATCTACGACGGGCGCATTTCCGTGACGCCGCTGCACGTGGACCTCACGCACCTGCCGACGCACCACGCGCTCAAGGCCGTGCTGGGCGGGGCGATCCCGAAGAAGGCGCCGCGCGGCTGATGGAGGATCCGGGCTTCGACCGGTTGATGCGGTTCGTGCTGGAGCTGCGCCAGAGCGGCGTCACCGACGCGCGCGTTCTGGCCGCCATGGAGCGCACGCCGCGCACGCACTTCGCCCCGGCCCAGTTCGCCGCGTTCGCGCTGGAGGATCGCGCCTTGCCGCTGGCGGACGGGCAGCAGATGACCAAGCCGTCCACCGTGGGCCGCGTGCTCTGCGCGCTCGATCTGAAGGGCGGGGAAACCGTGCTCGAGGTGGGGACGGGCTCCGGGTACCAGGCCGCCGTGATCGGGGCGGTGGCGCGCCGGGTGATCTCGCTGGAGCGGCGCCAGGCGCTGGCGGCGGCGGCGCGCGGGCGCGTGGGCCAGCTGCGCGCGATGCATGTCTACGTGCACTGGGCCGACGGGGCGGAGGGCTGGCGCGACGAGCCGGCGTTCGACCGCATCGTGATCAACGCCGCGGTGGCTGCGCCGCCGCCCGCACTCGCCGCGCAGTTGTCGGCGGGCGGGGTGATGGCCGCGGGCGTGGACGGGCGGCTGGTGCGCTGGCGCAAGGGCGCGGACGGGGCGTTGGCGGCCAGCGACGCAGGGCCGCTCGATCTCGCCGCGCTAGAGGCGGGCGCGGCGCCCTAGGGACCGGGGCAGTTGGCTGGAGCGGCGATTCGGGCGCATGCAGCAGCCATGGTGCGGGCGGCGTTTTCCAGCGTGATCGTGCTCGCGGGGTGCGCCGCTGCGGGGCCCGCGCCGGTGGAGTACGGCGCGGCGCGGCCGGCCCCGGCCGCACGGCCCGCCCCGGAACGCGCCCCACCGCCAGCGCCCGCTGCCGTGCCCGCTCCCGCGCCGAACTGGGCGGCGGGGCCGGGAACGCCGTTGTCCACCTGGGCGCTCCAGCCGGCGCAGGCCGCGCCGTTCCATCCCGCCATGGCCCCCGCGACGCACACCGTGGCGCCGGGGGAAACCCTCTATGCGCTCTCCGTCCGCTATCAGGTTCCGCTGCGTGCGCTGATCGAGGCCAACGCGCTGGCCGCGCCTTTCACGTTGACGCCCGGGCGGACCCTGCGGCTGCCGCCGCCGCGGATCCACGAGGTCCGGCGCGGGGAAACGCTCGTGGGCGTGGCGCGTCGGTACAACATCGACGCGCGGTCGCTGGCGCTGCTCAATCGCCTGCCCAAGCCCTACGCCCTGAAGGCGGGGGACCGGCTCGCGCTGCCTGCGCTCGCCCGCGGGGAGGTGCCGCCGGAGACGCCGGCGCCGCCACCTGCGCCCGCGGGGGCGACGCGTTTCGCGTGGCCGGTGGCCGGCGTGGTGCTGACCCGCTTCGGCGCGCAGGCGGGTGGGCGGCGATCGGACGGCGTCGACATCGCCGCAGCCGACGGCGCGGCGGTCAACGCCGCCGAGGCGGGCGTGGTGGCCTACGCGGGCTCGGATCTGGAGGGCTACGGCCGCCTCATGCTCGTCCAGCACGAGGGCGGGTGGATCAGCGCCTATGCGCACTGCGGGCGGTTCGCCGCGAAGGAAGGCGAGCGCGTGCGGCGGGCCCAGAAGATCGCCGAAGCGGCGGGCGGGCGGATCCACTTCCAGCTGCGCCGGGGCGCGACGCCCGTCGATCCGCTCCAGTCCCTGCCGCCCATCTAGCGGGACGCCAACCTCAGTAGCGCGCGTCCACGCCCAGTTCCCCCGCCAGCGCCAGGATGAATTGCCACGCCGTGCGCCCGGAGCGCGCGCCCCGCGCCATGGCCCATTGCAGCGCCCGCAGCCGGAGCGCGTCCTCGGCCACGGGCAGCGCCAGCGCCTGAGCGTAGGCGGCCACGATCCGCAGATACTGCTCCTGGTCGAGGGCGTGAAAGCCCATCCAGAGGCCGAACCGGTCCGAGAGCGCAAGGCGCTCCTCGGCGGTGTCGGACCAGTGCAGGTCGCCGGCGGCGTTTTCCCGCGCGTCGCGCCCCATCAGGTGGCGACGGTTGGAGGTGGCGTAGACGATCACGTTGGGCGCCCGCCCGCCGAGGCCCCCGTCGAGCGCGGGCTTGAGGGCCTTGGCGGCGTCGTCCTCCCCGTCGAAGGAGAGATCGTCGATGAACACGATGGCGCGCACGTCGAGGCCGGCCACGGCGTCGAGCAGGGCGGGGACGGCGGCCAGCGCGTCGCGGGGGACCTCGATCAGCTTGAGCGCGGGCGCATCGGCGGCCACGGCCGCGTGGACGGCCCGCACCAACGCGCTCTTGCCCGCCCCGCGGACGCCCCAGAGCAGGGCGTTGTTGGCCCGCGCCCCGGCGGCGAAGCGTCGCGTGTTGTCCAGCAAGGCCTTTTTCTGGGGCTCCACCTCCCTCAGGAGGGCCAGCGGCGCGCCCCCGGCGACCGCCGGGCGAAGGCCCCCGGCATGCGGGCGCCAGACGAACGTGGTCCCCGACGCAAGCAGCGCAGGGTCGGGCGGCGGCGGCGACAGCCGCTCCAGCGCGCCCGCGATGCGCGAAAGCTGGCGGAGGGTTTCATCCATGGGGTGCGCGCATGGGCTGGGGGCCGGGCCGATTGCAATGGCGGGGAAGGGCCGTATAGTCCGCGCCGCTGCGGCCGGGAAGGCGCGCGCGATCCAAGGGTTCCCATGCTTTTTTCCGACGCTTACGCGCAAACCGGCGCCCCCGCCGGCGCTGACCCGACGACGGCGCTGCTGCTGCAGCTGTTCCCGTTCGCGATCATCTTCATCGTGTTCTACTTCCTGATGATCCGGCCTCAGCAAAGGCGGCTCAAGGCCCACCAGGAAATGATCGCCAACCTGAAGCGGGGGGACGTGGTGGTCACCTCCGGCGGGTTCATCGGGAAGGTGAAGTCCGTGGCCGACGACGAGGTGCGCGTGGAGATCGCCACCAACGTGGAGGCGCGCGTCGTCCGCCACACGATCTCGGAAGTGCGCACCCGGGGCGAGCCCGCCCCGGCCAACGATTCCAAGCCCGCGAAGACGGACTGACCCCATGTTGAATGTCGCCCCGTGGCGTGTGTGGCTTGTCCTCATCGTCACGGCACTCGGGCTGGTCGTGGCGTCGCCCAACTTCATCCCGGAGTCCGTCCGGAGCCAGGTCCCCGTCCTGCGGGACCTTCGCCCGGTCAACCTTGGCCTCGACCTCCAGGGGGGCGCCTACCTGCTCTACCAAGTGGACGTGGCCGCGCTGGAGAAACAGCAGCTCGACGGCGTGGTCGACGACATGGTCCGCGTCCTTCGGGAGGCCGAGCCGCGCATCCTGCAGACCGGCCGCGGCGTCGCCGGCAACGCCGCGCGGGTGCGCCTCGTCAATCCCGCGGACGGCCAGCGCGCGCTCGCCCTGCTGGACCGGGAGTTGGCGACCCCCATCAACACCGGCGGCCTCGGCAACAGCGAGAAGCGCCTCAACTTCACCCTCCAGCCGGACGGGACCATCGAAGGGCGGTTCTCCGCCGCGATGCTGGACCAGGCCACCCGTCAGGCGGTGGACCAGTCGCGCGAGGTCATCATGCGTCGGATCGACCCCGGCGGCGTGAGCGAAACCTCCGTCCAGCGCCAGGGCGCGGACCGCATCGTGGTGCAGGCGCCGGGCGAGCAGGATCCCGAGACGCTCAAGCGCCGCATCGGCCAGACCGCGCGGCTCACGTTCCACCTGCTGGACGAGACGGTCGATCCCGCCGACGCCGCCGTGGGACGCGCGCCGCCCGGGTCGCTGGCGCTGCCGCAGGACAATCCCGCCGAGCCCGTGGTCATCGTGCGCGAGCGCGCGCTGCTTTCGGGCGATGACCTGAACAGCGCCAACCCCGGCTTCGACCCGCAGACAGGCGAGCCCATCGTGCAGTTCCGGTTCGACCAGCGCGGCACGCGGGTGTTCGGCCAGGTGACCCAGGCCAACGTCAACAAGCGCTTCGCCGTCGTGCTCGACGGGCGCGTGATCACGGCGCCCAACATCAACGAGCCGATCCTCGGCGGTTCGGGCCAGATCAGCGGCAACTTCACCCCGGAAAGCGCCAAGGAGCTGGCGGACCTGCTCAACGCCGGCGCGCTGCCTGCGCCGCTGGCCATCGTGGAGCAGCGCAGCGTGGGGCCGGGCCTCGGTCAGGACGCCATCGAAGCCGGCCAGATCTCCACGATGATCGCGGGCGTGCTGGTGCTGATTTTCATGGTGCTGGCGTACGGCTTCCTGTTCGGCGGCATCTCCGTCGCGGCGCTGGTGATCAACGGGGTGCTGATCCTCGCTGCGATGTCGCTCACGGGGGCGGCGCTGACGCTGCCGGGCGTGGCGGGCCTCATCCTCACGCTCGCGGTGGCGCTTGACGCCAACGTGCTGATCTACGAGCGGATGCGCGACGAGGTGAAGGCGGGGCGGGTGCCGGCGCTGGCGATCGACGCGGGCTTCAGCCGCGCCATGATCACCATCTTCGACGCCAACATCACCCACCTCGGGGCCGCGCTCATCATGATGGCGCTGGCGCCGCCCGGGCCGGTGAAGGGCTTCGCGTGGACGCTCACGATCGGTGTGTTCACGTCGGTGTTCACCGCCGTGCTCGTGACGCAAATCCTGGTCGCCTGGTGGTTCCGCGCCACCCGGCCCAAGACGCTGCCGATATAGGGTGCTCCGCCGATGTGGCCGCTGATCAAGTTCCTGCCGGAAAAGACCAACTTCAAGTACGTGGCGCTCGCCCCCGTCATGGGCGCGCTGTCGCTGCTGGCGTGCCTGGCCTCGCTGTACCTGACGCTTGTGCCGTTCCAGCCGCCGTGCGCGGGGCTGAACTGCGGGGTGGATTTCCAGGGCGGCACTCTGATCGAGCTGTCCACGCCGGGACGGGACGTGGACCTGGGGCGGCTTCGGTCGCTGCTCGCGGAAGAGGGCGTGGGCGACGTGCAGGTGCAGGCCTTCGGCGACGCCAGCAAGGCGATGGTGAAGTTCGAGACCCCGGACGGCGAGAACGCCGCCGCCGTCGCCGACCGGGTCAAGGCCGCCATCGGCCAGACGCTGGGCGCGGTGAGCTTCGACCGGACGGAAGTGGTGGGACCGCAGGTGTCGGGGGAGCTGCTGGCGAAGGGCGTGCTCGCGCTCTTGTGCGGCATCGGGCTCATGCTGGTCTACATCTGGTTCCGGTTCGGGCTGACGTTCGGCCTCGGCGCCGTCATCGCGCTGGCCCACGACGTGCTGCTGACCTTCGGCCTGTTCGCGCTGACGGACATGGAGTTCACGCTGGTGGCCGTGGGCGCGATCCTCACGATCATCGGCTATTCCATCAACGACAAGATCGTGGTGCTCGACCGGGTGCGGGAGAACCTGCGCAAGTACAAGCGCATGCCCATGGGTGAGCTGATCGACCTGTCGGTCAACGAAACCCTGTCGCGCACCATCATCACCGGCACCACCGGCCTGATGGCGCTGGGCGTGATGGCGTTCTTCGGCGGCGAGGCGCTGTTTGCGTTCGCGGTGGCGATGGCGTTCGGCATCGTCATCGGCACGTACTCCTCCATTTACGTCGCCGCGCCCATCCTCATCCTCCTGGGCATCGGCAGGCGGGAGGGGGATTCAAAGCGCGCCGAGGCCGGCGGGGCCGCCCAGCTGCCCTGAGGGCGAAACACGGACGGTCAAACGCGTTGTGGCCGTGCGCGACGCCAAGGCCCGTGACCGGTTCCCCGAAACATCCTATAGGCGGGCCAGGGCAATCTCTGGAAAGTGGGCGCGATGGCGAACTTCCTTGGCAATATCCGGTACGTGTCGTGGACGTCGGCGGTTCTCGCGGCGCTGTTCCTGCTGATCTACGGCATGGGCGTGCAGGGCCGGGCGCTGACCGATTCCAACCTCATCGGCGTCATCCTGCGGTGGACGCACGTGGCCGCCGGCATCATGTGGATCGGCCACCTCTACTATTTCAACTTCACGCAGATCCCCAA
>JANRIM010000041.1:0-11246 GCA_033764865.1 Hyphomonadaceae bacterium
TCGTTCTCCAGCGATCCCGCATTGACGCCGATGCGCATGGAGCAGCCGTGG
Source organism: Hyphomonadaceae bacterium (assembly GCA_033764865.1). GTDB lineage: Bacteria > Pseudomonadota > Alphaproteobacteria > Caulobacterales > Aquidulcibacteraceae > VFBF01. The sequence goes on from JANRIM010000041.1 coordinate 52, forward strand.
TCCTTCGCGGCCTGCACGACCTCCCTCACCCGCGCGCTGGACCCGATGTTGCCGGGATTGATGCGCAGGCACGCAGCCCCCGCCACCGCCGCCTCGATGCCGCGCTTGTAGTGGAAGTGGATGTCGGCCACGAGCGGGACCGACACCTCGCGCACGATCTGCGCGAACGCGGCGGTGCTCTCAGGATCGGGGCACGACACGCGTACGATGTCGGCGCCCGCCGCCTCCATGGCGTGGATCTGGGCCACGGTGGCCGCCACGTCCGTTGTCAGCGTGTTGGTCATGGACTGGACGGTGATCGGCGCGTCGCCGCCGACCGGGACCTTTCCCACGAACACCTGGCGGGACTTGCGCCGCTCTATGCGGCGCCAGGGGCGGATGTGATGGAGGTCGGTCATGGGGACCGAACGTAGACTGCGCGGCGCGGCGCCAAAAGGGTCCCCGCGCACGCCCCCCGCGACCGGGCGGCAGGGCGAGCCGTCATCCCTCGCCCGCAGGCGCGGCGATCTTGTCCACCTGGCGGCCGAGAACCGGAGCGCCGGGGTCGCCGAGGACGCCCACGGCCACGCCGTTGAGCTTCACCTGGAAAGCCCCGCCGTCGCGGGCGTGCATCGTCCAGCCCGCGCCCACGTCCGGGCGGTAGCGCTCTCCGGGCTGCATGATGCGGGACATGAAGATCGTGCCGTCGGGGCCGCGGACCTCGATCCACGCCGGGGCGGTGGCCTCGATTTCCACCACCTGGGCGGTGAGGCCCCAGGGATCGTCCGTCCGGTCGGCGCCGGCGGCGGCGGGGGCGGCCGGCGCGGCGGTTGCGGACTTGTCCGCGGCGACGGACGCGGGCGCCGACGGCGGGGCGGCCGTGACGCCGTTCTCCTCCGGGCTGTCGTGCAGGGCCCGCCAGCCCACGAACGCCGCGCACACCACCGCGAGCGCCAGCGCGGCGAGCCAGGGTCGCTCCGTGGCGGGCTTGGACTCGGGGTTGCGGATCTGGTCGGCGGCGTCCTCCCGCAGGCGGGCGCTTTCGCCTTCGTACTGGGCGAGGATTTCCGCCTGCTCCAGGCCAAGGAACTTCACGTAGCTGCGCAGGTAGGCGCGCGCGTACGCCTTGCCCGGGATCAGGTTGACGTTCATCTGCTCCAGCGCGGCGAGATACTCCGGCCGGATCATCAGCTTGGCGGCGACATGCTCCACCGACAGGCCGAGCGCTTCGCGCGCCGCGCGCAGCCTGGCGCCCGCCCGCATGCCCGGGGCCGTCACCGTGGGGCGCGCCGGCGGGGGGCGGACGTCAGCCTTGGCGGGCGGTGTATCGGGGCCATCGCCCGTGGGCTCCGGTGGCGGATTGAACATGTTCAAGCTGACCTGCCGGGCGCAGCCCGGCCCATGAAATCATTACCGATCACGCACGTAGCGCATCGGTCGTTAATGTACCGCTCACAGCTGATTCATTCAATGCAAGGGTTGGCGACGCCGCAGTATGCGCCGCACTCACAGAATTACGCCGAGCCCCTTGGCCACCTGCCCCAATTCGGCACGCAACGAGGTGGCGGGGCTTTCCAGCAGCGCCAGCACGGCCTCCCGCGCGGCCTCTGCATCGAGGCTGCGCAGCATGCGCTTCACCGGTCCGACCCCCGACGCCGGCATGGAGAGCCGGTCGTAGCCCAGCGCGATGAGCGTCATGGCCTCCAGCGGCTTGCCTGCCGCCTCCCCGCAGATGGACAGCGGGATGCCCTCGGCGGCGGCGGCGGCGCGGATCATGTCGAGGAAGCGCAGCGCCGGCGCGCACAGGATGTCGTACCGCTCCGACACACGGGGGTTGCCGCGGTCGGCGGCGAAAAAATACTGCATCAGGTCATTGGTGCCGATGGACAGGAAATCCGCCCGCCCTTTGAGGAAGGGGATCGCGAACGCCAGCGCCGGCGCCTCGATCATGGCCCCCACTTCCAGCTTGAGCGGCCCCTGCCGGCCCTTGGCGCGCGCCAGCGCCACCTCCTTCTCCACCAGCGTGCGCGCCTGATCGAACTCCGCGGGCACCGTCACCAGCGGGAACATCACGCGCAGGGAGCGGCCCTCGGCGGCCTCCACCAGCGCACGCACCTGTGTCTTCATCAGCGCGTCGCGGTCGAGCGCGATGCGCACGGCGCGCCAGCCGAGAGCGGGATTTTCCTCGCGGTCGTGGGGCACGTAGGGCAGGACCTTGTCGCCGCCCACGTCGAGCGTGCGGAACGTCACGGGCTTGCCGCCGGCGGCGTCGAGCACGTCGGCGTAGAGCTTCACCTGCGCCTGCACGCGGGGCAGCTGCTCTGCGACCATGAACTGGAACTCGGTGCGGAAGAGGCCGATGCCCTCCGCGCCCGCGTCGGCCAGGTGCTGCACGTCCAGCAACAGACCCGCGTTGAGCAGCAGCGCGATGGCGCGGCCGTCCTGCGTGACGGCGGGATCGTCGCGGTGACGGGCGAACTCCTGCGCCTGCGCGGAGCGCAACTCCAGGCGCTGCTCGTAGGCGATGACCACTTCCGGCTCCGGCCGCAGCCGCGCCTCGCCGCGTTCGCCGTCGAGCACGATGCGATCGCCCGCCTCCAGCCGCGAGGAGAGATGCGCGATGCGCCCCACCATGGGAATGCCCAGCGCGCGCGCGATGATCGCGGCGTGCGAGGAGGCGCCGCCCTCCTCCAGCGCCACGCCCCGCAAACGGTCGAGACCGTACTCCAGCAACTCCGCCGCCCCGATGTCGCGCGCCACAAGCACGGCGTCGTCGGGAAGGCGCGCGGCGGTGGGGCTGTCGCCCGCCGCGAGCGCGCGCAAGAGGCGGTTGTCGAGGTCCTCCAGGTCGTGCATGCGCTCGCGCAGGTAGGGATCGCGGGTGCTGCTCATGCGCGCGCGGTGTTCGTTGCGGGCGTTGGCGACGGCCGCGTCCGCGGACAGCCCGTTGCGCACGCCGCGCTTGAGACGATCTTCCCAGCCACGGTCGTAGGCCAGGAGGCGCAGCGTCTCCAGCACCTCGCGGGACTGGCCCGACAAACGCCCCGGATCGCGTTCCACCAGCTCGTCCGCCGTGGCGCGCACGCGCTTGAGCGCGGCGTCCAGGCGCAGCTCCTCCTTGACGGGATCGTCGGCGATCATGCGGCCGAGCGGCGCGTGCGGCTCGTGCAGCACGGCGCGGCCGATGGCGATCCCGTCGGCGAAGGCGCGCCCTACCAGGCGCTCGGGCCGGCTGGGGCGGATCTCCACCTCCTGCAGGCCGGAGAGATCGCCGAAATTGCCGGCGGCGACCATCTCCTCCAGCACCATGGCCACGGTCTGCAGCGCTTCCACTTCCTCGTCGGCGTAGTTCCGCGCCGCGCGGTTCTGCACGACGAGCACGCCGAACACCCGCTCCGAGCGCACGATCGGCACGCCGAGGAAGGAGTTGTACGGGTCCTCGCCCGTCTCGGGGCGGTAGGCGAAGCGGGGGTGGTTGGGCGCGTCGGCGATGTTCAGCGGGCGCGCGGTCTCCGCCACGAGGCCCACAAGGCCCTCGTTCTCCTTCAGCTTGGTGCGGTGGACGGCCTCTTTCTTGAGGCCCTCGGTGGCGAACAGCTCGTGGATGGTGCCGCGCTTCAGGTAGATGGAGCAGACGTCGGCCACCATGGTGGAGGCGATCATCGTCACCAGCCGGTCGAGCCGCGCCTGCGCGCTGTCGCCCACGCTCATGATCTCGCGCAGCTTGCGCAGGATGAGGCGGGCCGCGCCGGGGGCGGAGGCCGGTGTCATGGCGCGCTACGCCGCATCGAGGCCATACGCCGTATGGAGCGCCCGCACGGCCAGCTCCACGTACTGGGCGTCGATGATCACGGAGATCTTGATCTCGGAGGTGGCGATCACCTCGATGTTGATCCCCTTGGCCGCCAGCGCCGAGAACATGGTGCGCGCCACGCCCACCTGGCTCTTCATGCCGATGCCGATGACCGAGACCTTCGCCACCTCGCGCTTGATGTGCACCTCGTCGGTGGCGAGCGTCTCGCGCGCGGCGGCGAGGATGTCCTCGGCGCGACGGGCGTCGCGGTCGGGGCAGGTGAACACGATGTTCTGCTTGCCCTCCTGGCGGGACTGGCTCTGGACGATCATGTCGACGTTGATGCTGGCGTCCGCCAGACGGCCGAAGATGTCGGCGGCGACGCCCGGGGCGTCCACCACGCCGATGAGGGAGATCTTCGCTTCGTCGCGCGAGTCGGCCACGCCGGAGACAATCTGCTTTTCCACGATTTCTTCCTCATCGCACACGATCGTGCCGGCATTGCGGCCCGCGCCCGCCTCGCCGGGCTCGACGAAACTCGACAGCACCCGCACCGGCACGCGCTGCGCCATGGCCAGCTCCACGGAGCGCGTTTGCAGCACCTTCGCGCCGAGGGAGGCCATCTCCAGCATTTCCTCGTAGGAAATCTTCTCCAGCCGGCGCGCCTTCGGGACGATGCGGGGGTCGGTGGTGTAGACGCCGTCCACGTCGGTGTAGATGTCGCAGCGCTCCGCGCGCAGCGCCGCCGCCACGCCCACCGCCGACGTATCGGAGCCGCCGCGTCCCAGCGTCGTGATGCGCCCCTCCGCAGTGACCCCCTGGAACCCCGGGATGATGGCCACTTCGCCCGCGTCGATCGAGCGGGCCAGATCGCCCCTCTCGTCAATGGCGTCGATCCTGGCCTTGGCGTGCGCGGCGTCGGAGCGCACCGGGATCTGCCAGTTCTGCCAGGACCGCGCCGGCACGCCGATCTGGCGCAGCGCCAGCGCCAGCAGACCGGTGGTCACCTGCTCGCCGGTGGAGACCACCACGTCGTATTCGTCGTCGAAGCCCGGGCCGCCCACGGCGGGGCCGTTGGGCGTTTCGCCGCCGGCGTCGCGGGCGAGCTTCACCAGACGGTCGGTCTCGCCGGACATGGCCGACACCACCACCGCCAGCCCGCGACCGGGCTGGCTGGCGCGCTCGGCGGCCACGATCCGCGCCACGCGCCGGATACGCTCCACGTCGCCCACGGACGTGCCGCCGAATTTCATCACAAGACGGGTCATTGGGCCGCGTCTTACCGCATTCGCGGCCATGGTACAGCGCCCGAAACGGGACGAGGATGGCCGCGTCGTCCCCCCAAGGCCGCCCGCACGGACATGCCGATGACCCCGACCCCGACCACGCTCGACCCCGCCGAGATCGCCAAGTTCGCCGCCATGGCCGACGCCTGGTGGGACCCCAAGGGAGACTTTGCGCCCCTGCACCGGATGAACCCCGCGCGCCTCGGCTTCCTGCGGACGACGATCCTCGCCCACTTCGCCCGCCCCGACGCGGGCCTGCGCCCCTTAAGCGGTCTCACGCTGATCGACGTGGGTTGCGGCGGGGGGCTCGTCACCGAGCCGATGGCGCGACTGGGCGCGACGGTCACGGGCCTGGACGGCGCGCCCGAGAGCGTCGCGGCGGCCAGCGCCCACGCCGCCGCCGTGGGCCTCGCCATCGACTACCGGCAGGGCACGGCGGAGGACCTCGCCCGCACCGACGCCCGCTTCGACGTCGTGCTCGCGCTCGAGATCGTGGAGCACGTGGCCGACCTGCACGCCTTCTGCGACGCCGCCCAGGCGCTGGTGGCCCGCGGCGGGCTCATGATCGTCTCCACCATCAACCGCACGCTGAAGGCCCGCGCGCTCGCCATCACGGCGGCGGAGCGGCTGTTGCGGTGGATTCCGGAAGGCACGCACGATTACGAGAAGCTCGTGACGCCCGAAGAACTGCGCGGCGCGCTGCACGGCCTCGACGTGTCAGGGCCCTTCGGCTTGAGCTTCAATCCGCTGACGGGCCAGTGGACGCTGGGCGACGATGCGTCGATGAACTACTTCATGGCGGGGGCGAAGCGGGCGTAGGCCCGATCAGGTCCCACCGGTTCCCGCAGCAATCGACGAACACCGCGACGGCGCCGTAGGCCTCATGCCGCGGCGCTTCCAGAAACGTCACGCCGTTCGCGGTGAACGCCGCGAAGTCCCGCGCGAAATCGTCGGTGTGGAGGAAGAACGCGACGCGGCCGCCGGTCTGGTCGCCGATGCGGGCGCGTTGCGCATCGCCCACGGCTTTCGCCAGCAGCAGCGCCGCGCCCCCGCCCTTCGGCGCGACGCGCACCCACCGCTTGCCGGCGCCCAAGTCCGTATCGTCGAGCAGCGCGAAGCCGAGCTTTCCGACAAAGAACGCGATGGCCTCGTCGTAGTCCGCCACCACAAGCGTGACGGCGCCGATGCGCGCGCTCATGCGATGGGATCGTCTTCTTCGCCGAGAATCTGCGGCAGGGACCAGCGCAGGGCGAGGTCACAGGGTGTGCTGGGTTCGTAGCCTGCGAATTCGCGCTCGACGGCGCGCGCCGCCAGAACGTGCAGGCGCTCCACGTCCCCCTCAAGGCGGTTGCGCAGCGCTTTCGAGAGGCGGCCGTCCAGCTCCGCGCGGAACCGGATGACTTCAGCCTGCCACCCAGTGCGAGGGTTCGCAGCGCTGGACCACGCCAGCTTGAACAGATGCTCGATGATCCGCGTCGTGAAACTGCGCACGGCGAAGTAGTCGCTGTTGCCCAAGTCCTCGATCTCCCCCGCCACATGCTCCCAGTCGACGGCGTTCGACCCGCGCGCGGCAGGGCTGCGGGCATGTGCGCGCAGCGCCTCCGCCTGCGCCTGGGTCCAGAGATAGAAATCCCGCTCGTAGAGATCGTCGATGGCCATGGCGTGAGCCTACCACATCAATGCCGGAAGTGCCGCATGCTGGTGAACACCATGGCGAGGCCCGCCTCGTCGGCGGCCTTGATCACCTCGTCGTCGCGGATCGACCCGCCGGGCTGGATGATGGCCGTGGCGCCGGCTTCGGCCGCCTGCATCAGGCCGTCGGCGAAGGGGAAAAACGCATCCGACGCGCACGCGCTCCCGCGCAGCAGGCCCGCGATCTCCGGCGCCTCGCCCGCGCGCATGGCCGCGATCCGCGCGCTGTCGCGCCGGTTCATCTGGCCGGCCCCGATGCCCAGCGTCTGGCCGTCGCGGGCGTAGACGACGGCGTTGGACTTGACGTGCTTGCAGATGGTGAAGGCGAACAGCATGTCGCGCAGCTCCGCCTCCGACGGCGCGCGCCTGGTGACGACCGTGAGCGCCGCGCGCGCAATCCGCCCGGTATCGCGCGATTGCACGAGGAGGCCACCGGCCACGGTCTTCGCCGTGATCCCCGGCGCCGCGGGATCGGGCAGACCGCCCGCAAGCAGCAGGCGCAGGTTCTTTTTCTTCGCGAACACCGCGATGGCGTCCTCGTCCGCGTCGGGCGCGATGACGACTTCGGTGAAGATCTCGGCGATCGCCGCCGCCGCCGCGCGGTCCAGCCGGCGGTTCACCGCCACGATGCCGCCGAACGCCGAGACCGGATCGCACGCCAGCGCGCGGCCGTAGGCGTCGAGGAGATCGCGCCCCAGCGCCACGCCGCACGGGTTGGCGTGCTTGATGATCGCCACGGCCGCACTCTCCGCGGGGTCGAATTCGGCCACGAGTTCGTAGGCGGCGTCGGTGTCGTTCAGGTTGTTGTAGGACAGCGCCTTGCCCTGCACCTGGCGCACCGTGGCCACGCCCGGGCGCGGGTCGCCGTCGACGTAGAACGCCGCGTGCTGGTGGGGATTTTCCCCGTACCGCAGCGATTGCCGCAACCGCCCGCCCACCGCGCGCCAAGCCGGCGCCTCCTCCCCAAGCTGCGCGAACAGCCAGTTGGAGATCGCCGCATCGTACGCCGCCGTGCGTGCGTAGGCCTTGGCGGCGAGCCGCTTGCGCAGCTTGAGCGTCGTGCCGCCATGCGCCGCGATTTCCGCCAGCGCCGCCGCCACGTCGTCGGCGTCGGTGCACACCACGACGAAGTCATGGTTCTTCGACGCCGCACGGATCATGGCGGGGCCGCCGATGTCGATGTTCTCGATGCAGTCGTCCCAGGGCCTGCCCGCCGCCACGGTTTGCTCGAACGGATAGAGGTTCACGTACAGGAGATCGATGCCGACGATGTTGTGTTCGCGCATCGAAGCCAGGTGATCGGGCGCGTCGCGGCGCGCCAGCAGGCCGCCGTGCACGCCCGGGTGCAGCGTCTTCACGCGGCCGTCCATCATTTCGGGAAAGCCGGTGATGTCGCTCACGTCCGCCACGTCGAGCCCTGCGGCGGCGAGCGCGGCCTTTGTGCCGCCTGTCGAGACTAGCGCCGCGCCCGCCGCCGCGAGCGCGCGGGCCTGGTCCACGAGGCCGGCCTTGTCGGACACGGAGATCAGCGCCCGGCGGACGGGCAGGATGTCGGTGGTCATGGAAAACGCCCCTGAAAGCGGATGCGCCGGGAATCGGATGCGCCGGGGTTAGCATGTTCGTGACGTTCCCGTGAAACGGCGCTCAGGGACGCGCGCGATAGCCGCAATTCGGGCAGGCCCGGGCGGCGGCGGCCTGGAACTGTTCCTCGGCCTCGAACGTGGCCGACCAGAGGGTCATCTGCCGCTCGGCCAGGCGCATCCAGCGCTCGGCCTCCTTGATGTCGCCACGGCGGGTGGCGGCGCGGGTGGCGCGGTGGGCCATGACGAAGTCGACGGCGGGGTTCACTTTCTTGCGGGCGCGGGTGCGCATGGGATGCTCCGTGCGTGAAGGCGTGCATGAGGGCCGCACGGCGCGGGGCGCCTGCGGGTTCGGTTGCGGCGCCTCCGCGAAGCGGAGGGCCGGGGACGCGAGGCGAGGCTCGCGACGAAGCGTCTTGCGACGCCGGAAAAGCGAGGCTCGCCTCGCGTCCCCGCGGCCGTTTTCCACCAGCTCCGCGCGGAAGGCTCGTTCACCCTCCTGGACGGCGCGCCGGCGGCGTGCGGGACGGGTCGCTGCACCCGTTCCCCCGAAACCTCCCGGGTCTGGCCGGGGACAAAAAGTCACCGCACCCGGGCTGTCACGCTCGACCGCCTCGCGCCTGCATCGACGACAGCGTGCACCGACCGCCCTCCGCAAACGCGATGACGCATCATACCACGGGTTCGGCGGTGTGGGATTGACGTGCGCCTCTCACCCATTCCCGGATCGTCGCAACGCAACGAGTCCGGGACCCATCGACGCGACAATCGCGAGCGCTTGCGTTTGCAACGGACCATGGGCCCCGGACGTCGCCTGCGGCGACTCCGGGGATGGGTGTGGCGCGTTCCGGAACCAGCTCGATATAGCCGCCGGTCACGCCCCCCGCGACCGCTTCCACTTCACGAGGTTCGGGCTGCGGTCTTCCGGGGCGCTGGGGTCGGTCACGCCGTAGAGCACGATCTGGCGCGCGCGTTGCGGGCCGGCGGCGCCGGAGAGGTGGATGGAGTGCTCGATCTCCATGCGCCGCGCGTCGGTGACGAAATTCCAGGCCGGGCCGTTCGGTGGCGTGAGCGTCATCTGGTGGACGTCGCTGCGTTCCGCGCGGACGGTGGGATGCAGGTGGAAGCGCACGGCGAAGGCGGCGGGCTTCAAACCCGCGCGCGCGCCGCCCAGCGGCGGGGACGCCGCATCCTGGCCCCACATCTGCTTGCCGTCCGACGACAGGAACACGCGGCGGCGGTGCAGGTAGCCGTACTGGGCGCGGTAGCCGTCGTGGTGGGCGTCGATGAGCACGCCGTCGTCCTCCTCGGTGCGCTTCTGGCCCACGATGGGGCCGATGGGGTGCGCAGCGCCCCGCCCCGCGCGGCGCTGCGAGAAGACGGCGGAGAGCGCATCGTCGATCACCAGCGTCGAATGGCCGTTCGTGGCGCGCCCCGCCGCGCGCCATTCGGGCAGAAGCTCCATGCCGGAGCCCACGTTGACGATGATCCGGTCGGGCCCGCACGACAACTCGAACGACAGCGCGCCAGCGTGCGCGCGCTCCCCATAGGCCGGCGCCGGCGCGCCGCCCACGTCCATGATGAGCACCACATCCCCCGCCGCCAGCCGCTGGTAGCCGGAGGTGGTGGCGAACGCGTACTCGCGCGCCTTGGGCGCCTCGCGCAGCGCGGCCTCCAGACTGGCGGCCAGGCCCTCCGCGCCGCCGTTGGCGCAAAACAGCTTGCCGTCGCTCATGCGGAACAGGCGCAGCATCGCCGCCGCGCGCGGCAACGCCTCGCGGACCAGGCGCGGCGTCTCCAGGCCCTGGCGCACCAGCGCGTCGTCGGCGGTGAGCAGATCGCAGTAAGCCTCGAACAACGCCTGCGGCGAACGCGACTGATGGCCCCCGTCGGAGAGGAACTGCGACGCGCACGCCTCCTCCAGCGTTTCCTCCCCCTCCTCGCGCAGACGCTCCCCCTCCGGCACGCCCGCCACGCCCGCCAGCACCAGCGCCGCCCCCGCCTTCACCCGCGACAGCGGCTCGCGCAAGTCTTGCACGGCGAGCTGGAGGTGGCGGGCCTGACGCGCCAGCGAACGCAGGAGCTCGGGCCGGCGGGCGGGATCGCCCTGCTCGAAGGCGTGGCGCCCGTGGCAGAGCCAGGCGTAGAGCCGCTCGGCCACCAGCTCCGGCGCCCAGGCGGCGGCGTGGAAGTCCCGCCCGAAGCCCTCCACCCAGCTGTCGATCAGCGCGCTGGCGGCCTCATGACCGCTGACGCCCACGCTCGCCACGTCGATGAGCCAGGAGAAGGAGTGCAGCCGCGCCGCGAAGTGCAGCGACGGCGGCGGCGCGCTCCACGGCACCGGCGCCATCACCGGCAGCTTTTCCGAAGCGATGCGCCAGGAGCCGCGCACGATGTCCATGCCGCGGGCGAAATCGCCGGTGCGCACGTCGCGCCCCCACTGGGTGATGCGCTCGGGATCGCCGCCGCGCAGCATCAGGCGGTAGAACGGCGTCGCCCGCCATTCCTCGGAGGCGGCGGCGAGCAGACCGCGCCAGGCGCGCGGCGGGAGGACGCCGCCGGCCATCTAGGGAGTACCGCGCGCCGGCGCGTTCACGCGGGAGCCCCCCTCAACGTCGCGATGTTGGCGGCGTAGCGGTCCGGGCCCTCGCCGAACACGGCGGTGCCGGCCACGAGCGCCGTGGCCCCGGCGGCCACGATGCGGGCGGCGTTGGCGGCGGTGACGCCGCCGTCCACTTCGAGGATGATGTCGCGGCCCGTGGCGTCGATGCGCCGGCGGACCGCCTCGATCTTGCGCAGCGCGCCGTCGATGAACTTCTGGCCGCCGAAGCCGGGGTTGACGCTCATCACCAGCACGAGGTCGAG
>JANRIM010000045.1:0-11585 GCA_033764865.1 Hyphomonadaceae bacterium
TTCCCAGAGTTTGCCGTGCTTGATGTAGTTGCCGATATCGGTCGCGCGCGCCTCGCCCAGTTGCGAGTCACGCAAGCGCATCACCGCGTCATACTCGTAGAGGCCTTGGACCGCCTTGGTCGTCGACTTGATGTGCCACTCGATCAGCGGCGCGCCCAGGCTTTTAGCGACCTCGATCGCCAGCATGGTCTTGCCGGTGCCGGGTTCGCCTTTGACGAGGAGCGGGCGCTCCAGCGTGATCGCCGCATTGACGGCGACCTTCAGGTCTTCCGTAGCGACATAGTCTTTGGTGCCTTCAAAGCGCATTGGGTCTCCCGCTCGTTCTCGATGAGCAATAAGGCGTGCGGCGCACTCAGCGCAACATCCCGTTAACCGAGAAGGCCGACTCTTGCAGCGGAGTGACTCCCAGAAGCGGGAGGAGAGGGCCTCATGCCACTGAAGCTGTCCCTGCGCCCCGGCGAGAAGTTCGTCGTCAACGGCGCTGTCGTGCAAAACGGCGATCGCCGCGCCGCGCTTGTTCTCCAGAACAAGGCCTCGGTGCTGCGCGAGAAGGACATCATGCAGCCGGACGAGGCCTCAAGCCCGGCGCGGCGCATCTACTATCCCATCATGCTGCTGTATCTGGACCAGGGCGACCAGGAGGAGGCGTACGCGGAGTTCGCCGTGCGCCTGGCGGAGTTCACGAGCGCGGTGCGACACCCTGAAGCGCTGGCGGACTGCGTGGCCGTTTCCAGGGAAGTAATGGGTGGCGAGTACTACAAGGCGCTGATGCGCTGTCGCAAACTGATGGCCTACGAAGAAGACCTGTTGGGGAGCATGGATGTCGATCCAGGCCTATCAGCGCGCCGCGACGCGGGCTGAAAGCCCGCGCGAGATCGAGTATCGCGCGTTCGGGGTCGTGACGGCCGCGCTGTCGAAGGCGCGTGAGCTGGGCCACGCGGACCTGGGCGTGCTGGCGCATGCGCTGCAGGAAAACCGCCGCCTCTGGCGCATCCTGGCGACCGACTGCGCCGACGACTCCAACACCCTCGACCCCGCCGTTCGCGCGCGGATCATCTCGCTGGCGCTGTTCGTGGACCGCCACTCCAGCGCGGTGCTGCGCGACGGGGCCGACATCGAGCCGCTCATCGACATCAACCGGTCGATGATGGAAGGCCTGTCCGGCCGCTGACCGTTAACGGTCGTTAGCGGTTCCGCTGCACAAACCGGCCGAATCGTTCTGCCGCCGAAACCCGGCGTTTACCTTCCACCCTTAAGGTTCCCCGCAAGGCGCGACGAAGAAGTCGCTGCGCCGTTCCGGTCGCGCAAAATGCGCGGCTCTCTGCTGTTCCAGAAAGGAAGCGTTTCATGACTAGCGTCAACACCAACTTCGGCGCCCTCGTTGCGCTGCAAAACCTCTCCGCCACCAACAAGCAGCTCGATGAGGTCCAGAACCGGATCAACACGGGCCTGAAAGTTTCGTCCGCGAAGGACAACGGCGCAGTGTTCGCCATCGCGCAGTCCTTGCGCAGCCGCGTGGGCGCGCTGTCGGCCGTCAACGAAGGCCTCGACCGCACGGTCACCAACCTCGACACCGCCCAGAGCGCGGGCAAGCAGGTCTCCGACATCCTGAAGACGCTGCAGCAGACCGCCGAGCGCGCCAAGACCTTCACCTCCGCCGAAGACCGCGCGTCCTCGCAGGCCGACTTCGTGGCCGCCCGCGACCGCATCGACGCGATCCTGAACGCCGCCACCGTGAACGGCGTGAACCTGCTGAACGGCACCAACGTCACGAGCGCGCTGACGGTGTCCACCTCCGACATCGGCGCCAACTCGGCCCAGACCGTGCAGCGCACCGTCGGCGTCGACCCCGCCGCGTCCACCACGACCGCCACGACGCTGGCCGGCACCAACACCATCGGCACCGGCGCCGCGTCCGCCACGAACATCAACATCGAAGCGGGCGACACCGTCCGCATCGAATTGCTGGACGCTTCGGGCAACGTCAGCCAGACGACCAACATCAACCTGTCCAACACCGCCACGCTGAGCGCGCTGCAGACGGCCATCGCGACGCAGACCGGCGGCAAGGTCGCGCTGACGCTCGACGGCAACAACCTCGTCTATGACGCCAACCAGAACTTCCGCGTCTCGTTCGTCGCGGGCGGCGATCCGGCCACTGCCACGCTGACCGCGCAGAACGCGCGCGCCGGCTTCTTCACCGGCACGACCGGCACGTTCATCGACGCCGACGCGGCGGGCACGGTGACGGGCGCCACCACCTCCTCGGCGGCGCAAACCGGCGGCGGACGTCAGGTCACGACCCCCGCGGCAGGCCTCGCGGCCGGCACGAACGTGGGCACGCTGACGACCACGCTGCTCAACGCCGGCCAGACCTCCGGCACGGTGACCCTCACCACGACGGCGTCCACCGGCATCTCCAACGCCTACACGATCAACCTGACCGCCGGTCAGACGCTCGGCCAGTTCCTCAACGAGGTCACCACGCGCACCAACGGCGCCGTGACGGCCGCGTACGATACGAACTCGCGCCAGATCGTCTACAAGAGCGCCCAGGACCTGACCGTGGCGAACACGAACGCGACCGCCTTCGGCGCAGCGTCCTCCACGGCCAACACGCCCACGATCACGCGCTCCACGGCGTCGTCGGCCACAGCCACGATCACGGGCTACGACTACCGGGTGAACGGCGGCGCGCTCGCCGGTCTCGCCAGCCTCGACCTCACGACCGACCCGGCGACGGCGTCGGCCACGATCGACACGCTGGCCAAGGCGCTGAACGCCTCGCTCTCCTCGCTCGGCGCCCAGGGCCGCGCGCTCGACATCCAGAAGACGTTCCTGACGTCGCTCTCGGACAACATCGAGAAGGGCATCGGCAGCCTCGTGGACGCCGATCTGGCCAAGGAAAGCGCCCGTCTCCAGTCGCTGCAGGTGAAGCAGCAGCTGGGCGCCCAGGCGCTCTCGATCGCCAACCAGGGCCCGCAGATCCTGCTGTCCTTCTTCCGCTAACCGGTCAGGCGGCGCGGGCGGGAGCATTCCCGTCCGCGTCGCCGAGACCCGCCCCGGAGGCATCAACGGAAAGGAGCAGGCGACATGCGCATCGACACAGCGCCACCGCTCTCCGTCTCGCTGTTGCAGACCTGGCCGGCCCGGATGGATCCCGCACCCGGGGGCCCGGCGAAAAAAGAGAGCCAAGGCGACCACCACGAAGAAGCCCGCCGGCGGCGCGAGGACGCTGCAGAACGGCGCGCCCAGGAACGCCCGCTGATCGCGGGCCATTTGCGTATCGAACTCGACGCGGAAGCGGGCCGGTTCGTCCAGACGCTCACCGACGCGCAGACCCAGGAGGTGCTGCGCCGCTTTCCCCATGAATCGCAGCTGGCGTTCTCCCGCGCCGTGCGCGCCTATGCGAGCGCCCAGGACCGAGAACGCTAAGGACTGCGGCCGCTCGCGCGCCATGGCGCCGGATGGAGAATTCCTTTCCGGACCGCGCCGTTAACCTTGAAAGTTAGAACTTCCTTAACCTTGATGCTTTCTTGCTGCGCACTCTCAGTTGCGCGCAGAAGGAGCGGCGCATGGTGTCGAACGTTTCGGCTTTGCCGCCATTCGCAGCGGCGCAGACCCTTACCGCGCGCGCCGCGCCCGCCGACGAACAAGCAAAGCCCGCCGAAACGCGCCCCGGCGCCGTCGCGGTGGACAGCGCCCGTCTCGAGCATCGCGAGGATGTGCTCGCCGCGCGCGAAGACGTGGCCGAGGCGCGTGACGGCATCGACTTCGCCATCGCCGTCGCGCGCCAGGTGCGCGCGCTCCTCGGCGAGGCCCGCGACGCAGCCCAGCGCGCCGCCGATCCCGCCACGCCCGACGCCGCCCGCGCCGCCGACGACGTGGCGTTCCGGGCCGCGCTCCAGCAAGTGGGCCAGGTCGTGGACGCCGCCATCGCCGACGGCGCGCCGCTCATCGCGGGCGATGCGCTCTCGGTGCAGGCCGATCCGGACTCCGACGCCGCCGTCGCGGTGGCCGGCCTCGATCTGCGGCTGAAATCCGCCGTCACCGGGGAAGAGGCGCTCCTGCTCACCCGCGGCGCCAGCGTCGCCGACCGCGTGAGCGCCCAGGAATCCGTCCGCGCCGCCGAGACGTCCCTCGCGCGGCTGGATGCGGGCCTGCGCCGCCTCGACGCCGACAACGCGCGTCTCGCCCAGCACGACGGAATCCTTAAGGCCCTCGACGGCGCCCTCGGCGCCGCAGCCGCCCCCGATCTCGATGCGGACGGCGCGCGCCTGCTCGCCTTGCAGGTGCGCCAGGACCTGTCGCGCGCCAGCGCGCCGATCGCCAACGCCAAACCCAACGCCGTCCTGTCGCTGTTCAGGGACTAATGGGGCCAGCGCGCGACCCCCGCGCGCGACCCAGGCGTGGGGCCTACGAGACCCGTTCGAGCTTTTCGTTCTCCGCCGCCGCGCGGGCGCGCCGTTGCGCTTCCGCCTTGGAGAGCGGGGCGGCGCCGCGCGCAGGGACGCCGCCGCCGCCTTCCCACGCGCCGCGCAGGGCGTTGAGCATGGCGATGTGCGTGGCGATCAGCAGGCCCGTCACGGCGAGGCCGACGGAGACGAGATTGCCGATCAGCTCTTCGGTCCAGCGGATGGCGCCGCGGGCGGAATCGAGCACGAGCCCCGCAGGCGACCGTTTGGCCACCGCCACCGCGCGTTCGCCGGTGGCGACGGCGAGCAGCTCGAGCCGGCGCAGGTCGCGCGCGTCGCGCGCCTGACCCAGCAGGATGGCGGCGCCGGCGGGGGAGGCCGCCCGCGCGGCGGCGCCGATGTGGGCGAGGTCGCGCGCGAGCACGGCGTAGGCCGCAGGGTCGATGGCGCGGCGGAAGGCCAACGCAGCGGCCGCTCCCTCGTCGACGATCGCGTCCGTGTTCTGGAACGCGGAAGACAGTTCGGCGCGCAAGCGGTCCACCGGCACGGCCGAGGCCACCCGGGTCTCGATCATCGCAGCGAATGCGGGCGTCAGGTGCGCGCCGTTCTTGGCCACCTTGATCACCGAGGCGCCCAGGCGCACGTCGTCGGGCGCGGCGCCTTCGGCGGGCAGGGTCGCGCCGCCCAGCGTGAAGAGGAAGAGATCCACCGGTTCGCCGGCGAGCCAGCGCTGGGACGTCGCCGCGATCTCGCGCGGGTCGCCCAGGACGTCGAAGGCGGCGTTGTCGTCGCGGCGCACGATCACGGCGCGGAAGCGCTGGCGTGCGAAGTTGGGTTCGATGAAGGGCAGCGCGGCTTCCAGGATCCCGGCGTCGCCGGAACCGGGCTTCACCTGCCGGCGCATGCGGGCGGCGTCGCCGCCGCCGAGCAGGACGAAGGCGTTGAGCGCAAATCCGCGGGCGGCGGCGATGTCGCCTTCGCCCATCTCGCGGGCGACCAGATTGTTCCACTGCTGGCGGCGTTCGTCGGCGCCGCCGGCGGCGGCGAACCGGCGCGCCTCGGCGGCCAGCGCGTCCTGCGTGCGTTTGATGGTGGCGGGCGTGGGCGCGTAGTCGATGAGGTCGCCGGCGGTGGCGGATTTCAGCAGCGCCGCGCCCGCGAACGGCAGCATCAGAAGGCAGGCGTTGAACACAAGCGCGGCGATCACGCTCCCGCCGGGGCGCTTGCCATGGCCCGATCCATGGTCCGATCCTGGCGGTCTACCGGTCATCTGCAATCAAGCCCCGACGCCTTCATCCCTGAAGGGGGTGCGTCATGCAATGCGCAAGCTGTGCCAGCCGCAGCGGCCGGCCCGTTAAATCGCCGTCAGGCGCGCTGGTCGAGCGCCACGGGCGCAACCGCCCCGCCTTGGGCGTATGCCCCTTGCGCGCCATAGCCTGCAGGCCCGTTCCGGGCGCGCTGGACCTCCTCAGCCACGGCCCGCACGAGGCCTTCGGTGATCTCGCGCGCCGCGAACAGCGCTGCGGAATAGGTCTCAAGCCGCGCCTGGAGGCGGGCGGTCTCGTCCTGGAGGCGCTGTCGCAGGTGGCGGGGGGCGGCGGCGATGAGCGTGCGGTCCTCCTTGATGCGGGCGATCTCCAGCCGGTAGGCGTTGGCCAGCCGGCGCAGTTCGTCGCCCGCCCCGGCCCCGGAGAGCGGATCGCCCTGCGCGAGCGCTGCGCCCTCGGCGTCCACCAGCGCCGCAAGGCGTCCGGTGAGCAGGAGCAGCTGTTCGGCCCGGTCGGCCGCGTCGTCAGCGATCAGCGCCATGGGAGGGTTCCTTTGTCGGGCCGCCGGTCTGGAGGCGGAGGAGTTCGGCCATCACCGCGTCGGCCACGCCGATGCCGCCGGCGGCGGTGATGGACTGCGCATAGCGCTCGATCAGCATGGGGCGGAACATCGCCTCGCCCGGGCCCCCGCCGCCGAGGCCGTCGGTCTCCAGACCGGCGAACATCGGCGCCAGCAGCTCGTTCAGCACCATGCTCTCGAATTCGGTCGCGACCTTGCGCAGCGCGTCCTCGCGCGCGTCGGCGCCCGGTGCGCGGGCCAGCGCGGAGGCCGGAAGCGGCGGGGACGGGAGCGGCGTGGAGAGCGCCTCCATCACATCACCTCGATTTCGGCCTGGATGGCGCCGGCGGCCTTCAGCGCCTGCAGGATCGAGATCATGTCGCGCGGGGACACGCCCAGCGCGTTGAGACCGTCCACCAGATCCTTGAGCGGAACCCCGCCGCGGATGACGGCGAGGCCGCCGGTCTCCTCGTCCACGGTCACCGTGGATTGCGGGACGATGGCGGTCTGGCCTTCGCTGAACGGCGCGGGCTGGCTGACGGACGGCTGCTCGGACACCGAGATGGTGAGCGCGCCCTGCGCGATCGCCACGGTGGAGACGCGCACGCTGTCGCCCATCACCACCACGCCGGAGTTTTCGTCGATGACGATCTTGGCGGGCTGGTCGGGATCGATCGGCAGGCTTTCGATGCGGGTGAGCAGGTCCACCATGTCGCCCTGGAAGCCCGCCTGCCGCTGCACCAGCACCGCGCCGGGATTGGCCGCGCGGGCGATGCCGGCGCCCAGCGCGCCGTTGATCGCGTCGGCCATGCGCCGCGCGGTGGTGAAATCGGGATTGCGCAGGGCGAGGCGCAGCTCGCGCTGGCCTGCGAGGTCGAATTGCAGCTCCCGCTCGATCAGGCCGCCGGAGGCGATGCGGCCGGCCGTGGGCACGCCGCGCGTCACCGAGGAGCCGGAGGCGCCGCCGGCCGCGAAGCCGCCGATGGCGATGGCCCCCTGCGCGACGGCGTAAACCTGCTGGTCAGCGCCCACGAGCGGAGTGACGAGCAACTGCCCGCCCGCAAGGCTTTTGGCGTCGCCGAGGGCGGAGACGGTGACGTCGATGCGCGCGCCCTGTGCGCCGAACGGCGGCAGGTTCGCCGTCACCATCACGGCGGCGACGTTGCGGGTGTTGAGGTTGAGATCGCGCGTGGTCACGCCGAGGCGTTCCAGCATGGCGGTGAGGGACTGGCGCGTGAAGGGCGCATTGCGCAGGGAATCCCCGGTGCCTTGAAGGCCCACCACGAGGCCGTAGCCGATCAACTGGTTTTCCCGCACGCCCTCGAAGTCGGCGATGTCCTTGATGCGGGAAGCGGCGTCGCTCTGCCCGGCGAGGAGCGCGGTGGCGGCGACGGCGGTGAGCAGGGCTTTGAGCGCGTGCATGGCGTGGGTCCTCGGACGCGGGAGCTGTGCCAGAATGGCGCCACGGCGCCGGCGCAGCGCTTTCCTTGGGGCCCATGCAGCGGGCGTCCGCGCCGGCCGGGCCGGGCGGCCAAAGGCGCCGGGCGACGGCGTTTCACCCGGCAAAACCTGCCGGGCGGCGCGGGGTTAACCTTCGATCAAGCGAAGCAGGGCAAGCCGTGGACGATGAAGATCGATCCCACCCGCCCCACGGCCGCTCCGGCGCCGGGCCGCGCTGCGCGCGGCGCAGGCGGGGAGGGCTTCGCGCTGCCGCCCGACGCCGCGCGCGCCGCAACCGCCACGGCGCCCGCCGCCGCGGTGACCGCCGCGCATGCGGTGCTGGCGCTCCAGATGGACGATCCCGGCCGCCGGCGCCGGCAGTCCCGACGCGGGGCGGCCGCGCTCGACGCGCTCGACCGGCTGCAGGCGGCACTGCTGTCGGGCGCGGACTCCTCCGCGGCGCTGCAGACCCTTGAGGACCAGCTCGCGGCGCGCGAGCCCAGCGGGGACGACGGCCTCGACGACGCGCTTCGCGCCATCGATGTGCGCGCGGCGGTGGAACTGGCCAAGCGGGCGCGCCGCGGCCCGGGGCGTGCATGAGCGGGCCTGCGAAAGCGGCCCGTCCCGGGCGTCGCGTCCTTGCAGGCCCTGCCGCGCAAGGGGTCGGCCTGCGGGGGCGGATTGAAGCCCGTACGGGGCAGGTGTATAGGGCGCCGGCCTGAGCCGTTGGCAGGCGCTCGACATGCGTAACGGGTGCTGGAGATGAGCCTGTCGGTCCCTGCAGACTACCGTCCCTCCGACAAGGAGCCGTTCATGAACGAGCGGCAGCAGGACTATTTCCGGCGCAAGCTGATCGCCTGGAAAGAGGAGATCCTGGAGGAGTCCCGCTCCACCATCGCCAATCTCCAGGAAGACACCGCAGCCCTCGCCGATCTGGCCGATCGCGCGACGAGCGAAAGCGATCGTGCGCTGGAACTGCGCACGCGGGACCGCCAGCGCAAACTCATCGCCAAGATCGACGAAGCCATCCGCCGGATCGACGACGGCTCCTACGGCTACTGCGAAGAGACGGGCGAGCCGATCAGCCTCTCGCGTCTGGAAGCCCGGCCCATCGCCACGCTGTCGCTGGAGGCGCAGGAGCGTCACGAGCGGCGCGAGCGCGTCCACCGCGACGACTGAGCGTCACGCCAGCGCCCCCGCCGCCAGGCACAGCGCCGCGCCCGCCGACAGCGGCGCGCGCAGCCCGAGGAACCACGCCGGCGCCAGCTTCTCGCGCACGGCCCCGCCATCGGCCGCCACGAACAGCATGATCGCGCCCGCCGTCACCCAGAGGCCCACGGTCGTGGGCGCCAGCAACGCCGCCCAGCCCACCAGCTGCGGGATCACGCCGACGGTCAGCCGCCACGGCAGCACGTCCCGCGCCGCCTCGTCGCGCAGCGCAAAGCCCCAGTGGATGCCGCCGAGGAACGACAGGATCGTCGCCCCGTAGGCCACGAGCGCAAAGCGCGCCTCGTCGGCCCAGACGCCGCCCAGCAGCTGGGCCGCCGCAGCCAGCGCCACGAACGGCGCGAGGCCGAGCACGCCGAGGACGACGGCCGAGAGCGGCGCGCCGCGGGCGCGCGTGGATGCCGGAGGCTCAAGGGCGGACGTCACGGCGGCCTCCAGGCTCAGGCGCGCGCCCTGGTCGTCAGCGCACGGCGGGCGGCGCGCTGCAGCCACGGGCGCACGCGCAGGAAGCCGATATACAGAGCCTCCAGCGCCGCGAGCAACGGCGCCCACCGCGCAGCCCGCCCCAGCGGCGCCAGCAGCGGAATCGCCCGCCACATCGCCGCGAACGCGGCCGCGCCCGACACCAGGGGCCCATCGCCCTCGCGGGCGTGGAAGCGCGCCAGCAGTGCGCCACGGTCGATGGGGCAGGCGGCGTCGGGGGTCGATACGTCGATGAACGCGATGGCGCCGCGCCGGTCCAGTCGCCGCATCAGCGCGATCTCGCGCACGCACAGCGGGCACGCGCCGTCGAACCACACCTGCACGGAAGGCTGGGGGTTCGTCCGCGCCGCAGGCGATGGCGTATGAGGGGCCATGACACTCCGATCCATCGCCGTCGTGGGCGCCGGCGCGGCCGGCCTTGCGTGCGCGCGCCGTCTCTCCAGCCGGGGCTTTCCAGTACGCCTGTTCGACAAGGGTAGATCGCCCGGCGGGCGTCTCGCCACCCGGCGCGTCCAGACGCCGCACGGCGAGGCCGCTTTCGATCACGGCGCGCAATACGTCACCGCCCGCGATCCCGCATTCGCCGACGTGCTCGCCACGCTCGCGCTGCCATGGACCGTTGCGCCCGTCGTCATCGCGGGCGACGGCCGCATCCAGCCGGGGCGGACGGACGGGCTGCGCTGGGTGGGCGCGCCGGGCATGAGCGCGCTGGCGCGCGGGCTGGCGGCGGGCCTGTCGGTGACTGCCGGCGCGCGCGTCACGGCGGCGTCGCGCACGGAGGAGGGGTGGCGCCTGGCCATCGAGGGCGGCGAAGCGGCGGGGCCCTTCGACGCCGTGGTCATCGCCACCCCCGCGGAACAGGCCGGCGACCTGCTCGCGCCCACGTCGCCCGCGTTCGCGGAAGCGGCGCGCGCGGCGGTCACCGCGCCCTGCTGGGCGGGGCTGCTCGTGTTCGCCGACCGCGTGCCCGCGCCGTTCGACGCGGCCCGCGTGGAGGGCGACGGCCCGATCGCGTGGATCGCGAGAGAACGCAGCAAGCCCGGCCGCGCGGGGCCGGAGGCGTGGGTCGTCCACGCCGCCCCGACCTGGTCGCGCGAGCATCTGGAGGACGCGCCGGATGCGGTGGCGGACGCGCTCGCGCGCGCCTTCCGGGTCGTCGCAGGCGCAGCCCCGGCGCCGGCGTGGACGCAGGCGCACCGCTGGCGCTACGCCCAGGTGGAGCGCGCCGCCGGAACGCCGTTCGCGTGGGACGCCGCCCTGCGCCTCGGCGTGTGCGGGGACTGGCGCATCGGCCCGCGCGTGGAGTCGGCGTGGCTGTCGGGCGACGGGCTTGCGCGCGCCATGGCGGGCTGAGCCAGCCCGCTTGCCTCGCGCGGACGGGCCTGAAATGCTCAGTGCTTCCCTTCGATAGAGAGATGCGATGCGGGTTCTGGCGATCCTTCTGGCGGCGGCGCTGGCGTGCACGGCGACAGCCTCGGCGCAGCTGCGCATGGGCCCGCGCATGCAGCCGCTCGAACCCGCCCAGGAGCTGGCGCAATTCAGGCTGCTGGAGCAGGCGTTCGCCAGCCTCGCCCCCCAGCGCCCGGGCGTGGTGGACGCCTATGTGCTCTCCGTGGCGCTGTGGGACGAGCACGTCTTCCAGAACGAGGCGGAGGGCGCCGCCAGCGTGCTCTCGCAGCGCTTCAACGCGCAGGGCCGCACCATTGTGCTCTCCAACGGAAAGGGCGCGGGCGCGCCGCGCACGCACGGCGGCGCGCGGCCGGGGGAGGTGGCGGCGGCGCTCGCGCGCATCGGCGAGGTGATGGATCGCGAGGAAGACGTGCTCGTGCTGTTCATGACTTCCCACGGCCAGCAGGACGGCGCCCTCAGCGTGCAGGACCAGCAGCGCGCCTACGCCATCTACCCCAGCGTGCTGCGCCGCTCGCTCGACCAGGTGGGCGTGAAGAACCGCCTCGTCATTGTCTCGGCGTGCTTCGCCGGCGCCTTCATCCCCGCGCTGCAGAACGACACGACGATGGTGTTCACCGCCGCCGCGCACGACCGCACCAGCTTCGGCTGCGCGCCGGAGAACGACTGGACGTACTTCGGCGACGCCTTCGTGAACCAGACCCTGCGCCAGAACCGGTCGCTCGACGACGCGTTCTCCATGGCCAAGACGCTGATCCAGAGCTGGGAAGCGCGCGAGAACATCCG
>JANRIM010000046.1:0-3571 GCA_033764865.1 Hyphomonadaceae bacterium
GGCTGGTGCGACCACGTGGTGTCCGACGGAAAGGGCTACCTGCAGCGCATCACCGATCCCCGTCCGCCCCTCACCGCCTGGATCGGCGTGCTCGGCGTGCCGGGCATGACGGCCTGGTTCGGCCTGCACCGGGTGGCCGCCGTCAAGGACGGCGAGACACTGCTGGTGACCTCCGCCGCCGGCCCGGTGGGCGCGAGCGCGGGGCAGATCGGCGCAAAGGCCGGAATGCGGGTCATCGGCGTCGCGGGCGGCGCTGAGAAGTGCGCATGGCTGATCCGCGAAGCGGGCTTCCACCACGCCATCGATCGTCATGCCGTCCCCGATCTGGCCGCCGCCGTGGCGGACCTCGCGCCGAAGGGCGTCGATGTGCTGTTCGACAACGTGGGCGCAGAGACGATCGACGCCGTCCTTCCGCTCATGCGCCCACGGGGCCGCATCGTGGTGTCCGGCCAGGTGGCGGACTATTCGCGCGCGCCGTCCGCCCGCCCGGGCCTGACGCACACCGATCGGTTCATCACCCACCGCCTGCGCATGGAGGGGCTTGTGGTGTTTGACGACATCCGCGGATTCCCGGAAGCGCAGGCGACCATGGCCGGCTGGATTGCGGAGGGCTCGTTCGTTTTCCGCGAGGAGCGCTTCAAGGGCCTCGACGCCATGCCAGAGGCGTTCTGCGGACTGTTCGAGAGCAGCAGCGCCTTCGGCCGCAGGATCGTGGACATCGCATGAAGTTCGAAAACTATCACCGCATCGGCTTCAGCTACGAAGGCCGCGTGCTGACGGTGACGCTGCAGGGCAACGCCGTGAACGCCGTCGACGCCGCCATGCACGACGACCTCGCGCGCGTGTTCACCGATCTGCAGGGCGATCCCGACAGCGACATCATCGTGCTCACCGGCCGTGGCCGGGCGTTCTGCGCGGGCGGCGACTTCGACTGGTTCCAGGAGCAGATTGACCGGCCCGAGACGTTCCGCGCCATCGGCCACGACGCCAAGCGCATCGTGTTCGGCCTGCTCGATCTGGAAAAGCCCATCATCTGCCGCCTCAACGGCGCGGCCGCCGGCCTCGGCGCCACGATCGCGCTCCTGTGCGACGTCATCGTCGCCGACGAGACTGCGAGGATCGGCGATCCGCACGTCAAGGTGGGCCTCGTCGCGGGCGACGGCGGCGCGGTGATCTGGCCCCAGCTCATCGGGTATGCGCGGGCCAAGGAGTTCCTGCTCACCGGCGACCTGATCGACGCCAGCCGAGCCGCAGCCATGGGGCTGATCAATCACGCCGTCCCCGCCGCCGAGCTCGACGCCACGGTGGCGGTCATCGTGGAGAAGATCGCCGGCAATCCCCGCTGGGCCGTGCGGTGGACCAAGACCGTGGCCAACATCGCGCTCAAGGACCTCGCCAACAAGCTGATGGACGCCTCCATCGCCTACGAGATGGCCTCCAACGTGACCGCGGACCGTCGCGAGGCCGTGCGCGCCTTCGTGGAGAAGCGCAAACCCAACCTCACGGGCGACTGACCGCATGGACGCCGACCAGATCAGCGCGCTGCGCGACCAGCTGCGCCGCTTCATCGCAGAGAAGGCGCCGCGGGAGAAGCGACGCCTCTGGGACCGAACGCACACGTGGCCGCGCGACCTGTTCCAGGACCTCGCCGCCATGGGCCTGTGCGGCCTCACGGTGGCGGAGGAGTACGGCGGCCTCGGCGAGGACATCGTGGCCGCGGTGGTGGTGATCGAGGAGCTGTCGCGCGTAGGCGCGTTCCTCTCCGGGCCGTTCATCCACTGCGCGTTCTACGGCGGCATGAACATTTCGGAGAACGGGACGCCCGCGCAAAAGGCCGAACTCCTGCCCAAGCTCGCGCGCGGTGAGATGCTGTTCGCCTACGGCCTCTCGGAGCCCGACGTCGGCGGCGACCTCTCGGCGGTGACGACGCGGGCGCGTCTCGACGGCGACGAGGTGGTCATCGACGGAGCCAAACGCTGGTGCACCGGCGCGGACTTCGCGGACTTCATCTACTGCCTCGTGCGTTCGGGGCCTGCGGAGGACAAACGGCGAAACCTCTCCTTCGTGCTGATTCCGCCCACGGCGAAGGGCGTCACGCTCGTCCCCATTGAGCACGTCAACCTGCGGTACACGCTCTCCAGCGACGTCCACTTCGACAACGTGCGCGTGCCGGCGGCGAACATCGTGGGCGGCATGGAGAAATGGAATCGCGGCTGGAGCATGCTGGCGGGGCGGGCGCTGGACGTGGAGAAGATCGAGATCTCGGCGGCGGCGTTCGGCGTCGCCCAAGCGGCGGTGGACGAGGCGTGGGCCTATGCCGGCGAGCGGCGCCAGTTCGGCAAGCCCATCAGCGGCCACCAGGCGGTGCGCCACGCCCTCGTCGATGCGCGCACCAAGCTGGAGGCCTGCCGCCACATGCTCTACCACGCCGCGCGCCTCGCGCAGTCGGGCGCGCCGTGCGCAGTGGAGACCTCCATGGCCAAGCTGTTCATCGGCGAAACCGTCGCCGACATCGCGCTGATCTGCCAGCGCGTGGTGGGCGCCTACGCGCTGTCAGACGCGTACGACATGGAGCGCCATGTGCGCGACCTGCTGGGCATGGCCATCGTGGGCGGGTCATCGAACATGCAACGCAACAACATCGCCGCGCTGCTGGGATTGCCCTCATGACCGCATCCGCCGCCCCGCTCGAAGCCGCCCCGCTCAACGCTGCAAGAGCGCTCGCGCCCACCATCGCCGCCCACGGCGACGCCATTGAGGCCGCGCGGCGATTGCCGCCGGAGTTGGCCGCGATGATGGCGGACGCCGGGCTGTTCCGGCTCATCATCCCCCGCTCTCTCGGCGGCTGGGAGGCGGAGCCCTGGACCATCGTGGAGACGATCGAAGCGATCGCCCAGGCCGACGCGTCCGCCGGCTGGTGCCTGATGATCGGCTCCACCACCGCGCTCAACAGCGCCTATCTCGAGCCCGCCGTGGCGCGCGCGCTCTACGCTGATCCCAGCGTGATCACCGGCGGGGTGTTCGCGCCCATGGGTCGCGCCGCGCCGGACGGGGAGGACTACATCGTCACCGGCCGCTGGGCCTGGGGAAGCGGCACGCAAAACGCGCGCTGGATCGCCGGCGGCGCGCTGGTGATGGACGGCGACAAGCCGAAGATCGGCCCCGACGGCGCCCCGGTTCAGCGCATGATGATGTTCGACGCCCGGGACGTCACCTTCCATGACACCTGGCGCACCATGGGCCTCAACGGCACCGGCAGCCTCGACTTCTCGGTGGAAGGTCTGCGCGTGCCACAGGCGCGTTCGGTCTCGCTCGTCCACGACAAGCCCGTGGAGCCCGGCGCGCTCTATGCGTTTCCAGCCTTCGGCCTGCTCGCGATGGGCATCGCGTCCGTGGCGCTGGGCAACGC
This sequence comes from Hyphomonadaceae bacterium, assembly GCA_033764865.1. GTDB lineage: Bacteria > Pseudomonadota > Alphaproteobacteria > Caulobacterales > Aquidulcibacteraceae > VFBF01. The sequence goes on from JANRIM010000046.1 coordinate 3,410, forward strand.
CCGCGCCGCGCTCGATGCGTTCGCCGCGTTCGCCACGCGCAAGAAGCCCGCCGCCTCCACCCGCACGCTGGCCGAACGCGCGCACACGCAGATGACGTTCGCCAACGCCACCGCCGCCCACGCCGGCGCGCGCGCGTTCTTGCGCGAAGCCATCGACGACGC
>JANRIM010000050.1:0-4279 GCA_033764865.1 Hyphomonadaceae bacterium
GAGAAGTCCCTCAACCGCACCTTCGCCGCCGCCGAGCGGGCGAGCGCGCCAGTCATCGTCGACGAGTCGGATGCGCTGTTCGGCAAGCGCGAGGCCGCCCCGCCGGCGACGCCGGGCCCTGCGCCGGATGCGCCGTCGGGCGGGTGTGCGCCGCCGCCGCCCCCACGCTGACGCCCCTCCCCCATCAAAAACCAGACAGCCGCCCCGGCGCGTGGTAGGGTTCCGCTAATCCCCGCACGATCCCGGCCGCATCACGCCCGCATTCCGCGGGGCGCGCGCCATTGGAGGCTCCATGCTCACGCCCGCCCAACGCCGCACGCCGCCCGCCTCCAAGTTCGTCGTGGGCCAGCGCGTGGCCTTCACGCCCAGCGCCATGAACCCGCGCACCGCCGCCGCCGCCCGCTTCACCGTGGTGCGCGTGCTGCCGGGAGACGGCGCGCGCCACGCCTACCGGATCAAGTCCGACGCGGAGAACTATGAGCGGGTCGCGGAAGAGAACCAGCTCGCCGCGCCCGCGCTCGACGGCGAGATCTAGCGCGCCGCCCGGTTTGCGCTTGAAACGCTCGCGTTTCCGCGCTTTTGGGAGCGCATGACACACGTCCCGCGCTGGCCTGTTTTTCGTTGGCGAGGCTGCGCGCTGGCCGGCGCGCTGGCGCTGGCCGCCTGCCAACCGCCGCCCGCCCAGCCTTCGCTTCCGCGCGGCGACGAGATCCTCCCCGGCGCGGTGGAGGTGGCGGGGCTGTCCCACTGCGACGCCGCGCGGCTGGAGCTGGCCGCCGTGGTGCTGAACGGGCCGCCGAAGGCCGCCGCGCTGGAGGATGTGAGCGACGCCACGGCGCCGGGGTGCACGTGGGTCGCCGCCGACGGCGCCGCGCGGGTGCGCCTCAACGTCTATGACGAGACGCTGTTCCCGGCGCTCGGCATCGCCGGGCCCGATCCGCAGTTCGCCGCCCTCGCCGACACCTACGCCAGCCAGGGCGAGGCGACCGCGCTCACCGACCTCGGCGTCCGCGCCGCGCGCTACGGCTTCACCGGGGCCGCGCCCGCCGACGGCGTCATCGTGGTGCTGACGCCCACCCGCGTGCTGGAGTTCCAGGGCCGCGGCGTCTCCGCCCCCAAGCTGCTGATCTTCGCGCGCAGCGTCACCGAGACGATGGAGAAGGCGCCCTAGCCCCGGAGGTCCCGCACGATTTTTCCGCCGCGACGGTCGAAGCAGGCGGGCGTGGGCCGTCTCCAGCCCGGACGCCGGGATGAGCCCGGCGCGGACCGACGGAGACATCCCCCATGACGCGCATCCTTCCCCTGCTCGCCCCGCTCGCGCTGGCCGCCGGCCTCATCACCGCCGCGCCCGCCGCCCACGCCGCGGAGTTCACCATCCTCATCTACGAGACCGACGCCGACCTCGCCGCCCGCACCGATCCCGCGCGCGCCACCGCCTACTGGGGCGCCTACAACGCGTTCGCCGGCAAGCTCGCGCAGGCGGGCGTGCTGCGCGGCGGCACGGCGCTGTCGGAGACCGAAGCCCGCACCGTCACGGTGCGCGGGGGCGACGCGCGCGTGGAGCCGAAGGCCCGCACCCGCCACGGGACGCGCGCCGGCGGCTACTTCGTCATCGACGTGGCCGACCTCGACGCCGCCGTGCGCTGGGCCGAGCAGGCGCCGGGCGTGGCCTCCGGCGCCGTGGAGGTGCGCCCGCACCGCGCCAACCCCATGATGCCGATGACGCCGATGCGCTGATGCGCTACGCCGACGCCTCTTCGCCCGTCGCGGCGGAGAGGCGGAGGGCGGAGGCTGCGATGATCACGCGTCGCACGATGGCGGGGCTGCTGCTTGCGAGCCCGTTTCCGGCGGGCTGCGCCGCCCGGCGCGCGGACGCGGCGGCGGACGCGCTGGCGGCGCTGGAGGCGCGCGCGGAGGGCCGCCTTGGCGTGTGCATGCGCGACGCGCGGACGGGCGAGACAGCCGGCTGGCGCGCCGACGAGCGCTTTGCGCTGTGCTCCACGTTCAAGCTGCCGCTGGCGGGCCTCACCCTCGCGGCGATCGACCGCGGCGCGCTGTCGTTCGACGCACGCGTGCCCATCGCCGACGCCGACATGGTCCCCCACGCGCCCGTGACGGGGCCCGCCCGCGCGCAGGGGTTCATGACCGTCGGCGCGCTGGCGCACGCCGCGCAGGCGCACAGCGACAACGTGGCGGCCAATCTCCTGCTCGCGCGTCTGGGCGGCCCCGCGGGCTTCACCGCCGCCTTGCGCGCGCTGGGCGACGACGTCACCCGCCTCGACCGGCTGGAGCCGGAGCTCAACCTCGTCCTGCCCGGCGACGTGCGCGACACCACCACGCCCCGCGCCATGGCCGCCACGACCGCCCGCTTCCTCCACGGGGAGGCGCTGAGCCCGGCCGCGCGCGCGACGCTGTCGGACTGGACGGTCGCCACCGCCACGGGCCTCAAGCGCCTGCGCGCCGGCCTGCCCGCCGCGTGGCGCGCCGGCGACAAGACCGGCACGGCGCTCGCCGACGGCATGGCCTCCAAGCTCAACGACGTGGCGATGGTCTGGCCCGACGCCGGCGCGCCGTTCACCGTCGCCGCCTACTACGAGGCCCCGTTTCCCACCGACGCCGTGCGCGACGAGGACCAGGCGGTGCTGGCCCAGGCGGGCGCCGTCGCCGCCGCCTGGGCGCAAGCGCGGTCCTGAGGCGCGCGCCGGGAGGGCCGCGACGGTTGCGTTTTGGCGCGCCGATCCCGATCTTCCAGCCGCGTGACACGGGGCGCGCGCGCGCGGGATGACGGCTGGGAGTGGCGATGACGGTGGCGGACAACACACGCGCGCTGGCGCGGGTCGTCGGGCCCACGCTGATCGCGGGCGGGCTTGCGGTGCTGGTGCGCCGCGGGGAACTGCCGGTGATCCTTGAATCCTTCACGCAGGATGCGGCGCTGGGCTTCATGGCGGGGCTGGTGGGCACGGTGGCGGGGCTGGTGTTGCTGGCGTTCCACAGCCGCGTGAGCTCGCTGGCGGCGCTGACGATGACGCTCATCGGCTGGGCGATGCTGGCGCGGGGCCTCGGCCTCCTGTTTGCGCCCTCCTACGTGAGCGGCGCCGCGCGGTTCCTGGTGGAGACGCGCTACGCCTTCGACGCGGTGGGCGCGGGCGTGGCGCTCGTGGGCGCGTGGCTCTCCACCGTGGGTTTTTCCGCGCGCCCGCCGCAGCTGGCCTCGTGACGCCGACGCCCGCACGTTGACGCTCCCGCCGGCGCGGGCCTAAGCAGGGCCGTCCCGGGGGGCCGCGCGCGAGCGGCTGAGAGGCAGGTGATCCTGCGACCCGTCGAACCTGAACCGGTTAGCACCGGCGGAGGGAGGGAGCGCAGCCATGAACAAGCCCGTCGACACCCGTCAGCTCATCGCCAACCTCGCGGCGGAGCCCATTCCCGGATCGCGCAAGGTGTACGCCGCCGGCTGCGCGCACCCGGACCTGCGCGTGCCGTTCCGCGAGGTGGCGCTGCACCCGAGTGCGAACGAACCGCCGGTGACGATCTACGACCCGTCCGGGCCCTACACCGATCCCGACGCGACGATCGACATCGAGAAGGGCCTGGCGCGCACGCGGGAGGCGTGGGTGCTGGCGCGCGGCGACGTGGAGGTGATCCAGGGCCGTGAACCAAAACCGGAGGACAACGGCGACGTCCCGCCGGAGAAGCTCACGCCGCAGTTTCCCGCGCTGCCCAAGGTGCTGCGCGCGATGGCGGGATCCAACGTGACGCAACTCGAGTACGCGCGCCGCGGGATCATCACGCCGGAGATGGAGTTCGTGGCGATCCGCGAGAACCTGCGCCGCCGCCCCGACGACGCCGTGCTGCGCGACGGCGAGGACTTCGGCGCCTCCATCCCCGATTACGTCACGCCCGAGTTCGTGCGCCAGGAGATCGCGCGCGGGCGCGCCATCATCCCCGCCAACATCAACCACCCCGAAGTCGAGCCGATGATCATCGGGCGCAACTTCCTGGTGAAGATCAACGCCAACATCGGCAACTCCGCCGTCACCTCCTCCATGGCCGAGGAGGTGGACAAGATGGCGTGGGCGATCCGCTGGGGCGCCGACACCGTGATGGACCTCTCCACCGGCCGCAACATCCACAACATCCGCGAATGGATCATCCGCAACAGCCCGGTGCCCATCGGCACGGTGCCCATCTACCAGGCGCTCGAAAAGGTGGGCGGCGTGGCCGAGGACCTCACGTGGGAGATCTACCGCGACACCCTGATCGAGCAGGCCGAACAGGGCGT
>JANRIM010000059.1:0-10248 GCA_033764865.1 Hyphomonadaceae bacterium
CGCATGGCCAACCGCTTGTTGGAAGCCCACGCCCGCCAGTACTGGACACCCGACGACGCCACGCTGGAAGCGCTGCGCAACGCGAGCGACGAACTTGAAGATCATCTGGAAGGCGTCGCCGCGTTTGCGGCGTGACGCCAAGGAGCACCAATGACAACGCTTGAACTCCCGCGCGCATTGCCGAAACGACGCGGCGCCGATGGCGAAGGCAGCGTCCAGGTGGAAATGGACCCGTCCCTCAGGATCGGCCAGGCCAAGGTCTTTGCGGTCTATGGCAAGGGCGGCATCGGCAAAAGCACCACATCGTCGAACCTGTCGGCGGCGTTTTCCAAGCTGGGCAAGCGCGTCCTGCAGATCGGCTGTGATCCCAAGCACGATTCCACCTTCACGTTGACCAAGCGGCTGGTGCCAACTGTCATCGATGTTCTGGAGACGGTGGATTTCCACACCGAGGAGCTTCGCCCCGAAGACTACGTCTATGAGGGCTACAACGGCGTGATGTGCGTCGAGGCCGGCGGCCCGCCAGCGGGCACCGGCTGCGGCGGCTACGTGGTGGGCCAGACCGTCAAGCTGCTTAAGGAGCACCACCTGCTTGAAGACACCGACGTGGTGATCTTCGATGTGCTGGGCGACGTCGTCTGCGGCGGGTTCGCCGCCCCGCTCCAGCATGCGGAGCGGGCGCTGATCGTCACCGCGAACGACTTCGACTCGATCTTCGCGATGAACCGCATCCTCGCAGCCATCAAGGCCAAGTCGAAGAACTACAACGTCCGCCTTGGCGGCGTCATCGCCAACCGCAGCAAGGACACCGACCAGATCGATCGCTTCAACGCCGCCTGCGGCCTGGAGCGCGTGGCGCACTTTCCGGATCTCGACGTCATCCGCAGGAGCCGCCTCAAGAAATCCACCCTGTTCGAGATGGAGCCATCGCCCGAGCTTGAGGCCGTGCAGAACGAATACATGCGCCTGGCCGCGTCCCTCTGGGTTGGCACCCGCGAGTTGAAGGCCGAGCCGATGAAGGATCGCGACATCTTCGACTTCCTGGGCTTCGAGTGAGGCGGCGGCGATGACCACTCAGACCTACGTCGATCGCCGCCAGCGGTTGGAGACCTACTTCGATCGCACCGCATCGGATGCATGGGCGCAGCTGACGTCCACCGCGCCGGTCAGCCGCATCCGCGCCACGGTCCGCGCCGGCCGCGACCAGATGCGGTCGCGTCTGGTGTCATGGCTCCCAGCGGACCTCTCCGATCGGCGCGTGCTGGACGCTGGCTGCGGCACGGGCGCCCTGGCGGTCATCGCCGCCCGGCGCGGCGCGCACGTGACTGCTGTGGATATTGCATCGACACTGGTGAACCTCGCCGGCGAGCGGGCTCCGCCGGACCCGTCGCCAGGCGTCATCGATTTTCGCGTGGGCGACATGCTGGATCCCGCGCACGGCGTGTTTGACCACGTCGTCTCCATGGATTCCCTGATCCACTATCCCCGCGCGGAGATCGTCCAGGCGCTCGCCACTCTCGCGCAGCGAACGAAGACGTCCATCGTGTTCACCTTCGCGCCACGGACGCCAGCGCTGACGGCGATGCACGCCGTGGGCACGTTGTTCCCACGCACCGATCGCGCGCCGGCGATCGAGCCCGTCTCGGAGGCGTCCCTCCGGGACGCCCTCGCCGCTCACCCCGATCTCTCCCAATGGCGGGTGCACCGCACGGAACGGGTGATGAGCGGCTTCTACACATCTCAGGCGATGGAGCTCATCCGCCGATGACGGCAGACCGCGCCGCCAACGCCATGGCATGGCGTCGTCTGATCGAGCGGCTTCTGCCGTTCGCGGACTCGGCGACGCGCGAGTTGCCGCTTGGCCGGTTGCTGCGGCTTTCTCTGTTTCAGATCTCCGCTGGTATGGTGGCTGTGCTGCTCACAGGCACGCTCAACCGCGTCATGATCGTGGAACTTGGCGTATCCGGCGTTCTCGTCTCGCTCATGGTGTGCCTGCCGTTGGTGTTTGCGCCGCTGCGCGCGCTGATCGGCTTCAGGTCGGATACGCACCGGTCAGTGCTGGGCTGGCGACGCGGACCCTACATCTGGTTCGGCTCCATGCTGCAGTTCGGCGGCCTCGCCATCATGCCTTTCGCGCTGCTGATCCTGTCTGGCGACACGCACGGCCCCGTCGTCGTCGGGCACGGCGCGGCGCTTGTGGCGTTCTTGCTCGTCGGCGCCGGCATGCACACTGCGCAAACCGCTGGTCTTGCGCTCGCCACAGATCTCGCGCCCGCGGATGCCCGGCCACGCGTGGTGGCGCTTCTGTACCTGATGTTGCTGGTGGGCATGCTGGTCAGCGCCATCGTTCTCGGCGGCCTGCTGGCGGAGTTCAGCGCGGTGCGCCTCATCCAGGTGATCCAGGGCGCTGCGGTCGTCACGCTGGTGCTGAATGTCGCCGCGATGTGGAAGCAGGAAGCGCGCAATCCCGCGCTCACCAGCCAGCCACTCTCCACCGAGGCGCGGGATTTCTCCGCCCAATGGCGCGACTTCGTTGGTGGCGGCCGGGCGAGCCGTCTGCTGGTGGCGGTGGGGTTGGGCGCGGCGGCGTTCGGCATGCAGGACGTCCTGCTGGAGCCTTACGGCGCGCAGGTCCTGCAACTCGGCGTGGGCCAGACCACGGCGCTGACGGCGTTGTGGGCAGGCGGAATGATCGCGGGATTCGCGCGCGCCGCGCACGACCTCACGCGCGGCGGCGAGCCCCATCGCATTGCGGGTTACGGCGCGGTCGCCGGCGCGGCGGCTTTCGCCACAGTCATTTTCTCCGGCGCCGTGCAATCGACACCGCTCTTCTGCATCGGGGTGGCCGGGATCGGGTTCGGCGGCGGACTCTTCGCCGTCGGCACGCTGACGGCGGCCATGGCGCTGGCGCGGGAGGGCCGATCAGGTCTTGCGCTCGGAGCGTGGGGCGCGGTGCATGCCACCGCCTCGGGCATCGCCATCGCCGTCGGGGGCGGACTGCGCGACGTCGTCGCCGCCTTGACCGAGACGGGCCGCTTCGGCGCAGCGTTCTCAGGTCCGTTCACGGCGTACAGTTTCGTCTATCACATCGAGATTTTCCTGCTCTTCGCCATGCTCGTCGCCATTGGACCGCTCGCGCGTCACGCGCCATCGGACGACCGACGTGCGCAGTCCCGCTTTGGTCTGGCGGATTTTCCCACGTGATCACGTCGTTTTCGGAGCCCGATCATGTATAATGCTTTCTTCGCCGGTCAGTTCGACGTCATGGAGCTGACGCTCTACGCCTTCTTCCTGTTCTTCTTCGGTCTCGTGCTCTACCTGCGCCGCGAGGACAGACGCGAAGGCTATCCGCTGGAAGACGAGGCCAGTGGCCGTCACGAGCCGACGCCCGGCTTCCTCTGGTACGCCAAGCCGAAGACGTTCGTCCTGCCGCATGGCCGGGGTGAGCTGTCCAAGCCCAACGCCATCCGCGACGACCGCGAGCTGTCTGCACGCCGCTCGGCGGTGTGGTCGGGCGCACCGCTGGAGCCCGTCGGCAACCCGTTGAAGGCCGGCGTGGGCCCTGGCTCCTACGCGCAGCGCGCGGACAAGCCCGATCTCATGCACGGCGGCGAACCCCGCATCGCGCCGCTTCGGATCGCCACGACCTACTCCATCGCCAAAGAAGACCCGGACCCGCGCGGCATGACCGTGGTCGGTGCGGACAATGGCGCCGTGGGCGTCGTGTCCGACATCTGGGTGGACCGCATGGAGTTCATGATCCGTTACCTGGAGATCGCCGTGAACGGCGCAGATGGCGCGCCGTCGGCCAAGCGCATTCTGGCGCCGATGACCATGGCCGTCGTCAACAAGGGCAAGCGCACGGTCCGCATTGAGGCTCTCCTCGCTGCGCAATTCGCTGACGCGCCAACGCCGGCGAGCCCCGAACAGATCACCCTGCTCGAGGAAGAGAAGATCGTCGCCTACTTCGGCGCCGGCTACCTGTACGCCACGCCCGCCCGTTCGGAGCCTCTGCTATGAGTGAGCACGATTTCGAGCCCGTCCGCGGACTGCCCGAAGACCTTCCCGCCGGGGAGCACATCGTCTGGCAGGGCGCGCCGGACTGGAAGCTGATGGCGCGGCGGGTGTTCCACATGCCGCTGGTCAGCATCTATTTCGGAGCGCTCATGGCCTGGCGCGGCGCGGAGGCGACGGCCGCCGGCGCCACGGCCGTGGAGGCGCTGCAGTCCGCGCTATGGGTGACGCCGCTCGCGACGGCGGCGCTGGGTCTGCTCGCAGGCCTGGCCTGGCTCAACTGCAGGACGACCGTGTACACAATCACGAACAAGCGTGTGGTGATGCGCTTCGGCGCGGCGCTGACCAAGGCCATCAACATTCCCTTCACGATCATCGAAGGCGCAGATGTGAAGCTGTTCGCCGACGGCGGCGGCGACATCGCGCTCACGCTCGTGAAGCCGAACAAGATCGCCTACCTGCACCTCTGGCCGCACGCGCGCCCTGGCAAACTTGGCCATCCGCAGCCCACGTTCCGGTCTGTCGCGAACGCAGCGGCCGTCGCGTCCAGCTTGTCCATGACGCTGCAGCGCGCCGCGGGCCAGACTGTGACGCCGCCGGCTGCCGTGCAGCCGGAGAACGCGACATCGCCCGCCCACTCGCAACCGGCACTGGCGTGAGACGACCATGAGCGCCATCGACAAGGAACCCTTCCCCCGCGGCGCCCTGATCGCCGCTGCGGCCTTGATCGGGTTTTCCCTGCTGGCCGCAGGATACGGACGCTTCTCGAGCCAGACCGACGCGACCGAAAGCGCCATCGTGCAGACAGCGCCGGCAAGGTCCATGGCGCTGACCTTCATCGATGAAGCTGACGGCGCCGTGAGCGTCCGGGACGTCGTCACCGGCGCAGTGGTGATCACGCTGGCGCCGGGCGGGGATGCGTTCATCCGCAGCGTCCTGCGCACGATGGCGCGCGACCGCCGCGCCCGCGGCATCGACCGCGCGCCCCCGTTCCGCCTCTCGCAGTGGACCAACGGCACGCTCGTGCTGGAGGACACGGCAACGGGTCGGCGCGTGGACCTGCGCGCCTTCGGTCAGACGAACAAGCAAGCCTTCGCCCGCATTCTCGATGCCCAGAGCCCGCTGACCCAGAACGAGCGAACGGGAGGTTCCGGCGGATGACGCACGCAGCCCCCTTCCTCGGCCGCTCCCACCAGACGGGATGCACGATCGAGATCGAACACAGCGAGACGAGCCTGCACGCCCACGTGACACTTGATGACGCCACCAAGCTCGGCCCCGGCGATCGAGTCCGGGTGCACGGCGCGCCGATCCGCCTGCAGTTCGGCGAGAAGATGCTGCTACGCCGCGTCGCGACTGTGGAGCAGGCTGGCTGGTTCGCCCGTGTTTGGACGAAGCTTGCCGCGCGGTTCGAGCTTTCGGAGCTGTATGAAGTGAGCTTTACGCCGAGGAGACTGCCATGAGCAGCGCCGTTGCCGACATCCTGCGCGAAGACGCCTTTGCGGACGACCAGTCCCGGCCCGACACCAACCGCATCGCCCAGGAAGACACGATCCTGAGCCCGCGCTTCTACACCACCGATTTCGCCGAGATGGACCGTATCGACATCAGTGGCGTCCGGGCCGAGTGGGACGCCCTGATCGCCGAGATGGCGAGCGACCCGAACCGCCTGCATTTCAAACGGACCGAAGCCTTCGAGAACATCCTGGACCGGCTCGAGCCGGATCTCCGCCGCGAATTCGTCGATTTCCTCGTGAGTTCTATGACCTCGGAGTTTTCCGGGTGCGTGCTATACGCCGAGATCGTGAAGCGCGTGCAGAACCCCGACATCAAGGCCCTGTTCAAGTACATGAGCCGCGACGAGGCCCGCCACGCCGGCTTCATCAATGAATCCCTCAAGGATTTCGGGATCGGCGTCGACTTGGGTTTCCTGACGAAGACGAAGAAGTACACGTTCTTCAAGCCCAAGTTCATCTTCTACGCCGTCTACCTCTCGGAGAAGATTGGCTACGCCCGCTACATCGCCATCTACCGGCAACTGGAACGTCATCCGGAGCTGCGCTTCCACCCGATTTTCAGATGGTTCAAGGAGTGGTGCGCCGACGAATTCCGCCACGGAGAGGCGTTCGCGCTCATCATGCGCGCGGATCCCAAACTGCTGACGGGCGCCAACAAGCTTTGGATCCGGTTTTTCCTGTTGTCGGTCTATGCGACGATGTACGTGCGGGACCACAATCGTCCGGCTTTCCACAAGGCGCTCGGGCTCGATCCCACGGAGTACGACTACAAAGTGTTCCGAATCTGCTCGGAGATTTCCAAGCAGGTGTTCCCCATGACCCTCGATATCGACAACCCCGCCTTCAGGGCCGGCCTCGAACGCCTGCGCCGCCGCGCCGACGCCCTCGCAAGGGTGAGCGAAACAGGCGGGTTCCTCGCCCCTCTGAAGAAGGTCGGCCTCGCGCTGTCCATCGGCGCGGCTTTTGCGGGCCTCTACTTCGTGCCCACCATCGACCACACGGTGCCCGAGACCGTGCGACTGGCTCCGGCCTGGTAGGCGCGCGGTCCCTGTGATGTTCGCCGACTTCACCTTGCCAATCCTGATCACGGTGTTTGCGTGGTGGTTCAGCACGGGCGCGATCCTCTGGCTGGTGCGTCGTCCGCGGGCGACGTACGGCCTGTCCCTCGTCGCCGGCGGCGTCATCGCCGTCGTCGCGAGTGCTGGGGTGGTGATCGGGGCCAGCGACACGTCCGCGTTCGGGGCCTACACGGCTTTCATTTGCGCTCTTTGCATCTGGGGGTGGCACGAGGCGAGCTTCCTCATGGGCGCCGTCAGCGGCCCTCGCCCGGCACCGTGCCCGGACGGCGCTGTCGGGTGGCGCCGCTTCAAGTATGCGACACTCACGCTCATCCATCACGAGATCGCGCTGGCGATCACAGCGGCGGCGATCGTCGTGGTGACGTGGGGCCAGCCCAATCAGATCGCAACCTTGACGTTTCTCGTGCTGCTCGCGATGCGCCTCAGCGCCAAGCTCAACATCTTCCTTGGCGTCCCCAATCTCACTGACGAGTTCTTTCCTGCGCACCTGGAGCACCTGAAAAGTTATCTCCCGAAGCGTGCGATGAATGCGCTGTTTCCCTTTTCCGTCGCTGGCGGCGCGCTGCTGTGCGCGGCATTCCTGGAGAATGCGCGCGATGCATCGCAAGGAAGCGGGGAGGCCGTCGGATTTACGCTTCTGTTCGCGATTACGGCGCTTGCGCTGATCGAGCATGCCTTTATGATTTTGCCGTTGCCTGATGCGGCTTTGTGGCGCTGGGCCGCACCGGCCCGGGCATCCAGCGTGATCGTCGCGATACCCCCGGATCCGCACGCAACCAACGACCGTCCCATCGCGACGGCGACGAACGAGTAGGGAGAGACCGCCCCATGGACTATGAGTCTTTTTTCCAGGACGCGCTCTCCGGCCTCCGCAAGGAAGGACGTTACCGGGTTTTCGCCGATCTCGAGCGCAAGGCGGGCCAGTTTCCGCGCGCCGCCCACCACGTGGGCGGGAAAGTTGCACCGGTTACGGTTTGGTGTTCGAACGACTATCTCGGTATGGGCCAGCATCCCAAGGTCCTGAGCGCGATGCATGAAGCGCTCGGCCGGTGCGGCGCTGGCGCGGGGGGCACACGCAACATCTCCGGCACCAATCACTACCATGTCCTGCTCGAACAGGAGCTGGCTGACCTGCACGCCAAGGAGGCGGCGCTGCTGTTCACGTCAGGTTACGTGTCGAACTGGGCTGCGCTGAGCACGCTGGCGAGCCTGTTGCCGAACTGCATGGTCCTGTCGGACGCCGGGAACCACGCCTCGATGATCGAGGGAATCCGCCACAGCGGCGCAGAGCGGCGCGTGTTCAAGCATAACGATCCCGCCGATCTCGATCGCCTGCTCGCCGACCTCCCGGCGGACCGGCCGAAACTCGTGGCTTTCGAGTCCGTCTACTCGATGGACGGCGACATCTCCCCGATCGCCGAGATCTGCGACGTGGCGGAAAAGCACGGCGCGATGACCTATCTCGACGAAGTGCATGCGGTCGGCCTCTACGGGCCACGCGGGGGCGGCGTTGCGGAGCGGGAGGGGCTGATGGACCGCCTCACCGTGATCGAAGGCACGCTCGGAAAGGCGTTCGGCGTGTTCGGGGGCTACATCGCCGCATCAACCGCATTGTGCGACTTCATTCGCAGTTTCGCGTCCGGCTTCATCTTCACCACGGCGCTGCCGCCGGCCGTGGCCGCTGGCGCCCGCGCCAGCATTCAGCACCTGAAGGAAAGCCAGAGCGAACGGGAGCGCCACCAGAACCGTGTGGCGCGGGTGCGACACAAGCTGCGCGCCATCGGCATTCCTTGCCTGGACAACCCAAGCCACATCATCCCCGTGATGGTGGGCGATCCCGTCAAGTGCAAGATGATCAGCGACTGGCTGCTGGAGCGCTATGCGATCTACATCCAGCCGATCAACTATCCCACGGTGCCGCGCGGGACCGAGCGCCTGCGCATCACGCCCTCGCCGCTGCACAGCGACGAGGACATCGACCACCTCGTCCACGCGTTGTCGGATCTGTGGTCGCAATGCGCGCTGAGCCGGTCCGCCGTTGCCGCCTGACGGAACTCCCCGCGCCGCGTCAGCCTTCGCCCGGGCGGACGAGATCGTCATTCCCGGCATCGCTGCCGACGGCTCGCTCTATCCGATCGAGAAGATCGCGGCGCACCGCGCCGGCGCGCTGCACTTGGCTGTGTCGGTCTTTGTGTTTTCCGGGGACCGCCTGCTCGTCCAGCGTCGCGCGGCGGGCAAGTACCACTGCGCCGGCCTCTGGGCGAACACGTGCTGCACGCATCCCCACTGGGACGAGCCGCCGGCCCTGAGCGCGGCGCGCCGGCTCCATGAGGAACTCGGCCTTGCGCTGACGCTCACCCACACGGGCATCATCGACTACGAGGCAGACGTCTCAGGCGACATGCGCGAGTGCGAGCGCGTGCACGTGTATCGCGGAGTCGCCGACGCAAGGCGCCTGGCGGTCACGCCGGATCCTGCCGAAGTGAGCGAGACCCGCTGGGCGACTGTCGATGAGCTTCGCGTCGACGCGCTCGCACGGCCTGAAGCCTACGCGCCCTGGTTCCGCATCTACCTTGAGCGCTGGAGCGAGCTCGGCCTCTGATCAGGCCCGCTTGCGGCGCACCGGAAGTTCGCCCGCATCCCGGACGTCGCGGCCGAGCGCAGCCAGTGCGGACGCCACGATGCCGTTGGCGTCGAGCCCGGCTTCGGCCACCATCGCCGCGGGACTGGCCTGGTTCTGGAACACGTCGGGCAAGGTGAGCGTGCGCACCTTCACGCCGCGGTCGAGCAGGCCGCTGCGCGCCATGAAGTGCAGCACGAAGGCGCCAAAGCCGCCCTCCGCCCCCTCTTCGATAGTGATCAGCACTTCGTGTTCCCGTGCGAGCCGACGGATGAGATCCTCGTCGAGCGGTTTGGCGAAGCGCCCATCGGCGACGGTGGTGGAGTAGCCGAGAGCCACGAGCTTGTCGGCGGCGCGCAGCGCATCCCCGAAGCGGGCGCCGAACGAGAGCAGGGCGACGCGCACGCCCTCACGCACAATGCGGCCCTTGCCGATCTCGAGCGGGACGAGGGTTTCGGGGATGTCCACGCCCAGCGCCTCGCCGCGCGGGTAGCGCACGGCGCTGGGGCCATCGTCGATGGCCGCACAGGTGGCCACCATGCGCGCGAGTTCGGCCTCGTCGGCCGCCCCCATCACCACGAAGCCCGGCAGTGCGCCGAGATAGCCGATGTCGAAGCTGCCCGCGTGCGTGGGCCCGTCGGCGCCCACAAGGCCCGCGCGGTCGATGGCGAAGCGCACGGGCAGCTTCTGGATCGCCACGTCGTGCACGACCTGGTCGTAGCCGCGCTGCAGGAAGGTGGAATAGATCGCCGCGAAGGGGCGCATGCCGTCGGCCGCGAGCCCCGCCGCGAACGTCACCGCGTGCTGCTCGGCAATGCCCACGTCGTAGAGCCGGTCGGGGTGAGCCTCCGCGAACACGTCGAGCCCGGTCCCCGAGGGCATCGCCGCGGTAATCGCCACGATCTTCGGATCGGCGGCGGCGAGCTTCGTCAGCGTCGAACCGAACACGCTCTGGTAGAGCGGCGGGCCGGCCCTGGCCTTCTGCTGTTCGCCGGTGACGACGTTGAACTTCGCCACG
>JANRIM010000068.1:0-36031 GCA_033764865.1 Hyphomonadaceae bacterium
CCAGCGCCAGAACAGGGCGGCGCGCTCAGAGGCCGTGCCACGATCGGTGATCTGTTCAATCTCGCGTTCGCCGCCGTAGCGGCTGACGGCGAGGATCGTGGCCCCGTGCATGGCGAACAGCAGCGCCGAGCCATACAGGAACGCGATCGAAAGCGCGTGGAACGGATTATAGAACAGGTTGCCGTAGGTGATGGAGAACGCGCCGGTCCAGTCCAGGTGCGTGAAGATGCCGAACGGCACCGCCTCGCTCCAGCTGCCCATGAAGATCGGGCGGATGAAGCCCAACACGAGATAGAGCCAGATTGCGGACGCGAAGGCCCAGGCCACGTGCGTACCGAGCCCGAGGGCGCGGGCCCGCGTGTACGTGCGCACCCACCAGAGAATGATCGACGTGGTCAGGAAAAAGCCCGCCATCAGCCACCAGCCGCCTTCCGCCAGCGGTGGGAAGAACTGGAGACCGCGCTCCGGCGGCGGCGGATCAAGCGTCAGCCACGGCAGCCGGCGGATGAACTCCACCGGATTCCAATCGACCGACGCCAGCATGTTGAGGCCGATGATCTCGATGGCGATGAAGCCGCACACGAGAGAGGCCACGCCCGTCCAGCCAAGGTAGATCGGACCGAGCTGCGCATTGCCGATGCGGCCGAGGAAGTGCCAGAAGGACACCCCTTCCTCGCGTGGCATGTTGCCTACGGGCAGGGCGACGCCGAGTTCGACGGGGCCGCGGACCTGCACTTGAGTAAAGATGTTTTGATAGCCAGCCATGGCCGTTGCTCCTCGCTAGCCCCAGATCGGAAGGTTGAGCCACCAGTCCCACCATTCCGGCCATCCAAGGGACCAGACGGGGCCGCTGATGATGATGCACACCGCGCTCCAGAACCCGGCCGAGAGGGCGAGGAACAGACCGACGCGGTGAATGCCGAGCGTGCCGACGGAATAGCCGAGAACGTCACGGAAGAAGGTGTCTTCGTGCTCCGGCGTCTTCACGACCTCCCCCTTACCTGGGTTGGTTGCGGAGAGGATGAGCGAGCCGTGCAGCGCGAGCGCGAACGCGTTCACGAAGAAGAACGACACGGCCACCATGTGCGCCGGGTTGTAGTGGAAATTGATGTACGTGTAGCCGACGTTCGACACCCAATCGAGGTGGCTGAAAATCCCGTACGGGAAACCATGACCCCAGGCGCCCATCAGGACGGGCCGGAACACCACCAGCGTAACGTAGGCGAAGATCGCCATGCCAAAAGCCGCCGGCACATGCAGGCCCATGCCGAGCTTGCGCGCGATCTCCACTTCACGCAGCGCCCAGGAGCAGAAGGCGCCGATCGCGCAGATCGTGACGACCTGCCAGATGCCCCCCTCTTTCAGAGGCGCGATCTGGAGCCCGTAGGCGAGATCGGGCGGCGCGATGCTGATCAGCCAGACGTTCCACGTCGGGCCGATCGCGGCGCCATAAAGGATCATCGCCGTGCCGAGCGCAGCGAAGAACAGGGACGTGACCCCAAAGAAACCCACGTAGAACGGCCCGACCCAGAAGTCGAACAGGTCGCCGCCGATCAGGGTTCCGCCGCGCACACGGTATTTGCGCTCAAAACTAAGCAAGGCCATGGCCCGCGCCTCCGCAATCTCGATGGATCAAGTCGCATCGAATGCCCGAGAGGAAGAAAACTTCGGTGGCGGACGAACCCGGCTTGAACCGGCGTTCGCCCGCCGCCAGTTACGCATGCGATCTACGATCGTGTGCGCTCAGGAATGCTCGACCGGCGCCGATGCTGGATTTGCATCCAGCATGATCGAAGCCGCTGGTGTCGACCGTGCACCTGGACCTTCGATCCAGTTGAAGCGGTCGGTGCTGAGCAGGATGAAGTGAATCAACACTGCTAGCGTAAACAGGAAGACGAACAGACCCACGAGCACACGCCGGGGATCGAACAGAAGCCAAACTTTCCACATGGCGTCTCTCCTAACCGAACAGCGTTGTGGCCACTTGGCTGGCGAGCGTCACGGCGTCCTGGATCTCGGCGTAACCGCCGGGTCCGGGAAGCCACGGACGCCACATCCAGACAAGGAAGTGGGCCGCGATCGCGATCAGCGTGAAGAGAATGAAGCTCCCCATGAAGATGCGATGAAATTCCTTTGCCTCGGCCTCGGTGAGGCCGGACAGGGAACCTGTGCGGGCGTCTCTTTCCATTACTTACCCTCCATTCACGCTCGGTGGGCGTCGCTGCGGCCAATCCCCCGCAGCTGGGCCGATCGCGACGACAGTCGCCGCGACAGTTTGCGCGGTCCGCCGCTGGCGCACCGAGAAGTGGGAGCGCGCGGCGCTCCTGTGTGTGTGGCGCTGCGCGCCGGAGGATCTGAGAGAGACACGCATCATCGGCCCCTACATCAAATACTTCTGGGCGACCGAGAAACGGTCATGGGTGACCCGGCTTTCGCCGGCGATGCGCGCTTCGCGCTCGGCGGCGTCACGGAGACGCTTCGCAGCGGATATGCGGATCACGACGGGCTGGGCGTCGACCAGAGCGTCGAGCGCCGCCTTGGCGTCGTCATCCCAGGCCAATTCTGCGTGACGACGCGCCGGCGTCGCTTCGGCCTTGTCCATTTGCGTCGCGATCGGAAGGATGTGGAACAGCGCATCGAAAAGCGCGTTGCACACCTCCTGCACCAGATAGGTAGAGCCCGCGTAGCCCATGAACGGCGTTCCCGTGTGCCGACGGATGACCGCGCCGGGAAATGACGCCGGCACGTACGAGGCCCGCGAGCCTAGCTCCGCCATGTACATCCGCTCGTTGAAGCTGCCGAAGACGACGAGCGGCGGCTTGTCCTTCAGACCCTGCCGGACGGCGTCATTGTCGGTCTTGGCGCCGGCGCAGCGCGACACCGCAAACGTGCAGGGCAAGCCGAGATCCGTCTCAAGGAAGTTGCGGACGCCGCGGGCGTAGGTCTCATTGGCGACGATGGCGAAGCTCGCCGTGCCGAAAAAATCCTGCGTGACCGACCGCCATAGGTCCCAGACGGGCTTGATGGTGGTGTGCTTCTCGCGCTCGATGAAGGGCTCCGGATCCAGCCCCGTCAGTTCGCCCAGCTTGCGCAGGAAGAGCGTCGTGGATTCAAGTCCGATCGGGGCCTGCAGGTACGGTCGCTCGAGCGTCTCGCAGAGATTGCGCCCGAACTCCCGGTACATGCACACGTTGAGTTCGGCGTCCGCCAGCTTGCGGACGTCCGCCAGATGGCTGCCGAGGGGAAACACCATCCCCACCTCCGCGCCGACACCTTCCACAAGGCGACGGATCTCGGCGAGATCGGACGGCATGTTGAACGTGCCGTACATGGGGCCGATGATGTTGATCCGGGGCTTCTGGCCTTCCTTGCGCGGACGCGCCTTCGGCACCTTTTTCGCGCCGAACTGCGTCCACAGCCAGGTGAGCGCGCGGTCGGCGCTTTGCCATTGGTCTTCGTCGATCGTCCGCGGCAGGAAGCGCTGGATGTTGGTGCCTTCGGGAGTCACGCCTCCGCCGATCATTTCGGCGATGGATCCGGTGACGACGACGGCGGGAAGATCACGGTCCAGGGTCTTCCAGGCGCGTTTCATCGCACCCTCGGTGCCGGTTTGGCCAAGTTCCTCCTCACCGAGGCCCGTCACGACAATGGGCAGCTCGTGCGGTGGCAGGCCGTCCGTGTAGTGCAGGACCGAGGTGACCGGGAGGTTCTCACACCCCACAGGACCATCAATGATCACCTGCAGGCCCTTGACGGCCGTGAACGCATAGACCGCGCCCCAGTAGCCGCCGGCGCGATCATGATCGAGGACGAGCGTCATGTGCCGACCGCCTCTTCCTGGGCGCGCGCGGCCGCCGTAGTCTTGGCGTACTTCGTCTTGAATTCCGGACGATCTTTCGGGAGCGTCTCCCACTGGCCGGCGGCGTAGCCCGTTCCCACCCCCTGGAAGAACGCAGACATCCGGTCGAACCGGTCCTTGTTGGCGAGCGCGGCGTTGATGACCTGCGCCAAAGACCCCGCGCCTGCGGGGCCCATGAGCGGGCGGGCGGAGATCAGATTGGTGAAGTACAGCGCGGGAATGGACCGTTCCTTCGCGTGCTGCACCACCGGCGTCGTGCCAATCGCGAGATCGGGGCCAAACGTTTCGACTGCGGCGATGTCCTGTTCCAGCGACGCGCGGAACTGCACTTTCACGCCACGCGCTTCCAGCCACTCGCGATCGGGATCCGACCACTGCGTGCGCGGACAGGCGGTGCCGACGTACGGCACGTCCGCGCCGCTCTCCACAAGCAGCCGCGCCACGAGCAATTCCGATCCCTCGTAGCCCGAAAGCGTGATGCGACCCTTGATGGGGGACGCCGCAAGCGCGGTCGCGATGGCGGGAAGGATGACGTTCTTGGCGCTGTCCACGCGCGATTGCGCGACGCCGCACGCTGCGCCGACGGCATCGAGCCAGGCCGCCGTTCCGTCACGACCCACCGGCGCCGAGCCGATGACAGTGCGCCCCGCGGCGGTGAACTCCCGCACGCTGGCGGTGTAGAACGGATGGATGGCGCCCACGGCCGCACAATCGAGTGCGGCGTACAGCTCCCGCCACTCGCGGGTCGGCACCACGGGGCCGGCGGCGAGCCCGAGCGGGGCGAGCATCATGCCGATGCCTACTGGGTCTGCGGGAAACATCTCGCCCAGCAGGGTGATTGTGGGACGATCCGGGCGCTCGCGCGGCGCCGCCACAGGACCCTGCTCAGCTTCGGTGCGGGCATAACGCAGCATGGCCCCGGCCAGGACGTCCTTCGCCTCCGCGTGCGTGGGCACGCCGAAGCCCGGAACGTCGATGCCGATGATCCGAACCCCGTTGATCTCTTTCGGAAGCAGCTGAAGCGGCACGCCGGACGCCGTCGGCACACAGAGGTTGGTGACGACGATGGTGTCGTAGAGATCGGGATCGGCGAGCTTAAAGACAGCCTCGCGGATATCCTCGAACAACTTGCCCGTGACCAGAGATTCCGAGTTGAACGGTACGTAACCTACGGTCCGGCGTGCGCCGTAGAAGTGCGCCGTGAACGTCAGGCCGTAGACGCAGCAGGCCGACCCCGAGAGCACCGTCGCCGTGCGACGCATCCGCAAGCCCACGCGTAGCGATCCGAACGCGGGGCACATGCTCTGCGGCTGATCATGGGGACCTTTCGGATAATCCCGCGCATACTGGTCAAGCAGGGCTGTCTTGCCGGCCGCGCTCGCGGCAGCGTGCATGGTCGGGGCGCCGGCGTGGCATCCGCCGCTTTCGTGCGGCGGCGGCTGGTCGGCGAGCGGCGTCACGCCATCAAGGCCGGCCGAGTCGGAGGCGAAGCGGTCGCTCATGCGAGGCTACACCGCATCGTATACGACTTCGAGGGTGCGCTTTTCGGCGAACACGCCGCCGCGCATGTCGGCCTGCGTCGCCGGGCGAAGCACGAAGTCCCCGCCGGTCTGGTCCGGCGCAAAGAGGCCGAGCAGCCCGTCCTGCGTAAGCGGTTTAGGGCGAACAGGCGGCGCATCCGCAACGTTCTGCGCCAGCTCCTCGAAAAGCGGCCCCCAGCGTTCTCCGGGCATGCCGATGATCTGGTAGTTGGCCGACTTGCGTCGGATGTCCTCGTCCGCGGGAATAGCCGACAGCACGGGGATGCCGACGGCGGCGGCGAACGCATGGGCCTCGCCCGTGCCGTCATCCTTGTTGATCAACATGCCCGCAACACCAACATTGCCGCCGAGCTTGCGGAAGTACTCCACCGCCGAGCAGACATTGTTGGCGACATACAGCGACTGCAGATCGTTCGACCCGACGACGATCACTTTCTGGCACATGTCGCGGGCGATCGGCAGGCCGAACCCGCCACACACGACATCGCCAAGGAAGTCGAGAAGCACGTAGTCGAAGCCCCACTCGTGAAAGCCGAGCTTCTCCAGGAGTTCGAAGCCATGGATGATGCCACGACCTCCGCACCCGCGGCCAACCTCAGGCCCGCCAAGCTCCATCGCGAACACACCGTCCCGGGTGAAGCAGACGTCCTCGATGCGCACCTCCTCGCCCGCGAGCTTTTTCTTCGCGGATGTCTCGATAATCGTGGGGCATGACTTGCCGCCAAACAGAAGGGACGTCGTGTCCGACTTCGGATCGCAGCCGATGAGCAGAACCCGCTTGCCCTGTTGGGCCATCATGTAGCTGAGGTTGGAGAGCGCAAAGCTTTTGCCGCTGCCGCCCTTGCCGTAGATCGCGATGACTTGCGTTTCCTTCGTCGCCTCGCCCGTGTGCACGGGATCAGGCTCGATGGCGGCTTCATCGCGCAAGGCGCGATTGTCCAGCAGCGTAACGCTCATGCGCAGCTTCTCCAGTCCAGCACCATTTTCAGGCAGGCCACGTCGGTGAATGCCGTGCGGTAGGCATCCCTGGCGTCCATGGCGTCCCGTCGGTGCGTAATGAGGCCGTCCAGCGACAGTCGTCCCGACCCGATCAGCGCCGAGGTGGCCTCAAGGTCATTCGGCGCCCACTCGGCCGCCACGCGCAGGCGCGCTTCCTTCATGAAAGCCGGCGGGAAGGTGAACGTGAGCGGCTGGTCGTAAAACCCGGCGAGCACCACTTCACCACCTTTGGCGAGGCGCCCGATAAGGGTGTCCAGCAGGCGTCCGTCGCCGCTGGCGTCGTAGATGGCGCGATAGTCGCGGCGGTCATCGGCGTCGGGATCGACCACGCGATAGCCGGTGGCGCCGTCGTGGCGCGCGGCGTTGGTTTCCCAGACGGTCGGCGCAGGCGCACCCTCCGCCATCGTCAGGCGGGCCAGGAGACGGCCCAAAACGCCATGGCCGACGATCAGGTCCGGCTTGTCACGCCCGTTGGCGATGGCGTGGCGCGCTGTGGCGGCCAGCGCAATCAGCACGCCCTGCTCGGCAAGGGATTCAGCGATCGGCAAAACCCGCCCGCTCGGCGCCACTAGGCGCCGCGCTGCGCCGCCGAACAAACCGCGCGCATCCTTGAATGCGGTCGATCCCGGGACGAACACGCTCTCGCCGATGCGACTGCGCGCACGTGCGCCCGCGTCGATGACGCGCCCGACGGATTCGTATCCCGGCACCAGCGGATAGCCCATGCCCGGGAAAGGCGGCATCCGCCCTGACCACAGGAGACGTTCCGTGCCGGCGCTGACGCCGCTCCAGGCCACATCCACCACGACGTCGTCCGCCGTCGCGGGGTGCAGGTCGAGCTTGCGAAGCGACAAGCGCTCCGGCCCTTCCAGCACGACGGCGACGGTATCCATGGGCGGCTCTCCGGTATCGGACGCATCAGACGGCGCCTGTGGAGCAAGGTGTTAGTGTAAATGGACACTCAAGAGTGTCAATCTTTCTGGACGACTCGTCGGTCGATTTCTTTCCTCAGGCTTGCGCCGTCACCACCTGGACGAGCATGGGGTTGCGCGCGGGCAGGCTGCGGGGACGGCGGAACCCCGCCTCCGCTAAATATTGTTTGTATTCCGCAGGTTGACGGACCCGCCCGCGCCCCATGGCGAACAAGTAAAGTCCGAAGTAGGCGTCCGCCATCGGGTCGGCGCGCGGTGCTCGGGACATCGGCTCCGCCACGACGATGACGCCGCCTTTGGGTAGCGCCCGTCGCACGGACGCCAGAATCGCCCGGACGCCAGCGTCGTCGTGATCGTGCAGGACTCGGATCAGCGTGATGGCGTCGGCCCCTTGGGGCAGTTCGTCTTTGAGGAAGTCCCCGCTCGCCGTGGTCGCGCGCGCGCCCAGACCGGCGGCGGTAAACCGCTCCACGGCCCGCGCCGCCACCGCCGGCAGATCGAACAGCACAACCTCAAGCGACGGCGCCTGGCCCGCCACAGCGAGCAGAAACGCGCCCTCTCCCCCGCCCACATCCATCACCCGCCGATGCCGGCCAAGCGGATAAGCATGCAGGACGTCGACCGCGATCATGGGTTGCGAGGCCGCCATGAGCGCCGAGTACGGCGACACTGCAGCCGGGCTTGCGCTGTCGGGATCGGCCGCACGCGCATAGGGCCAGTACGCGGCGAGCGCGCCCGCGCCGCCGCCGCTGCGCAGGAGCGCCACCGGATCTGCGAGATCTTCGTAGAAGTGGCGGTGATGGGCGATCATCTCGCCGAGGCCTGCATTGCCGCGCAGTGCGGCGCCGAGAGGCCCGAGCACGTAACCGTCCGGACCGAGGCGCTCCACCAGGCCGATGGAGGCCGCCGCCGCAAGCAGCACCTTGAGCGACCCGGAGTGGATGTCCGTCGCCGTGGCGAGCGCTGCGGTCGACTGCGGGCCGGCCGCGAGATGGTCGAACAGGCGCACCGCGATGCACGCTGACAGGACTTGCGCGTACACAAACCCTGCGACGAGATCGAACACCTTGTCGGCCTGACGGTGCGCCACAGGTCGTGTAAGCGGGAACTCCGCCGCCCATCGCTGAAAGCCGGGACTGGACAGCAGCGCATTGCGCCACGCCACCCACCGCGAGCGCCAGAACGGCCCTGCCATGAAGGATCAGGCGGCGCTGCGGGCCAGATGCTTCGGGGCGAGGCGCACCGCCTGCATCCTGACGAGATCGCGCAGGTCCTTGGCGCCGGCGCAGGGAGGAATGGACTCCACAGCGGCCTTAACAAGGCCTTCCAGACGGGCCACGGCGCCCTTCATGCCATACGCACTGACGGCGCTGGGGCGATGCAGCGCGACGTCGCGGCCTGTGGGCTTGTCGCAATCGTCGGCGTGGGCGATGGCGTCGAGCAGGTCGTCGGCGACCTGGTAGGCGGCGCCGAGATTGGCGCCGAGCGCCCGCCAGGGGCCGGCGTCGGAGCCCGCTGCGACCGCCCCCGCCATGGTCGCCGCCATGAACAGCGCGCCCGTCTTGGCGCTGTGATAGAGATCAAGTGGGGGATCGATCTCGCTTTCCCACGCCTGCCCGGCGACGATGCCAGACGGCGCGCCGACGCCGCGGGCTACGGTGGCGATCAGCGGCGCTAGACGCAGCGGCGACGATGCGCCCGCCCGCCCCAGCGTCTCGAAGGCCATCACGATCAGCGCATCGCCCGCAAGCAGCGCGAGGGGCACATCGTAGCGTGCGTGGACGGACGCCTTGCCGCGGCGCAGGTCCGCGTTGTCGAAGCACGGCAGATCGTCGTGCACGAGGGAGGCGCAGTGCAGGAACTCGATGGCGGCGGCGGCGGCGTCCGATAGGTCGGGATCGTCATCGCCGCAGGCGGCGGCGACCGCTAGACACAGCTGGGGCCGCACACGCGCACCGCCCGGAAACACCGAATACCGGATGGCGCCGGCGAGGCGGGGCGGCGCGTCAGGCCCCGTCGCCAGCGAGACGGCAGCTTCGAGGGCCTGCTCGACCCGTGCTGCAAGCGTCATGTTTGCCTCCGGACTTCCGACTGTCATTCAAATTGGACACATGATAGTGTCCAGTCAATGGACATTCGAAGGCCCCCGGGCGGATGAAGGACGTCGTCGTCGTCGGCGCGGGCGTCGCGGGGCTTGTGGCGGCGCTGGAGCTCGCCCGGCGGGGCATGAGCGTCACCGTCATCGAGCGGGCGGGCGTCCCGGGCGGCAAGGTGCACCAGCGGCGCGTAGGCGACGCCGCCGTCGACGCCGGGCCGACGGTGTTCACGATGCGCTGGGTTTTCGAGGAAATCTTCGCCAACGCCGGCGCGAGCCTCGAACGCCAGTTGAAGCTCACGCCCCTCGACATTCTGGCGCGACACGCATGGGGAGATGGTCCGCGGCTGGATCTGTACGCGTCGCGCGCGCGGGCGACGGACGCGATCGCCCATTTCGCCGGCACCACCGAGGCGCGAGGGTTCGGCGCCTTCCTCGATGAATCGCGGCGCATGTACGAAGTGCTGCGGGCCCCGTTCCTCGAAGCGACCAAGCCTACTCCCTTTTCACTGACGCGCCGTGTGGGGCTTGATCGACTGGGCGATCTTGTGGCGATCCGCCCGTTCGAGACGCTGTGGCGGTCGCTCGGACGCCACTTCCGCGATCCCCGGCTGCGCCAGCTGTTTGCGCGGTACGCCACCTACTGCGGATCGTCGCCGTTCCAGGCGCCGGCGACGATGATGCTCATCGCCCACGTGGAGCAGGACGGCGTCTGGTCCATCCAGGGCGGCATGCAACGGCTGGCGGCGGCGCTGGAGTCGCTCGCCACACTGCAGGGCGTGCGCTTCCGCTACAAGACGCATGTGCGCGCCGTCCACCTCGCCCGCGGGCATGTCTGTGCGCTGACCCTGGAATCGGGAGAGCGGCTGAAAACGGACGCCATCGTGATGACGGCTGATCCCGCAGCGCTTGGCGCCGGCGCCTTCGGCGAAGAAATCCGCGCCGTGACGCATGCCCCCCGCGCGGCGGCGCGCTCCCTCTCCGCAGTGACCTGGGCGGTGGCGGCGCGCACCGCAGGGTTTCCCCTGCGGCGACACAACGTCTTCTTCAGCGGCGACTATGCGGCGGAGTTCGACGATCTGGTCACGCGCCGGCGCATGCCCGAGGACCCCACCATCTACGTGTGCGCACAGGACCGCGATGAGCGGGATATAGTCTCGTCCGACAAACGCGAACGCCTGCTCGTTCTCGTCAACGCCCCGGCCGACGGCGATACGCACGCCATGGGCCCCGAGGAACGTCACGCATGCCAGACCAACGTTTTCCGCCGTCTGCGCCGCAGCGGCCTAGCGATCGACGTCGACGCCACCAACGCGGTGATGACCACGCCGGAGGAATTCGACACACGCTTTCCCCACACGGGCGGCGCCCTCTACGGGCGAGCGACCCACGGCTGGGCGGCGACATTCAAGCGTCCGGGCTCACGGACGCGCATCCCGGGCCTGTATCTGGCGGGCGGCGGATGCCATCCGGGCGCGGGGGTGCCGATGGCGGCGCTCTCGGGCCGAACGGCGGCGCGGAGCCTTTTGGAGGACGCGGATTCGCAGCGCACGTGGCGCCTGGTGGTTACGCCTGGTGGTACCTCGACGCCTTCAGCGACGACGGTCGATTTGGCCTGACGCTTATTGCCTTCGTGGGGAGCGTCTTTTCCCCCTATTACGCCTGGAGCGGTTGGCGCGACCCCGCCGATCACTGCGCCGTCAACGTCGCGCTTTATCGCCTTGACGGCGGCGGCGGACGCTGGGCGATGACGGAACGGGGGCGCGGACAGGTGCATCGCGACGCCACGGCCCTATCCGTCGGCCCGAGCGCACTCAGCTGGGAGGGCGATACGCTGGTGGCCCGCATCGACGAGATCGCGGCGCCAATCCCGTCGCGGTTGCGCGGCGTCATACGCCTTACGCCCCAGATCGCGACGGATGAATTGATCGCCCTCGATTCGGCGCGGCGTCACCTCTGGCGCCCATTCGCGCCCCGCGCGCGCGTGAGCGTCGACTTCACCGATCCCGACCTGCACTGGGTCGGTGACGGCTATCATGACGGAAACGCCGGCGACGAGCCGCTGGAGCGCGGGTTTGCGCAGTGGTCGTGGGCAAGGGCGCATCTCTCCCGGGACGTGGCGCTCTACTATGACGCCGAGCGACGCGACGGCACACGGCATGGCCTCGCCCTGCGCGTGTCCCACGCCGGCGACGTGAGCTCCTTTGCGCCTCCGCCTCTGGTGGACCTGCCGCGGACCGGCTGGGGCGTCGAGCGGCGGACATGGCGGGATGGCGAGGCGACGCCGCGCGTGCGCAAGACGCTGGAGGACACGCCCTTCTACGCTCGCACGGCCCTATCGGGATCGTGCGACGGGGAAACCGCGGTCATCATGCACGAAAGCCTTTCGCTGGACCGGCTTCGCAGCCCCATCGTCCGCGCCATGCTACCCTTCCGGATGCCGCGCATCGTCTGGTGAGGACGTCGGCGCATCGGCGTCGGAGGGCCTTTCCGGTTTCACGGACATGAACTCGCGGATCGCCCACGCCAGGATGATGCCGTTGAAAATCAGCAGCTCGAGAATGATGAGGGTATTCGTGTTCACGACGCGACACCCCCGTTCTACGCAGCGCGCGCGTTCTCACGCTTGCGATTTTCAAGTCGGACGAAGAGGTCGAGCACCCAGCTGACATCGTCCTCGAGATGCCGACGCGACGCCGAGTGGGCCGGCGAAGGCGCGGCGGCGACGGCGTCCACCAGGAAACGCGTGGCGTTCAACGGTCCGGGCTGGGCTTCCGCAGCCGTCGGTCGCATGCTGGAAGACAGCACACGCATCATGAGCCACGCCTTGCGCGTGGCGGGCACGCGCGCGCGCGATCCTACCGAGTCGAACCCACGCCGAACCACTTCCGCGCCGATCTCCGCATACAGGAGACGGGACGCGTGGATCGCCGGCCGCACCGCCGCCGGCAGTTGGGCGATGCCGCTGTCGGCGCGCCGGTAGAGCACGTCGGCCCGCCGCAGCACGCGGGCGATCACGCCGCCCAGAGCCGGCGTGAAGGACGGCGCAGCAAGCCACGCGTCGGGATCGATCCCAGCCTCGCGCATCCAGGATCGGGGCAGGTACAAACGCCCCGCGCGTGCATCCTCACCCACATCGCGGGCGATGTTTGTGTACTGCATGGCCACGCCCAAATCGCAGGCGCGCGCCAACAGTGCGCGGGACCGCACGCCCATCAGGGCGGCCATCATGGCGCCGACGGCCCCCGCTACCCGTGCGGCGTACGCGTCGAGATCGGACTGGGTTTCATAGACGCGGGCGTCCACGTCCCACTGCAATCCCTCAATCAACGCGTCGAACGTCTCGCGTGGTATGGCGAAGCGCCGGACGGTATCGGCGAGCGGGCGATCGACCGCGTGGGGCCCGGGGTCTCCGGCGTAGACCTTGTCCAGTCGCGCCCTCAGGCGGTCGATGGCGCCGGCGTCGCGGTTCTCGCAGTCGATCGCGTCGTCGGAGAGTCGGCAAAACCCGTAGAGTGCGTAGGCGCCTTCGCGAATATCTTCAGGCAGAAGCATCGAAGCGGCATGGAAGGATCGAGAGCCCGTCCGGATCAGCTCACGGCATGCGGCGGTGTGCGCCGGCGTCGCAAAGGGCGGCGGATCAAGCGCGCGCGAAGACGGATGCATCGGGAACCACCGTATCGAGAACACGGGCGGACGAGAGCACGCCGGGCAGGCCTGCGCCGGGATGCGTCCCGGCGCCGACGAGATAGAGCCGGGCGATGTCCTCGCTGGCGTTGTGAGGACGAAACCAGGCGCTCTGCGTAAGCATGGGCTCAAGCCCGAAGGCGGCGCCCTTCACCGAGAGCAGCCTGTCTTGGAAGTCGAGCGGCGTGGTGACGAGGGAGGTGACGATGTCGTCCTCCAGACCGGGCATGACCGTTTCGGAGAGGCGTCGAGACACCGCCTGCCGGTAGGGCTCCGCATGGGTGCGCCAGTCGACGTCGGCGTCGAGGTGCGGCACGGGGGAGAGGACGTAGAACGCATCGCAGCCGGGCGGGGCGAGCGAGGGATCGGTCGCAGTCGGTCGATGGAGGTAGAGGCTCATGTCCTGCGCCAGCGTCTTGCGCTGGAAAATGTCCTCAATCAGGCCACGGTATCGCGGCCCAAGCAGTATGGTGTGGTGATCGACGTCGGGATATTGGCGCTTGGCGCCGAAATACCAAACGAAAAGGCTCATGGAGTACCGGGCGGCGGCGAGCCGCTTGTCCGTCCACCGGCGACGGGCGGCCTTGTCGACCAGAACGCCGTAGGTGTAGGCGGCGTCGGCGTTGGACACCACGATATCTGCGCTCACCACCTCCCCCGAGCGTAGCCGGACGCCGCGCGCCGCACCCTCTTCCACGATGATCTGGTCAACCTCCGCGTTGCACCGCACGCACCCGCCCTGGCCTGCGATCAGCTTCGCGAGTCCGGCGACGAGCGCACCGGTGCCGCCCATGGCGAAATGCACGCCCCAGCGCCGCTCGAGGTAGGAGATCAGGCAATAGACGGCTGTGGTGTTGAAGGGATTGCCGCCGACGAACAGCGGGTGGAAGCTGAACGCTACGCGAAGCCGTGGATCCTTGATGTATTGCGCCACGAGGCCGTGGACGCTGCGATGACCGCCAAGGCGCACCAGATCCGGCGCGATGCGCAGCATGTCGCTGACAGACCCGAATGGCACATGGCCCAGCTGCTCGAAGCCTACCCGGAAGATGGCCTCGCTGTGCGCCATGAATCGCTTGTAGCCCGCCACATCGGCTGGGGAGACGCGCGCCACTTCGGCCGCCATCGCATCCGGATCTGCGCGGCACTGGATCACCGTGCCGTCGTCGAAACGCAGGCTGTAGAACGGATCGAGCGACGTCAGCGTCACGTCATCCGAAAGCGTGCGCCCGCATAGCGCCCACAGATCCTCAAAAAGGAAGGGCGCGGTGATGATCGTGGGGCCCGCGTCGAAAGTGAAGCCGTCTTGACGGTGCACGTAGGCGCGGCCGCCCGGTGCATCGAGCCGTTCCAGGACGGTGACGCGGTAGCCCCGCGCGCCGAGACGGACCGCCGCCGCCAGACCGCCAAACCCGCTGCCGATCACCACCGCGTGGGGCCGGGGATCGCGCGTGGCCAGCGGCGGCGGCGGACGGTCGACTGTCAACATTGTTGGACAATAAATAGTGTCGCGGAATGGAGCGCAAGCCATAGCTGCGCCCCGGGGACCGTCACCGCATCGGGGTCAGGGCCTCCAGGATGGCCGCACAGGTCCGCCGGGGGCTTTCTTCGTGGGCGAGGTGCCCGAGGCCGGGCAGCGACACCACGCGGGCAGTCGGCACGAGGGCCATCACTTCCTGCGCGGACTCCGGCGCTATCGCGCGATCCTTCGTCCCCACGATCAAGGTCAGCGCCGTGCGCAGGGCGGGCAGGTCCCTGCGGAGGGTGAACAAGTCCCAGCGCGACATCATGCCGAGCACGCCCGCAAGATGACCCGGCGTCTGGAAGAGGCGCGCGTAGTAGGCGATGCCCTGCGCGTCGATAGTGGAGCCGGTGCCGCGCATGAGGGCTTCCACGCGTCGCGTATCGGCGGCCCGCCATGCGAACGCGCGCACCGCCAGCGGATTGAGGAACAGGAGCCGCGCCGCGGGTGGAAACACGTGCGCAGCGATGCCCGGAAATGGCAGCAGCGCGCCGTTCAGGCTGACTACGGCCGCAGACGACGCAAGGCCGTCGAGCGACATCCGTAGTGCGATGGCTGCGCCGGCGGAGTGTCCGACGACGCCGCAAGGCGCGACGGCGAGGGTCGCGAGCAAATCGTGGATACGGGCCGCCATGCCAGGCAGGGATAGGTCCTGCGGATTGTCGGGCGTGGCGGTGAACCCGTGTCCGGGCAGGTCTGGCGCGATCAGCGTGAAGTCATCTGCGAGCAGCGGGGCCAGCGCCCGCCACGAATGGGTGGCGGCGCCGGCGCCGTGCAACAGCAACAGCGGCGGCCCCTTCCCCATCATCTGCACATGCCATCGCAGTCCTCCGGCTTCCACAAACCGGCTCGACGACCGGTGTGGCCAGTCGCGGCCCTCGATGGCCCAGTCCGGCTTGCGATACATCGCGCGTCAGGACGCGGCGGACGGCGACGACTGCGCAAGGCCTAGGACCGCGCGGGCATCAAGATAAGGCAGCGGGGCGTAACGCGCACCCATGGCGTGCGCGAGCTTCTCTGCGCCAGGGCCGGGCCTGGCGGAAGTGTCCACGTGGATCGCGGCGAAGCCCGCGCCACGCACGAAGGCGGCCACCTGCAAGGCGTCGGCCTCGGCCTGGGCGCGACCCAAAGCGCCGGCGCGGGTTATGTTGGCGCGCCCGTCTGTGAGGAAGAGGAGCAGCGGCGTCCTGCCCTTGGCCTTCTCCGCCTGGGCGAGCAGGAACGCGGCCTCGATGCCGTTGGCGAGCGGCGTGCCCCCGCCACCGGGAAGATCGGCCAGCAACTTGCGCGCACGGGCAAGCGATCGCGTGGGCGGCAACAGCACCTCGGCAGCGGTCTGCCGGAATGAGACGAGCGCTACGCGCGTCCGGGACACGTATGCGTTGGCGAGCAGCAGCTCTACGGCGCCTTTGGCCTCTGCGAGGCGTTGGAACGCTGCGGATCCCGACGCGTCGACGACGACGATCGTGGTGGAGTCCCGATGCTCTACGAAGCGGCGCACGCGGAAATCCTCGCGACGCACGGCGACGCGCCCAGTCGCGCCGCGCAGCTTCTGCCACGGTGCGGCGGCGCGCAGCGTTTCGGCGATGTTCAACCGTTCGCCCGCGCACAGGGCGCCGGCGCGCGATCCCACGGGACGTCCCCGGTGCGGCGATACGATCCGGTCGCCGCCACCGCCGGCGTGGGCGCGACTCATTCGCGCCCGTCCCTGGGCGCGTGCTGCGTCGAGCACTGCATCGGGCAACGCCGCGCGGGCCGCCGCGATCACCATGTCGATGGGCGGGGCCTCGGCGTGCGGCGCATCGGCATCGGCTTCCGGCGGATCGGCGGCGTCGGCTGCATCCTCGTCATCCGCCGGATCGGGCGCGACATCCTCGGCGGGCGCGCGTGTGGCGCGCGGCGCAAGCACAAGACGCGCGGCCAACGCGATATCCTCCACCGTCACGTCGCTACGACCGTCAAGAGCGGCGGCGGCGCAGGCTGCGCGCACGGCGAACAGCGGCGCGCGGGCGGACTCCACGCCAAGCGCGACCGCCGCCTCGCAGACGCTCACGATGAGCGCGTCGGCGACCGGGGCCATCCGCCGGCGCACCTGTTGCGCCCTAGCGACGTCAGCGCTCTCCGCCGCCATCGCCAGGAGATCGCCGAGGCGTGCGGGACCTGCATCCACGTGGAAGGCGCAGCGCTCCAGAAGCGCGGCCGGCGCGCGTTCATCGGGTCCCACGCCTTCGTCGAGCGCAACGATCGCGATCCTCGCGGAAAGACGAAGCGCGAGCCCGCTCCTTTCCACGGCGACATCTTGCGCATCGAGCGTTGCGGCGATGCGCGCGGCGGTCGCATCAGACAATCGCTCCGCCATAGGCAGGATCACGAGGCCGCCGTCCGCCTCCGCCAGCAGACCCGGCGACGCCACGGCGCGGCCGGCCGCAAGACTGCCTGCAAGATCAAGCCCGCCAAGGAGACGATCGTCAGGGATGTGCGGTGGACAACGACGCCACGGCGTGCCCGGGGGCAAGATCTCGCGCAGACCGTCGAGCCAGGCGTCCCTAGCCGGCCCCGCGCCAGCGCGCAGCACGATGCCGCCGAGCCCGAGGGGATCCACGGCGAGCAGCATGGCGCCCTGCACGGCGTCCGCCCATGGCGTGGGGGCCGACGCATCGGACACGACGCTAGATCTCCGCCATGGCGCGCTCGATCCGCGCGGCGGATCCTGTTTCATCAAGGGGATTACGGCGGAGACGATGGCGCAGCGCCATTACGGCGACGCGGCGCAAATGCCGGTCGGAGACTGCTTCGTCGCCATCCAGCGAGGCCACGGCGCGGGCGCCGCGGATCAGCGTCAGCTCGCCGCGCAGCCCGTCCGAGCCGATAGCCATGCACAGCCGAGAGGCCCATTCCAGCATGGCGTCGGGCGTCTCCACGGCGGGCAACCGCTTGCGTGCGGAGACGATGGCGTCGGCCACCTTGGCGTCCGCCTTCGCGTACCGCGCGAGGAAGGCCGCAGGATCCCGGTCGAACGCGTCCCGACGGCGCACCACTTCCACGCGTTCCTGCAGGGTTTCCGGCGTCTTGACGTCGACGGACAGACCGAACCGGTCCAGCAGTTGCGGACGGAGTTCACCCTCCTCTGGATTGCCGCTCCCAATTAGGACGAAGCGCGCCGGATGGCGGACGCTGAGCCCTTCGCGCTCGACCACATTTTCCCCGGACGCCGCCACATCCAACAACAGGTCGACTAGATGATCCTCCAGCAGGTTGACCTCGTCGATGTAGAGGAAGCCGCGGTGCGCGCGCGCCAGCAGGCCCGGCTCAAAGCGCCGCTCGCCGCGCGCCAGCGCCTGTTCGAGATCGAGCGCGCCTACGACGCGATCTTCCGTTGCGCCGAGGGGCAGATCGACGACGGGCGTGGACAACGGGGCCGCCTTCAACGGCCGCGGGCTCGCGCACGCCGCACAATCCGGCGAGCAGACGCCGACCGGCGCCTGCGGATCGCCGTGATAGGCGCAACCGATGACGGCGCTCAGCGGGGGCAGCAAGGCCGCCAGCGCACGCACGGCCGTGGACTTGCCCGTCCCGCGGTCGCCGAACACCATGACGCCGCCGATTCCGGGGTCGGCGGCGGCGATCAACATCGCCAGCTTCATGTCCTCCTGGCCGACGATGGCCGAGAACGGAAAGGCAGTACGCATGATGATGTGGTCCCGGTGACCATAATGTTGGACGTCAAGCTAGACGAACACCCGCCACAAGGCCACACCTAAGGTTCTGTCGGCGTCCCGCCGAACCTTGCGGACCCCTGCCCATGACGACATGGCGCTTTCATCCCGAACGCGATCGACTGCTGGCGGAGGCCCATGCGCGGCCGTCCACGCCGGTATCGGCCCCGCTCCTGGCGACGCGGATCGCGACCATGTCCGGCGAAGGAGGCGGCGAGGTGGACCGCGCGCACATGGCGGCGCTGTGCCGCAAGATCGGCGCGGCCGAGCCCGGCCCCGGCGCGCGCTGGTGCGTGCTGGACGGCGGCCGGTGGAGCCTGCGCTGGGAGCGGCACACGGAGGTTTCCACCTGGACGGTCTTCCGCCCCGGCGCGGAGGCGGAAAACGCGGGCTTCACGGCCACAGCCCTCGACATCGTCCCGCAGGACTGGCTTGCAAGCCTCCCGGGGGAGGTGCTCGCCGCGGCGCACGTGTCGATCGTCAGCGCCGATCGCCCGGCCTTGCCGTTCACCGACGCGGAAACCATCGCCACCCGCGTGGCCAATGGCGAAATCGACGTTTTCACAGACTTCCGCGCCGGCCCGGACTCCTTCACGCGCTTCGTGATGATCCAGCGGGGGGCCGCCGCCGCGACTGCCGGACGCATCCTGCAACAGCTGTTCGAGATCGAGACCTACCGCCTCCTGGCGTTGCTGGCGTTTCCCCTCGCCGGGTCGACCTCCGTCCATCTCGCGAAGCTGGAGGCTGACGCCGCAGCTGCGGCGGCCCACGTGGCCGAGGAGGGCGGCGTCGACGCCGACCGCGCCTTGCTCTCGCGCCTCGCCGCGCTTGCGGGCGAAGCCGAAACGCTTGTCGGGGCCACCGGCTTCCGCTTCGCCGCCGCGCGCGCCTACCATGGCCTGGTTCAGGAGCGGATCGGCCAATTGCACGAAACCGCCATCGAAGGCCGACCCACCATCGCGGAGTTCATGGAGCGGCGGCTCGCGCCGGCCATGCGCACCTGCAACGCCGTCGCCGAGCGCCAGCGCGATGTGATAGAGCGCATCGCGCGCACCACGCAAATGCTCAACACCCGGGTCGAGGTCGCCGCGGAAGCCACCAATGTCGGGCTGCTTGCCTCCATGGACCGGCGCGCGCAGCAACAGCTGCGCCTCCAACAGACCGTGGAGGGCCTCTCCGTCGCAGCCATCGCGTACTACGCGCTGGGGCTGCTCAAGTTCGTGATCGAGGCTATGGCCGAAGTGTTCCCCGGCATCAACCCCATACTGGCGACGGGCCTTGCGGCGCCACTCGTCATCTTCGGGGTCTGGCATGTGCTCAAACGCATCCGCGCCCATCTCGCGGGCGGGCCCGCGTCCTAGGCGGCCAGCGAGACCGATACTGACACCTGGAGGCGGCCCTGGCCCGGTCCCAGGATCGAGCCACGCATCGGCGACGCCTCCTCAGGCGTACGCGCCGCGGCGATGCGAATGAGATCGTGCGATTCAGCCAGCCCGTTGGTGGGATCGAACTCGATCCAGCCGAGATCCGGCAGATAGACCTCGCACCAGGCGTGCGTGGCGCCCCCGCCGCGCGCTGCGCCGCCTGGTGAGTACAGGTATCCCGTCACAAATCGCGCCGCGAACCCGAAGCGACGCACCGTCTCCACCATCAACCAGGCGAAGTCCCGACACGTCCCGGCGCCGCGCTCCACGGTCTGGGCCGGGGATTGGACCCCCTCCTCATGGCGCTCCCCGTACTGAAAAGTCTGGTGGATGGTGGCGTTCATGTCCCGCAGGAAGGACAAGGTCGCGCCCTGCGCCGCGGCGAACCGTGCGATCCAGGCCGCGTACGCATCGCTGTCGAGCGAGGTGGCGGGCCGAATGAACGGGTCGAGCAGCAGTCGATCTTCGAGGGCGTACTGGATCGGTAGCGCGAGTTTGGGGTCGTAGAGATCGCCCGCGGACAGGGAGGCGGGAAAGCGCTCGATCGTGAGCTGGCTGATCACCCGCAGCATATCGCTGTAGCCTGAGGGCTCAAATGTGCACACGCTGTTGCCGAGGGCGTCGTAGCTCCAGCGTGTGGCGCCCGCCGGCGTGAAGGCGATGGAGGCGTCGAGCACCCGCAGGGCATGGGAGTCCAGCGGTCGCATGAGCAGGCGCCAGAGGCCGAAGGCGACAGGCTGGTCGTAGGTGTAGGCCGTATCGTGCCGGATCAGCAGGCGCATGGCGTTCGGGGCCTTTCGGAGCGGCTCTAGGGTCTCTCCGGGACGGACAAAGACACGCGCGCAGGTCAGGGACGTCGCCCATCAACGCCAACCCCCGCGCTCCGTTCCCGCCCGCGCCCGTAGCATGCCCGGCAAACGGGCGCGAGACGCCCAGAACATGGGCATTCGGGCGGCGGCCCTTGCCCTACCCGCGTTGGCGTGGGCAACCATAGGAGGCGGGTCTAGTCTGAGGCGCCCGGATCAGGATTTCTCCGCCCCATGGCCATCCGCGTCGCGCTCAATCACCGGACCAGCTACACCTACGATCGCCGCATCGCGCTTGGCCCCCAGGTGATCCGGCTCCGGCCGGCCCCCCACGCCCGCGTCCCGATCCTGAGTTATGCGCTCAAGGTGTCGCCGGAAGCGCATTTCGTGAACTGGCAGCAGGATCCGTTCGGCAACTGGCTGGCGCGTCTCGTATTTCCCGAGAAGACGGATCATTTCTCCGTCGAAGTCGACCTGACGATGGAGCACGTCGTCTTCAACCCGTTCGACTTCTTCACCGAGTCCTACGCGGGCCGGTACCCGTTCACGTACGCCGCCGATCTCGCCAAGGAGCTTGCGCCCTATCTGGAAAAGGACAAGGCCGGGCCGAAGCTCACGGCGTTCATGCGCAAGATCGACGAATCGCCTGCGCCGATCGTCGATTTCCTGGTGATGATCAACCAGCGTCTCCAGCGCGACATCCGCTACATCGTGCGCCTTGAGCCCGGCGTCCAGACACCGGACGAGACGCTGACGGCGCTCTCCGGTTCGTGCCGTGACACGGCGTGGCTACTTGTGCAGGTGCTCCGACGCCTTGGCCTCGCGGCGCGCTTCGTCTCGGGCTATCTCATCCAGCTGAAACCGGACCTGGAGGCGCTGGACGGCCCATCCGGCGCGCGCGAGGACTTTACGGACCTGCACGCCTGGACCGAGGTGTACATACCCGGCGCCGGATGGCTTGGCCTTGACCCAACGTCGGGTCTCTTCACGGGCGAAGGCCATATACCGCTGGCGGCGACGCCGCAGTTCCGATCCGCGGCGCCCATCAGCGGGGAGCTGGAATGGGCCAACGTGACGTTCGACTTCGCCATGAGCGTGACGCGCATCGCCGAAGCGCCGCGCATCACCAAGCCGTTTTCGGACGATTCCTGGCGCGCGCTAGACGCCCTCGGCGAGGCCGTGGACGCCGATCTCGTCGCGCAGGACGTGCGCCTGACGATGGGCGGGGAGCCTACCTTCGTCTCCATCGACGACTATGAATCCCCTGAGTGGAACGCCGACGCCGTCGGACCCGCAAAGCCACCACTGGCGGACGCGCTCATCCACCGGCTGCGCGACCGCTTCGCCCCCGGCGGCCTCATGCACTTCGGCCAGGGCAAATGGTATCCCGGCGAAACCCTGCCGCGCTGGACCTACTCCCTCTACTGGCGCAAGGACGGCAAGCCGCTGTGGCGCGAGGAGACGCTGGTGGCCAGCATCGCCGCGAAGGACGCGGAGCCGCCCGACCAGGCGCAGGCGCGCGCATTTCTCACCGCCGTCGCGGAGGAGCTTGCGGTGGAGAGCGAGAACGTCATCCCCGCCTACGAGGATCCCGTTCACTGGTCGCTGAAGGAAGCCGAGCTGCCGGTCAACGTGGCGCCAGAGGACTCCAAACTCGACGATCCAGAAGCGCGGGCGCGCATCGCACGGGTGTTCGAGCGCGGCCTCGACCAGCCGCGGGGCTTCGTGCTGCCCGTCCAGCGGTGGAATGCACGCGCCGCGCGCGGCTGGCGGAGCGAGAACTGGAAGCTTCGGCGGGGCAAGTTGTTCCTCGCGCCGGGCGATAGCGCCATCGGCTACCGCCTTCCGCTTTCAGGCCTGCCATGGGTGCCGCCGAAGCAGTATCCGCACGTCATTCCCGCCGACCCCGCCGAACCCCGCGGGCCCCTGCCCGAGCCCGGCGCGCCGCGCCAGCGCGTGCAGGCCGTGAACGCCGCGCAAGCCGAACGGCAGGCGCAGATTGCCCAGGAGATCGCCGCAGACGCCGTTCGGACGGCGCTCGCAGTGGAGGTGCGTGACAGCGCGCTGTGCGCGTTCATGCCGCCCGTGGAGCGCCTGGAAGATTACCTCGACCTCGTGGAGGCGATCGAGGCGGCCGCCCGCGCGCAACATCTGCCCGTGCGCATCGAGGGCTACCCCCCGCCATGGGACCCGCGCATCAACGTGATCCGCGTCGGCCCCGATCCGGGCGTGATCGAGGTCAACATCCACCCGGCCGCAACCTGGCGCGAGTGCGTCGCCACCACCACCGCCGTCTATGAGGATGCGCGCCAGACGCGCCTCGGCGCGGACAAGTTCATGATCGACGGCCGGCACACTGGCACGGGCGGCGGCAACCACGTGGTCATCGGCGCGGCGTCGCCGGTGGACTCCCCGTTTCTGCGCCGACCCGACCTGCTCAAGAGCATCCTCATCTACTGGCAGCGCCACCCATCGCTCTCGTACCTGTTCTCCGGCCTTTTCATCGGGCCGACGAGCCAGGCCCCGCGCATCGACGAGGCGCGCCACGATTCGCTCTACGAGCTGGAGATCGCGCTGGCGTCCGTCCCCGCGCCGGGCGAAGGCGCGGCGCCGGCCCCGTGGCTGGTGGACCGCCTGTTCCGCAACCTGCTCACCGACGTCACCGGCAACACGCACCGCACCGAGATCAGCATCGACAAGCTGTTTTCCCCGGACGGTCCTACGGGGCGGCTGGGCCTTGTGGAGTTCCGCAGCTTCGAGATGCCGCCGGACGCGCGGATGAGCCTGGCGCAGCAGCTCTTGCTGCGCGCGCTGGTGGCGATGTTCTGGCGGGCTCCGCTACAAGGCGGCCTGGTGCGCTGGGGCACGGCGCTCGCCGACCGCTTCATGCTTTCTCACTTCGTGTGGGCGGATTTCCTCGATGTGCTGGCCGATCTGCGGGCCGCTGGCTACGCGTTCGATCCCGGCTGGTTTGAAGCGCAGCGGGAATTCCGGTTTCCCTTCTACGGGGCCGTCCGTCGCGACGGCGTGCAGATCACCCTACGCCAGGCGCTCGAACCGTGGCATGTGCTGGGCGAGGAAGGGGCCATCGGGGGCACCGTGCGGTACGTCGATTCATCCGTGGAGCGCCTTGAGGTGCGGGCCGAGGGCCTGAACCCCGCGCGGCACGTGCTTGCATGCAACGGGCGACGGGTGCCACTGACCGAGACGGACGGCGCTTCCGTGGCCGGGGTGCGATTCAAGGCGTGGAAGCCGGCGCTGGGCCTGCACCCAACTTTGCCCGTGAACGCGCCACTGACCTTCGACCTCATGGACACCTGGTCCGGGCGTTCGCTCGGCGGCTTCGTCTACCACGTGGCCCATCCGGGGGGGCGCACCTACGACACCTTTCCGGTCAACACCTATGAAGCCGAAGCCCGGCGTCTTGCGCGCTTCCAGGACCATGGACATACGCCCGGCGCAGCGAGCGCGCCGCCGGCGGAACGCAACCCCGAATTTCCCCTGACGCTCGATCTGCGTCGGCCGGCCCAGGCAGGCGCATGACATACGTCGCCGATCCCATGGCGTCGATCCTGTCGGGGTATGCCCCGATCGAGGGCGTGTACGATGAGCTTGTCGACGCCACGGGCCGCGTGCGCGCGCACTGGCGTCCTTTCATCAACGCGCTGGAGCACTTGGGGCTGCAGGAACTCGCGCACCGCGCCGACGGCGTGGCCCGCAGGCTGCGCGAGTCCGGCGTCTACTACCGCGCCTACGATCGCGACGCCGATCAGGCATGGCCGCTGAGCGCCACGCCCGTACTCATCTCCGCCGACGACTGGCGCGTGATCGAGGCAGGCGTGGTGCAGCGTGCACAGCTCATGGAAGCGACGTTGCGGGACGTTTACGGCCCCCGCACACTTGTTTCCAACGGCGACATCCCCGCAGCGATCGTCACCGGCAGCCCCGATTTCCTGCGCCCGATGTCGGGCAAACCTCCGGTCGACAACCGCTATCTGTACTTTTACGCCGTCGATCTCGGCCGTGCGCCGGACGGCCGCTGGTGGGTGCTCAACGACCGCACGCAGGCCCCGTCGGGCGCTGGTTACGCCCTCGGCAACCGCATCGCGCTGGCGCGCACCCTTCCTGAAACGATGCACGATCTTGATGTTCAGCGCCTCGCTGGCTTCTTCCAGGCCTTCCGCGCCATGCTCACCGGACGCTCCGCGCCCGACAGCGCAGGCGTCTGCCTCCTGACGCCCGGCCCATACAACGAAACATATTACGAGCACGCCTATCTCGCCCGCTATCTGGGTTTCCTGCTCGTGGAGGGCGAGGATCTTGCAGTGCGCAACGGCGCGGTTTTCCTGCGCACGGTGGCGGGGCTGAAAAAGATCGACATGCTCCTGCGGCGCCTTGACGCCGATTTCGCGGACCCGCTCGAGCTCAATCCCGGCTCCCAGCTCGGCGCGCCAGGCCTTGCCCACGCCGCTCGCGCTGGAACGGTGTCGTTCGCCAACGCGCTCGGATCGGGCCTGGTGGAGAGCCGCGCGCTGATGAGTTTCTGGCCGCGTCTTGCGCAACGGTTGCTGGGCGAGGACCTGCTTCTGCCGAACATCGCCACCTGGTGGTGCGGCGACGACGCAGCGCGGGACGTCGTGCGCGCGCGGCTGGACGATCTCGCCATCGCGCCCGCCTTCACCACCGAGCGCGGCGGCCTCTTCCACTGGGGCGCCACCCGCACTGCCGAGTTGTCTCCGCAGGATCGCGCAGCGCTGCTTGCGCGCATGGAGCGACGGGGCGGCGATTTCGTCGGCCAGGAGCTCGTGACGCTGTCGTCGTCGCCGGTGATGACGTCGCAAGGCTTTGAGCCGCGCCCCTTCCAGTTGCGCGTATTCGCCGCCGCGACGGAGGATGGCTGGGTCGTGATGCCCGGGGGCTTCTGCCGGGTGTCGAGCCGCAGCGATCCGCTGGCGATAAACATCCAGCGCGGCGGTATGTCCGCCGACGCATGGGTTCTGGCTGACGGGCCGCTGGTCTACCGCTCCCTGCTGCCTGCGGCGAACACCGTCGAGATCCGCCGTGCCGTGGGCGCGCTCACCACGCGCACAGCGGAGAACATGTTCTGGCTCGGACGCTACCTCGAGCGCGCGGATGCGTGCCTCCGGCTGGTGCGCGCGCTCGCCACCCGCGCCGGTGAACGCGACCCGGAAGCCGTCGCCGTGACGGACCGCCTGTGCGCCCTGATGGAGACATGGGGCGCCATCGCGGAAGGTGACGCCGAGGAGCGCAGCGCGGGCGAGGCCGCAGCCGAAGCGATGCAGGCCACGGACATGTTCGGCGCTCCGCCGGTCCTGGTGCGGCGCGCGTTGCATGCGGCGTCCGCGATCCGCGACATGCTCTCGCCAGACGCATGGCGCATGATCAAGGGGCTTGACCGCCAGTTGTTCGAGCCGATGGACGGCACCGTGGCGGAGACGCTGGATCGCGCCGAGCGCGCCCTGCGGGAGCTTGCCGCGTTTTCGGGCTATGCGCATGAGAACATGACCCGCAGCACCGGCTGGGCGATCCTCGATATCGGCCGGCGCGTGGAGCGCGGTCTGGCGGTAACGCGCTACACGGCGCACTTCGGCCTGGGCGATGCGGGGCCCTCAGCGCTCGACGCACTGCTCGAATTGGGCGACAGCCAGATCACCTATGCGCGACGTTACTTCGTGACCGCCTCCCCGGCCGCGGTGGCGGACCTGCTGATTTTCGACGAGGACAACCCCCGCTCCTGCGCCTTCCAGGCCGAGCACCTGCGGGCGCTGCTCGACCAGCTACCCGAAAGCGCACATTCGGATGCGGCTAACGTGCTGCGTCGCAGCGTCGTACTGCTGGAGGCGACGATGGCTTCGCGCAGTCCGGGCGACGTGGACATCGCCTTCACCGACGAACTGGACGCCGCGTTCCTTCATGTCGCAACGTCCTTCTCGGCGCTCTACCTCGCCGATCACGCGGACACGCCATGAAGTACCGCATCCGCATGATCAGCTCGACGCACTATGACACGTCGGCCCCGCTCGGCAGCCACGTTCTCAGGGTTCGCCCGCGGACGTCGGCCAATCAGCGCGTCAACGCTTTCGCCGTGGAGATTGAGCCGCCCCCGGCCGAGATTGCCGAGGGGATGGATTTTTTCGGGATCGCCACGCAGACCTTCGCCATCGAGAAGCCGCACGAGACGTTCGTCTTCCGCGTCACGGCGGAGGTGGAGACCAATGCCTCCCCGCCGGCCGCCGATACCCCGTCGCCGGCGTGGGAAGACGTGCGCCGTCAAGCGTGGGCGGACGCAGACGGCACGACGGCCTCTCCCGCGCATTTCCTTTTTCCCAGCCGCATCGTCAGTCTCGACGACGCCATCACGGAGTACGCCGCGCACTCCTTTCCGCCCGGTCGCGCCATTCTGGCGGCGCTGGGCGATCTCATGCGGCGAATCCATGCCGATTTCGTCTATGACGTCGACGCGACGGACGTCACGACCACGCCCGTGGCGGCCTTCGCCGCCAGGCGAGGAGTGTGCCAGGATTTCGCGCAGGTGATGATCGCCGGCCTGCGAGGCCTGGGGTTGCCGGCCGCGTACGTCAGCGGCTTCCTCCGCACCACGCCCCCGCCGGGCAAGCCGCGCCTCGAGGGCGCCGACGCGATGCACGCGTGGGTATCGGCGTGGTGCGGCCCCGAGTTGGGCTGGATCGATTTCGACCCGACGAACGCCATGCTCCCGGGCGATAGCCACATCACCATCGGCGCAGGGCGGGACTATGCGGATGTCGCGCCGGAAATCGGCGTAATCGTCACCTATGGCAAGCAGGCGCTCGAAGTGGCCGTGGACGTCTCACCGCTCGACTAGCGCGGCCGAAATCCACTATGCCCGGTGAAAACCGCCGGAAACGCCCCGCATGACGACGTCCGCCCTCGCCCGGGCCCGAAACATCGCCGACCTGCGCCTGCTCGCGCGGAAGCGCATGCCGAGGATGATCTTCGACTACATTGACGGCGGCGCCGAGGATGAGATCACGCTCCAGCGCAACGTGGCGCGCCTGCAGGCGCACGCGCTCCACTGGTCCGTGCTGCGCGACATCGCCGCGATCGACACCACGCGCACGATCATGGGTGCGCGATCGGCCCTGCCGTTCCTCATCAGTCCCACCGCGGCGTCACGTCTGTTTCACCATCATGGCGAATGCGGCGTGGCACGCGCGGCAGCGCGGGCGGGCATGATCTATGCCTGTTCCACCATCGGCTCCACGACGGTCGAGGACATTGCGCAGGCGACCGCGGGGCCCAAGTGGTTCCAGGTCTATGTCTTCAAGGATCGTGGACTGGTGCGCGAAGGACTGGCGCGCGCGAGGGCCGCGGGCTTCTCGGCGCTGGCGCTTACGGTGGACGTGCCCGTCGCCGGCAATCGCGAGCGCGACCCCAAGAACCGCTTCACGATTCCGCCGAAGGTGAGCGCCTATACCGCCATCGATGCGCTTTCCCATCCTGCATGGCTGTTTCACCTCGTCACATCGCCGCCGATCCGCCCGGCGAACTTCGACGCGGTTCCCACCGACCACCCCGGCGGCATCATGGGGTTCATCGACAGCCAGTTTGACCGGTCCGTCACATGGAAGGACGCAGAGTGGCTGGTGGCGCAGTGGGACGGGCCGGTCGCCATCAAGGGCATCTCCAATGCGCAGGACGCCCGCCAGTGCATCGAGATCGGCGTGCGAGGCGTGTGGGTCTCCAACCACGGCGGCCGGCAGCTGGGGCGGGCCGCGGCGTCCATCGACACCCTGCCCGCCGTGGTGGACGCCGTCGCCGGGCGCGCGAGCGTGATCTTCGACGGCGGCGTGCGCCGCGGCGCAGATATCCTCACCGCGCTGGCGCTGGGGGCGGAAGGCGTGGCCATCGGACGAAGCTACCTGTATGGACTTGGCGCGGGCGGCGAGGCGGGCGTGTCGCGCGCCATAGACCTGCTCGCCAGCGAGTTGCGCCGAGACATGGCGCTGATGGGCGTGACGTCCATCGCAGAGCTGACGCCCGCCCACGTCCGTCGACCGCCGCCGGCATAGGATCGCGCCCATGGCCCATTTCGATCTCCGAGCCCTGCGGACGCTGCACCGCCGGGACGCCCAGCTGACGTTTTCCGCGCAGGACTACACCGCGCTTGAGGCGTCCGCCGACGCCATCGCCCGCGTGGTGGCGCAAGGAAATGTCGTGTACGGCGTGAACACGGGTTTCGGCCTGCTGGCCTCGACGCGCATCGCCCACGACAGCCTGGAAACGCTGCAGCGCAACCTCGTCCTTTCGCACTGCTGCGGCGTGGGGCCTGCGTTGTCCGACGACGTGGTGCGCCTGGCCATGCGGTTGAAGATCATCGGGCTGATGCGCGGCCACTCCGGCGTGCGGCGATGCGTGATCGAGGCGATCGCGCAGCTGCTGGCGGCGGATGCGCTGCCTGTCATTCCCGCGCAAGGCTCCGTCGGCGCTTCGGGCGATCTGGCGCCGCTGGCGCACATGAGCGCAGCGCTGATCGGCGAGGGTGTCGTGCGCCTTGAGGGCGTGGAAATGCCTGCGCGCGACGCGCTGGCGCGAATCGGGCTTTCGCCCCTGGCGCTCGGGCCGAAAGAAGGGCTCGCCCTGCTGAACGGCACGCAGATATCCACGGCGCTCGCGCTCGACGCCTATTTCGCCGCCATGGACGCATTCGACGCCGCAATGATCGCCGGCGCGCTCTCCGTGGACGCGCTGAAAGGCAGCGACGCGCCATTCGACGCACGCATTCACGAGGCCCGCGGCCAGCCGGGCCAGCGGGATGTGGCGGCCCAGATGCGCGATCTCCTGTCAGGCAGCACGATCCGGGAAAGCCACCGGGACTGCGATCGCGTGCAGGACCCCTACTCGCTGCGCTGCCAGCCCCAGGTGATGGGCGCCTGCCTCGATCTCCTGCGCACCGCTGGCGCCACGCTGGAAATCGACGCCAACGCAGCCACCGACAACCCGCTGGTGTTCGCCGAGACCGACACGGTCCTCTCCGGCGGCAATTTCCACGCCGAACCAGTGGCGTTCGCCGCCGACATGATCGCCATGGCGGCGTGTGAGATCGGCGCGC
Organism: Hyphomonadaceae bacterium; assembly: GCA_033764865.1. Lineage (GTDB taxonomy): Bacteria > Pseudomonadota > Alphaproteobacteria > Caulobacterales > Aquidulcibacteraceae > VFBF01. The sequence continues at coordinate 29,694 of JANRIM010000068.1, forward strand.
TCAGCGAGCGGCGGCTTGCAATCCTCGTCGACCCGAAGATGAGCGGCCTGCCGGCATTCCTGGTGGAGGACTCCGGCGTCAACTCCGGCTTCATGATCCCACAGGTCACCGCCGCCGCGCTGGTGTCGGAGAACCGCACGCTCGCGCATCCCGCCAGCGTGGACACCATCCCCACCTCCGCCAACCAGGAAGACCATGTCTCGATAGCCACGTTCGCGGCGCGAAAGGCCGGCGACATGGCGCGCAACACCCAGGCAGTGATCGCCATCGAACTGTTGGCCGCCGCGCAAGGCATCGACTTTCACCGACCCATGACCAGCTCACCCCGTCTGGAGGCGGCCCATGCCCTTGTCCGGGCCGAAGCGGCCCATCTCGACGCCGACAGGATGCTCGCCCCCGACATCGCCGCCTTGAGCCGCCTCGTGGCGCGGGGGGCGTTCCGGTCGCTGCTGTCCATTCACCCTGCCGGTTGACGCTGGGAGCGCGAGGGAGTGCAAGCAGGCATGGACTCCGCTTCCGCCGAACTGCCCGCCGCGGGCCTCCGCCTGCGCGGCCTGACCAAGGCCTTCGGCGACAAGCGCGCCGTGGACGCGCTCGATCTCGATGTCCGGGCGGGGGAACTGTACGCCCTGCTGGGCCCCAACGGCGCAGGCAAGACCACGACGCTGCGCATGGTGGCGGGGCTCCTGCAAGCGGATGCCGGCGAAATCTCGGTGTTCGGCGTCGACGCACGCGCGAAACCGAAAGACGCCAAACGCATCACCGCCTGGCTCCCCGATGAGCCCATGCTCTACGACAAGCTCACGGCGTGGGAGTATCTGGAGTTCGTGGCCGGCCTGTGGGGCGTGCCGTCGAAGACCGCGAAGACCCGCGCCGAAGAGCTGCTGCGCATGCTCGATCTCTGGGATCACCGCGATGAGCGCTGCGAGGGATTTTCCCGCGGGATGAAGCAGAAGGCCGCCCTGGCCGGCGCCCTGATCCACGAGCCCAAGCTGCTCATGCTGGACGAACCGCTCACCGGCCTCGACGCCGCTATCGCCCGACAGGTCAAGGACCTGCTGCAATCACGGGTGAAGGCGGGATGCGCCCTGATCCTCACCACGCACATCCTTGAGGTGGCTGAGCGGATGGCGCACCGAATCGGCATCATCCAGCACGGACGCCTGGCGGCGGAGGGCACGCTCGCGGAGCTGCGCGCCCGCGCGGCGTCCGGACACACCCTTGAGGACGTCTTCCTGCAACTGACGGCGGAGCAGACGGCGTGACACGCCCCCGCGGCCGCTTGCTGGGCGGCTTCGTCTTCCTTCTGGCGCACGAGATCCGGCTGGCCTTCCGCTGGCGCCATGACAGCCAGCGCTGGGGCCGGCTTGCGGTGCTGGCCCTGATGGCGGCGTTGCTGTTCGGTGGCGGGTGGATGCTGGCGAGCGTGCTGGCCCCGGTGTCGCCCGATCCGTCATCGACACCGGTTCTGGCGCTGACGAGCATCGCCCTGCTGTTCATCGCCACGCTGATGCTGGGCCATGCGCTGATTGCGGCGACAGAGGCCGTCTACACGCGCGGCGATCTCGACTTGCTGCTCTCGTCGCCCGTTTCGCCGTTGACGGTGCTGGTGGTGCGCGCGCTCGGCGTGGCGGTCCGTGTGGCCACGGTCTATGTGGCGCTCGGGTCGGGCGTGCTGCTCAGTCTCGCGATCATGGGCGCCTGGCGTTGGCTCTCCATAGGGCCGGCCCTGGTGGGGCTTTCCCTGCTGGCCACGGCGGCGGGCCTGACCTTGGCCATGGCCCTCTTCGCCACCATCGGCCCGCGCGCCACCCGCGTGGCTGCGCAGGTTCTCGGCGCGCTGATCGGGGCGTCGCTCGTGCTGGCGTTCCAGCTGCCCAACCTCGATCGCGGCGCCAACCGCGGCGCAGCTTACGAGGACCTGTTCCGGCGCATTTCCACGCTGGATTGGCCCGCCGAACACCCGCTCTTCCTGCCGGCGCGCGCCCTTCTTGGCGACGGCGACGCGCTTGTCGCTTGGTCGGGCGCCTGCATCCTGGCGTTCGCCTTCGCGACCGTGTCCTTCAGCCGTCGCTTCACGGCGGACGCCGCGGCGGTGCTGTCCCTCGGCCCCAAGAAACGGCCCGACACCGGCAAGGTGCGTCCGTTCCGGGGCGGCGTGACGATGGCGCTGCTGATCAAGGAGTGGCGTCTGCTGGGGCGCGACCCCGTGCTGCTGTCACAGATCCTGCTCCAGCTCATCTACATGATCCCGCTCGGCGTGATGTGGGCGCGCAACGCCAGCGGCGGGGACGCGATCAACCCGGCCTTCCTTGGCCTGATGGGCGGCGCGGTGGCGGCGATCGCCGCTTCCCTGGCCAGCAGCCTTGCGTGGATCACGGTGTCGGCCGAGGACGCCCCGGACTTGATCGCCGCCGCGCCGCTCGACCGGCGGCAGGTCGATCGCGGCAAGCTCGTGGCGGCGGCCTTGCCGGTGGCGGTGCTGTGCGCGGTCGCGGCCGGGTTCGTGGCGCGGACCTCCTGGGAGGCGGCGTTCTGGATCGTCGCCGGCGGGAGCATCGCCGCCTTTTCCGCCGGGCTGATTGGCATATGGCACCAGGAACCGGGGAGCCGGAAGGACTTTCGCCGCCGCCCCCGCGCGTCGTGGACCGCGCAACTGGGCCAGAGCTTCGTCGGCGTCGGCTGGGCCGGCGCCACGGGGCTCGCCGCCGCCGGGCAGCCCATCGTGGCGATCCTGCCGGCCGTGATCGCGCTGGGCCTGCTGCTGGCACTGGGCGAAAGCCGCCGCAAACCCGCCTGAGGGCCGGGACCCAAGGCTGTCACAGACCTGTGCAACGGCGTCGTTAATCTGCCCCGTCAACGCGCGAACCCACCGGCGCCGGACCCGACGGAGGCGAAAGCCGCTGACGGCGCACGGCGCAGCACCCATCTTCGCGCCTGGGAGGCCCTTGCATGCACGAGCTGCTGGAAAGACTGGGACGCGGCGACACCGCCATCATCGAGATGTGCAAGCGCGCCAACGACCACTGGACCGCCTTCTTCGCGGAACTGGAGACCGCCGACGTCGGCACGCTGGCGGCGCGCCTGGGCTTCTTCCAGCCGACGATCGTGCGGACCTTCGACGATCCGCGCCTCGGGGAATCGATGATGGCGTGGACGGCGTTCGCCAACCTGTACGACACGCAGGCCAAGTGGGGTCCCAACGCGCGGCGCGCCCTGGAGCTGATCACCGCCTTCGCCAACAGCCATTGCAGCGCGGTGGTGAAGGCCGAGGCGCGCAGCGCGGCGATTTCCTACGAGCTGGACAAGCTGCCGGGCGCGCCAAAGGCCCGCTGAGCGCGCGCCGTTACTCCTCGAGGTCACCTTCTAGAACCGTCATGGTGAAGTGCCAGCAGAGCTCCCCGTCCTCGTCGTCCCGGGAGAGCACGCCGGCGAACTCGTCGCCGATATAGACCTCCGCGGAATCCTTCTTCTGCGGCCGGGCGCGGATCTGGAGGTTCGGGGTCCGGAACTTGGACTTGAGATAGGCTTCTACGCGGGCGCGTTCCTGCGGGTCCACGGCATGTGCTCCGGAAGTGGGGATCGGCCCCCTAGAGGCCCGCCGGGGCCTTGGGAGTCAAGAAACTCCCGCCGCCGTCGGTCCGTCGGCCCCTCAGGCGGCGGCGTTGAAGGCGTGGACGTCGGCGGGCTCGGTGACGATCACCGTGAGGCGATCCCCGCTGACGGCGATCTCGCCCCGGGCAATCGGGTGGTTGTTGGCGAGGATCCAGACCTGTTCGTCCGCCCCCTGCCCCAGGGGAATCACGGCGCCCCGGCCCATCTTCAGCAGCTGGTGCATGGGCAGCGTGCAGCGGCCGATGATGACGCTCAGTTCGACCTCGACTTTGTGGACCTGGCTTTTCGTCAGCACCCCGAACCCCTATGTGACAGGTTTACAAGACAACGCCGAAGGGTTGAACAGTCGTGAACGAAGCGCCGATCGGGTGGGCGATTTCTCCCCGCGCGGTGGAGTACCCGGCAGCGGTGGCGGCCATGGAGGCGCGCGCCGCCGCCATCGCGGACGGATCGGCCGACGAGCTGGTCTGGCTGCTGGAGCACCCCGCCCTCTACACCGCCGGCGTGACCGCCCGCGAGGCCGACCTCCTGGAGCCGGCCCGTTTCCCCGTGTTCCGCACCGACCGAGGGGGCCAGTTCACCTACCACGGCCCGGGTCAGCGCGTGGCCTACGTCATGATGGACCTCAAGCGCCGCGGTCGCGACGTGCGCGCCTACGTGCAGGACCTGGAAGGCTGGATCATCGCGGCGCTGGACCGGTTCAACGTCGCCGGAGAGGTGCGCGAGGGACGCGTGGGCGTCTGGGTGCAGCGCAAGACGCCCGACGAGACCCGTGAAGACAAGATCGCCGCCATTGGCGTGAAAGTGCGCCGGTGGGCCACTTTCCACGGGGTGGCGCTCAACGTGGAGCCCGATCTTTCCCACTTTTCGGGAATTGTGCCCTGCGGGATTCGCGCACACGGGGTGACCAGTCTCGTGGACCTGGGGCTTCCCGTCACAATGGGCGACGCCGACCGCGCCCTCCAGGACGCGTTCGAGGAGGTGTTCGGCCCCACCAGGCCCGTGGCGCCCCCGCTCTGACGCCGCACGGCCGCCGGCCGGCCGGAATTTCGACAACGTAAGAGACGCCACTCTCCCCATGAGCAAAACGCCCCCAGACCGGCCGCCCGGGAACCCCGCCCCCCGGACGACAGCGCCCCGCGCCCGCACGACCAGGCCCGCCCGCAGCGCCGACGAGCGCGCGGCGGACGCGCATGGCGACTTCTATTTCGAGGAGCTGATGACTCCCCAGCCCGACGCCACCCGTGAATTTTATCGCGCGCGCCTGCTCAGGCCTGCCGATCCGGAGGCGAAGGACAAGCCTTAGTCCCGCATCTGCGCACGCCTTCGGCGGCACGCAGACGGCGCCGCGTCGCCCGCCCGGGTCAGCCCAGTTCGATCAGCACTTCGTCGGCCGCGACGCTCGCGCCGGCGGCGACATGCACCTTCGCCACCACGCCGTCGCGCTCGGCGCGGATGATGTTCTGCATCTTCATGGCCTCCACGATGGCCACGCCCTCCCCGGATTTCACTTCCTGGCCGGGCTTCACGTCGATGGAGACCACAAGACCCGGCATGGGCGAGGCCACGAGCTTGGACGTGTCGGCGGCGGGCTTGGGCGGGATGAGGCCGTAGAGGCCGGCCGCGCGCGGACTGGCCACGATCAGCGACGCGGTGACCCCGCGCAGCTTGAGACGGAAGCCCTCCGAGCGTGGGGCGATCTTCACAGCGAACGGCGTTTTGCCGTAGCGGCCCTCGATTACCGGCTGGCCAGGGCGCCACGTCGTCTGCAGGCGCACTTCGCGGGCTTCGGCGCCCTGCGCCCCCGCGCCCTGGGCCACGGTCGCGCCCTCTTCCGTCAGCGTCACCACCACCGGGATCACGGCGTCCCCGAAGATCACCACGCGCTCGGCGCGGGCGTCGGCGGCGTAACCCGCGATCTGCCCCGATATCTGTCCCGCGCGGCGGGCCACCAACGCTTGTGCGAACGCCGCACATGCCACCAGCAGCTCACGCTGCTCCGGCGTCGGCGCGGCGCCGTCGAAGCCGTCGGGAAACTGCTCCTTGATATAGGCGGTCGTGATGTCGCCGGAGCGGAAGCGCGCCTCGTCCATCACGGCGCCGAGAAAGGGGATGTTGTCCTGGATGCCTTCGATCACGAAGGAATCGAGCGCGCGCGCCTGGGCGTCGATCGCCTCAAGGCGCGTGGGGGCGTGGGTGACCAGCTTGGCGATCATGGGATCGTAGAACATCGAGATCTCGTCGCCCTCGCGCACGCCCGCGTCGTTGCGCACGGTGACGACGCCGGTTTTTCCCTCCGCAGGCGGTCGGTAGCGGCGCAGGCGCCCGATGGAGGGGAGAAAGTTCCGGTACGGATCCTCCGCGTAGATGCGGCTCTCGATCGCCCAGCCGTTGATCTTGAGATCCTTCTGCTTGAACGCGAGCTTCTCGCCGGCGGCGACGCGGATCATCTGCTCCACGAGATCGAGGCCCGTGATCGCCTCCGTCACCGGATGCTCCACCTGGAGCCGCGTGTTCATCTCCAGGAAGTAGAAGCTCTTGTCGGCCCCCGACGCCACGAACTCCACTGTGCCGGCGCTGTCGTAGCCCACGGCCTTGGCGAGCGCGACGGCCTGGGCGCCCATCTTCTCGCGGGTCTTTTCGTCGAGCAGCGGCGACGGCGCTTCCTCGATGACCTTCTGGTTGCGGCGCTGGATGGAGCACTCGCGCTCGAACAGGTGCAC
>JANRIM010000077.1:0-9859 GCA_033764865.1 Hyphomonadaceae bacterium
CGAAGCGCGCACGGCGCTTGCCGCGCGGCACGGGCGTCGGCCGCTCTTTCTCAAGGTGGCGCCCGATCTCGACGAGGCCGCGGTCGCCGACATCGCCGAACTCGCCGCGGCGCATCGGCTTGATGCGCTCATCGTGTCCAACACCACCATCGCCCGTCCGGCGACGCTGCAAAGCATCTGGCGGGCCGAGGCGGGGGGACTGTCGGGCGCCCCGCTGTTTGCGCCCTCCACCCGTGTGCTGCGGCAGTTTGCGGATGCGCTCGACGGCGCCATCCCCCTCATCGGCGCGGGCGGCGTGGACAGCGGGGCTGCGGCGCTGGCGAAGATCAAGGCCGGCGCCAGCGCAGTCCAGATCTACAGCGCGCTGGTCTATGAAGGGCCGGGGCTGGTGGGCCGCGTGGCGCGCGATCTGGCGCGACGGTTGAAGGCGGAGGGGTTCGCCTCCGTGGCGGCGGCGGTCGGCGCCGACCGGCGATGACGCCCATCGTGCACCACCCGGACTACGACGCCGCCCTGCCCGAGGGCCATCGTTTTCCCATGCGCAAGTTCGCCGCGCTGGCGGCGCTGCTGCGGGACGAGGGCTTCGCGCCGAACGGCTTCGTCAAGCCCGCGCCGGCCGATCGCGCCGCCCTCGTGCGCGCGCACGACGCCGCCTACGTGGACGCCGTCCTCAACCAGTCCGTCGACCCCGCGTTCACGCGGCGCATCGGGCTGCCGGTGACCGCGTCGGTGGCCGCGCGCGCGTGCGCGGCGGTGGGCGGGACGGTGTGCGCCGGTCGGCTCGCGCTGCGTTACGGCGTCGCCTGCAACACCGCCGGCGGCAGCCACCATGCGGGGCGCGCGGGCGGATCGGGTTTCTGCGTCTTCAACGATGTGGCGGTGGCGGCGCTTGCGTTGCTGGCGGAAGGTCTGGTGCGCCGCGTGCTGGTGATCGATCTCGACGTCCACCAGGGCGACGGCACCGCCGACATCTTCACCGGCGACGACCGCGTCTTCACGCTCTCCATCCACTGCGCGGACAACTTCCCCACGCGCAAGATCCCCGGTGATCTCGACGTGGCGCTGCCGCGCGGGGCCGGCGGCGGCGCCTACCGCGCGGCACTTGCGGAGGCGCTGCCCGCGGTGTTCGCGCAGGCGGCGCCCGACATCGTTTTTTACAACGCCGGGATCGATCCCCACGTGGACGACGCGCTGGGCCTGCTGGCGCTGACCGACGAGGATCTCGCGGCCCGCGACGCGTGCGTCCTCGCCGCCGCCCGCGCGCGCGGCGTGCCGCTGGCGGGCGTGATCGGCGGGGGCTACGGCCCGGACGTGGACGTGCTGGCGCGCCGCCACGCCGGGCTGTTCCGCGCAGCGCAGGGCCGCTGAACGGGCGGCGGCGGCGGCTTCAGCCGGGGCCCGTCTGGCGCAGGGTCGCGTGCAGCGCTGTCAGCGCCGGCACGTTGGCGGTTTGGATCGCGTGCGTCATGCGCGCCTCGATGCAGGCGGCGCGGGCGCGGTGCTCGTAGAGCGGCAGGACGCGGCCCTCGTAGCCGCATACCCGGCGCGCGGCGCGCTCGATGCGGGCGTGCAGGCGGGCGAGGCCCTCGGCGGTGGCGAGGTCCCGGTCGTTGATCGTGACCGCGATGGCGGCGGTTTCGGCGCCGGGGCGGGCGAGGGCGGGCGTCGCGGCGGTCGCCGCAAGGACGCAGGCCAGCAGAAGCGTGCGCATGGGTTGGTCTCCGCGCCGCGGGGATCGCGGCGGGTCCAAGCATTCGTCTGCGCGCGGCCGGTTGCATCAGCGATGCGGCGGGCGCGGAAATTTGCGATCGTCGCAAACCCGCGTCCGCCCACAGATCATCGCGGCGTCGCCGCCAAAGCGCCGCGATCACGGCGTCCGGCGCGAAGCCTCGCGGATGGCGTGAAACTCCGCCGTGGGTTTCCAGTTCGGCCATTGCGTTCCGTCAGCGTAGGTGCGGCCCACCTGGTAGAACAGCTGCAGGTCCTGTTGCTGGCCGGTGTAGTCCCACGCGGGATCGAACTCGTCCTGCGGCTTGTGATAGCGGCGCGCCACGTAGTCGGCCTGGAGGGCGGCCCCGCGCGCAGCGCCGCCGTTGACCAGATCGATGCCGCCCGAGGCGTACAGCACGGGAATGCCGGCCTTGGCGAGGTTGAAGTGGTCGGAGCGGTAGAAGCTGCCGCGCTCGGGGAATTCCTCCGGCTTGATCGCGCGGCCTTGGGCCTGCGCGTAGCGGGCGAGGAGATCCTCGATCTCGCTCTTGCCGTAGCCCACCACGATCACGTCCCGCGTCGCGCCGTTGAGCGCGGCCCCGTCCATGTTCACCGCCGCCACAGTGCGGTTTGCGGGGATGGCGGGATTGAGCGCGTAGTACGCCGAGCCCAGCAGCCCCTGCTCCTCGGCGGTGAACGCCACGAACAAGACGCTGCGCCGGGCGGGGCCTTCCTGCGCGAAGCGGCGCGCCAGCTCGATGAGGCCTGACGTGCCGGAGGCGTTGTCGAGCGCGCCGTTGCAGATGTCGTCGCCGTCGACCGGCGTGCAGCGCCCCAGGTGATCCCAGTGCGCGCCGTAGAGGACGGCTTCGTCGGGCGCTTCCCGCCCGGGCAGCAGCGCCACGACGTTGTTGGAGACCGTCTCCTTGATCTCGGTGGCGAGCGTCAGCGCGCCTTTGGCGGCGATGGGGACGGCGCGAAAGCCCGGTCGTTGCGCGGCGGCCTTCAGCGTCGCGAAGTCGGCGCCCGCGCGGTGCAGGATGTCGGCGGCGGCGGCCTGCTGGATCCAGCCTTCCACCTGGACGCGGTCCGATCCGTCGCCCTGGCGTTTGGTGTCGAACTGCGGGCCCGTCCAGGAGGATTCCACCACCGCCCACGGATACGCGGCAGGGCCCGTCTCGTGCACGATCAGCGCGCCGGCCGCGCCCTGCCGGCCCGCTTCCTCGAACTTGTAGGTCCAGCGGCCGTAGTACGTCATGGCCTTGCCGCCGAACTTGCCGTGCGTGGGATGGCCCGCGGGCGTCTCGAAATCGGGATCGTTGACGAGGATGACGGCGATCTTGCCGGCCATGTCCACGCCCGCGTAGTCGTTCCAGCCCTGCTCGGGCGCAACGACGCCGTAGCCCACGAACACGAGCGGCGCATCGGCGAGGCTTTGCGCGCCCTGCGGGCGCTTGGTCCACACGACCTGGTCGGTGCGATAGGCGTAGCTCTTGGGCCCGTCGGCGGCGGTGACGGTGAGCGCGGGCGCGCCCTGCACGGCGGCCTCCAGCAGGGGCGTGGGCTGCAGCCACTGCCCGTTCCAGCCCGGCTGAAGCCCCGCGGCCTTGAACGCGGCGACGAGATAGTCGGTGGTCTTGGTCTCGCCGGCAGTGCCGGGCTCGCGGCCTTCGAAAGCGTCGGACGAGAGGATGCGCGTGTGGTGGGCGAGCGCTGCGGCCGACATCGGCGGGCCGGGCGGCGCGGCCTCGACGGCGGCGGGCGCGTCGGTGCGCGCGGCGTCGAAGGTTCCGCAGCCGGCCAGCGCCAGCGCGAGGCCGGCGGCCGCCAGAACTCTGGTTCTCATCGGATTTTCTCCCCGGATGTCAGCCGCGAGTGATCGACCGGCGCGGCGGTCCCGTCAACTCGCGAAGCCGTCAACGCGCGCGCTAGACCGCCGTCGCGCCGCCGTCGATCACGAACGTCTGGCCCGTGGTGAACGCGCCGGCCTTCGCCGCGAGGAACACGGTCATGCCGGCGATCTCGTCGGGCTCGCCGATGCGCTTGAGCGCGGAGCCGGCGGTGGACTGTTTGAGGATGTCGGGGTTGTCCCACAGGGCCTTGGCGAAATCGGTCTTCACGAGGCCCGGCGCGATGGTGTTCACCCGGACGTTTGAGGGGCCGAACTCGGCGGCCAGATTGCGCGCGAGCTGCATGTCGGCGGACTTGGAGATGCAGTAGGCGCCCAGCACCGTGGAGCCGCGCAGGCCACCGATGGAGGAGATGATGGTGATCGAGCCGTCTTTCCGCGCCAGCATCTGCGGGGCGACCATCTGGATGAGCCAGTGGTTGGAGATGATGTTGTTCTGCAGGATCTTGGTGAACGCCTCGTCGCCCATCCCGCTCATCGGTCCGAAGTAGGGGTTGGAGGCGGCGTTGCACACGAGGTGATCGATGCGGCCGAACCGCGTGTTGGTCTCGTCCACCAGCCTTTGCAGGGCGGCCTTGTCGGCGATGTTGGCGGTGATCGTCACGGCCGCCTCGCGGCCCACGGCGGCGTTGATTTCATCGCGCGCCGCGTCGCAGGCGTCCTGCTTGCGCGAGGAGATCACGACGTTGGCGCCATGCTCGGCCATGCGGTGCGCAATGGCCTTGCCGATGCCCTTCGAGGAGCCTGTGATGAGTGCGGTCTGGCCGGTGAGGTCGAACAGGGCGGGCAGCGGCATGGGCGTTTTCTCCGAATTTCGCCCGCGACCATAGGCGCGGCCCGATTGAACTCAAGCGGGGAGCGCCCCGCGGTGGACTTGCGCGCCGACGCATGACACCCCGCAGCGATGACGCCCGACCTTCTCCTGTTCGTCGCCGCCCTCGCGGGCGCCGGGCTCTTCGCGGGATTCATCGGCGGGCTGTTCGGCGTCGGCGGCGGGGTGGTGCTGGTGCCGGCGCTCTACGCCGTGCTCGGCGCATTGGGGTACGGGGAGGGCGTGCGTACGCATGTGGCGGTGGCGACGTCGCTCTCCACCATCATCGCCACCTCGTGGCGCTCGCTGGCCGCGCACCGCAAGGCCGGCGCGGTGGACGGCGAGATCCTGAAGACCTGGTCGCCGTGGATCGCGCTCGGCGCGCTGGCGGGCGCGCTTGTCGCGGGCGCGGTCGACGGCCGGGCGTTGCTGTCGGTGTTCGGCGTGGGGCTTCTGCTGGTGGCCGCCAACATGGGGTTCGCGCGGGAGAGCTGGCGGGTCGCCTCATCCATGCCCACGGGCCTCGCCCGCGCCGGCGCCGGCGGCGCCATCGGGACGCTGTCGGCGATGATGGGCATCGGCGGGGGCGCGTTCGGGGTCACGGTGATGACGCTGTGCGGGCGACCCATCCACCAGGCGGTGGCCACCGCGTCGGGGTTCGGGGCGGCGATCGCGGTCCCTGCGGCGCTGGTCAATGTCTGGACGGGGTGGGGGGAGGCGGGGCTGCCGCCATGGTCGGCGGGCTATGTGAACCTGCCCGGCTTCGCCATTCTCGCCGTGCTCACCGCGCTGACGGCGCCCGTGGGGGCGCGGTTCGCCCACAGCCTGCCCCGCCAGCGGCTGAAGCAGGCGTTTGCGGCGTTTCTCGCGCTGATGGCGGTCGCCCTGCTGCGGGAGGCGTGGTCCTGAATGTCGCCCCTAGTCCTGGAGGCGCAACCGCTGGCCGCGCACCTGGAACTGCTCCAGCCGGTTGAGAAAGCTCATTCCCAGCAGCGAAACGGGCAGGCCGCGTTCGATCACCATCGCCTCCACGTCGCGCACCCGCACCTGGCCGATCTGGATCCGCTCCAGCGTCACCAGCGCCGCGCGCACGGTGCCGCTCGCGGTGCGGACGCGGGCGTCGAAGTCGAGCGTGCGCACGTCGATGCCGGCGGCCTTGGCGTCGTCCGGGGTCAGCGCCACCATGGTGGCGCCGGTGTCCACCAGCAGCTCCATTTTTCGTCCGTTGACGCGGCCCTCGGCGCGCCAGTGGCCGTCGGCGTCGCGGTCGAGCACGGCGGAGCCCGCCGCCGCCTCCGATGCAGTCATGACAAGCAGCAGGGTGACGAGAGCGGCGCGCATGATCCCTCCGGGGCGCCCGCGATCTAGCGCATCGCCGTTAGGGGGCGGTTCACGGACGCGGTTACGTCGCCGTTGACGATGCCGTCGCGCGCGCGAGGCGCTCGGGCAGGGCGGCCATGACGGCGGCGCGTTCGGCGTCGGTGTAGCGGGTCCAGCCGGCGATCTCGCGCAGCGTGCGGCCGCAGCCGACGCATAGCCCCGTCGCGCCCTCCACCGCGCAGACCTTGCGGCAGGGGCTCTGGATCGGGGCCGGCGACGGGAGGCTCATGGGCGTTCGCTAGGCCGTTGGCCCGCCACACACAAGCCACAGTGTCGTCACATATCGTTTTTCAATAAATTCATATTGACAATCGATGGCATTTATCGCAAATCGATAACATCGAAATTCGATGAGGGGGTGCATCCAAAACCAGCCCCGCCCGCATCGAAGCGATGTGGACCGGCCGAGGTGCCCGCCCCGACGGCCACCGGACCAAGACAGTCGCTAGAAGGAGAACCCATCATGAAGCCGGCCGAAATCGTCACGGTCGTTGTGAGCATCCCGGTCATCGCGGCGCTGCTCGTCGCCGAAGCCGCCGGGAACCGTGAGGTCGAGACCCGGCCGGCGGCGCGCACGGCGGAAATCAACCAGCCGTCGCCCGTCTATTTCGACGAAATCGTCGTCACCGCCAGCCGGTCGGCGATCCCGGGCTGAGCCGCGCCCGGCGTCGCCCCCCGAAGGCGCGCCCGGACCGCGACACCGCCCGAACCCCCGAAGAAAACCCCAATCCAGAAGAACCCCAATCCAGAAAAACCGAGAGAGGACCCGACCCATGCGCACCCTCCTGATGACCGCCGCCGTCGCCGTCGCCGCCCTCACGGGCGCCGCTCACGCAGACGACAGCCGGATGACCACCCTGCAGTTCGATCGCGCCGTGGAATGCCAGGCGTTCACGCGCCTCGCCGCGCTCCAGGCGGACCGGCCCGACACCACCGCGCTGGACGCCAAACTGTCGGCCGAGATCGCCCGCCGTCCCGCCAACACCCGCAACGTGGTGAAGGCCGAGGCCCAGCGGGTCGCCGCCATCGCCGCCGACGCCAACACCCCGCGCGAGATCGAGCGTCTGAAGGCCCAGCGCGACCGCGCCTGCGCCTCCGTGCTCGCGGCGCCGATCACGGCCCAGAACTGAGCCGCCGCGCCGGGGCAGCGTTGATTTGCCCCGGATGAATGACCCGCGCGTCAACTTGATGCGGCGCGCGGGGGCTTCCATAAGTCGATGGCAGAGCGAGGCGCCCGCTTCGCCATCGATGAGGAAGCGGTCCGATGAACCTGGAATTCTCCGCCGAAGAGCTCGCCTTCCGCGACGAGGTGCGGGCGTTCATCAAGGACAATTACCCCGCCCATCTGCGCGACATCGAAAGCCGCGACCAGATGCGGAAGGAAGACTTCCTCACCTGGCACCGCATCCTGGCCAAGAAGGGGTGGGTGGCGCCAGCGTGGCCCGTGGAGTACGGCGGCACGGGCTGGACCTCGACCCAGCGGTACATCTTCGCCGAGGAAAACGCGCTGGCCGAGACCACGCCGCTCCTGCCGTTCGGCCTGCACATGGTCGGCCCGGTCATCTACACCTTCGGGACGCCCGAGCAGAAAGAGCGCTTCCTGCCGCGCATCCTCAGCGGCGACGACTGGTGGTGCCAGGGCTACTCCGAGCCGGGTGCCGGGTCCGACCTCGCGGGCCTGCGCACCACGGCCGTCCGCAAAGGCGATAAGTACGTCCTCAACGGCCAGAAGACGTGGACCACGCTCGCCCAGCACGCCGACTGGGGCTTCTTCCTGTGCCGCACCGATCCGGACGCTAAGAAGCAGGAGGGCATCTCCTTCATCCTCGTGGACATGAAATCCCCCGGCGTGACCGTGCGCCCGATCATCATGCTCGACGGCGGCCATGAGGTGAACGACGTGTACCTCGACAACGTCGAAGTCCCCGTTGAGAATCTTGTCGGCAAGGAGAACCAGGGCTGGACCTGCGCGAAATTCTTGCTTGCGCACGAGCGCTCCGGCATCGCCGGCGTGGCGCGCTCCAAGCGCGGCGTGGAGCGCCTCAAGGATCTGGCCCGCGCCGAACTTGCCGACGACGGCGGCCCGCTCATCCGCGACGACGACTTCAAGAAGAAGATCGCGGAGCTGGAGATCGACCTGTCGGCGCTGGAGTACACGGAGCTGCGCGTGCTCGCCAACGAGAGCGCGGGCAAGGGGCCGGGCGTCGAAAGCTCCCTGCTCAAGATCAAGGGCACCGAGATCCAGCAGCGCCTGACTGAACTGGCGATGGAGGCGGTGGGCAACTACACGATGCCCTACTTCCGCAGCATGGGCGAAGGCAACGAGAAGGGCGTCGGGCCCGATTACGCCCGCATGACCGCGCCGCACTACTTCAACATGCGCAAGACCTCGATTTACGGGGGCTCCAACGAAATCCAGCGCAACATCATCGCCAAGATGGTGCTGGGGCTCTAAGGACGCCGAAGCGAGAACAAGAGGCCCCGGAGGAGACGCCCCATGGATTTCAATTTTTCCGACGAGCAGACGATGCTCCGCGACTCGATCGCGAAATTCGTCGCCGCCGAATATGACTTCGACAAGCGCAAGGCGATCCTCGCCTCGGCCGACGGCTGGTCGAAGAAGGCCTGGGGCACGTTCGCCGAACTGGGCCTGATGGCCGCGCCGCTGCCGGAAGCCTACGGCGGCCTCGGCGGCGGGCCCGTCGATACGCTCGTGATCATGGAGGAGTTCGGCAAAGGCCTCGTGGTGGAGCCGTGGCTGCAGACCGTGGTCCTCGCCGGCGGCGCGATCCTGCACGGCGGCTCGGAAGCCCAGAAGCAGGAGCATCTTGGCGCCATCGCCACGGGCGAACGCATCATGACGCTGGCCTACGCGGAGCCGAAGGGCCGCTACAATCTGGCCGATCTCGCCACCACCGCGAAAAAGGACGGCGCCGGCTACATCCTGAACGGGCACAAGGCGGTGGTGATCGGCGCGCCGCAGGCGGATCATTTCGTCGTCACCGCACGCACGGCCGGCGGCCAGCGCGACGCGCGGGGCGTGTCGGTGTTCGTGGTGGCGAAGGCCGCCAAGGGCGTGACCACGCGCGACTACGTCACGGTGGACGGCTTCCGCGCCTCGGAGGTGTACTTCGAGAACGTTTCGGTGGGCGCGGACGCGCTGATCGGCGCGGCCGACGACGGCCTGCCGCTGGTGGAGCGCGTGATCGACGAAGGCATCGCGGCGGTGTGCGCCGAGGCGGTCGGCACGTTCCGCCTCATGCACGCGCTCACGCTCGAGTACGCGCGCGGCCGCAAGCAGTTCGGCGTGCCGATCGGGTCTTTCCAGGTGCTGCAGCACCGGATGGTGGACATGTTCATGGCCACCGAACAATCCATCTCCATGGCCTACATGGCCACCCTCAAGCTGGGCGAGGACGTGCGCGAGCGCGCCATGGCGGCCAGCGCCGCGAAGGTCCAGATCGGCAAGGCCGGCCGCTTCATCGGCCAGGCGGCGGTGCAGATCCACGGTGGCATGGGCGTGACGGAGGAAATGCGCGTCGGCCATTACTTCAAGCGCGCCACCATGATCGACGCCCAGTTCGGCAATGTCGATAACCACCTGCGCCGGTTCTCCAACCTGTCGATGCCGGAAGCGGCCTAGATGCTGGAGCTGCGGCCCAACTGCGAGTGCTGCGACGCCGATCTCGCGCCGGACGTTCCCGGCGCGATGATCTGCTCGTTCGAGTGCACGTTCTGCGCGCCGTGCGGCGACAAGCTCGGCGGCGCCTGCCCCAACTGCGGCGGCGCGCTCTCCGCGCGGCCCACGCGGGCGGCGGAGCTCCTGGGCCGGTTTCCGGCCGCCACGACGCGCACGCTGCGTGCGCAGCCGTGCGTCACGCAGACCTGAACCGCGCCGCAAGCACCGGCCAGAACAGGTTCAGCGCCAGCCCCGCCATCACCAGCGCCATGGCGGCGAGCTTCCAAGCCGGCAGCGCCTCGCCCAGCGCCAGCGCCGACGCCGCCATCCCGAACACCGGCACCAGCAGCGCCATCGGCGTCACCGCCGA
>JANRIM010000086.1:0-57085 GCA_033764865.1 Hyphomonadaceae bacterium
ATGGCGTGACCCGCGCGAGCGTGTCCGCCAGGGACTCCGTGGCCGGCACGGCGACACCCGCATAGCGGCGATCCCGACTCAGATCCCACGGGCCGCCCGGCGCCAGCGGCGGCGGCGGGATGTCGTAGGAGCGCCGCCAAATCTTCACCTGCGCATCGCCATGGCGCGCGGCGGTCTCGGCCTTGTCCAGGCCGGTGAGGCCGCCGTAGTGACGCTCGTTGAGCCGCCAGTCCTTCGTGACCGGCAGCCACGCCTCGCCCATGGTCTCGATGGCGATCTGACCCGTGCGGATGGCGCGGGTCTGGACCGAGGTGAACAACCGGTCGAACGCCGCGCCGCACGCCGCCAGCAGCTCGCCCGACCGGCGCGCCTGCGCCTCGCCTTCGGGCGTCAGGTCGACGTCAACCCAGCCGGTGAAGCGGTTTTCCAGGTTCCACTGACTTTGGCCGTGGCGAAGGAGGGCGAGCTGGGGCATCGACGGCTCATGGGGAGGTGTGCGGGGCCTCGCGCATAGCGCGCCGGGGCCGCGGCGTCGAGCAGCGCGGAGGACGGGCCGCAGCCGACGGGCGGGCCCTGCGTTGCCCGCCCCGACGGGCCCGTCTAGAACCGCTCAACTTCTGGCAGGACACCCATGTTTCCCAAACCGGCGACCGACCTCGCATCAAACACCTATGCTTTCGAGACCACGCCGCTGGTCAAGGCCACGGGCTTCCGGGAGTATGACGCGCGCTGGTGGTTCGGCGCGCCGGGCTCTTCCAAGGCGCCGGAATTGAACGCCCTTGGCGTGGAGGCGCTTGGCCTCGGCCTCGCGACGCTGCTGCATGACCTTGGCGTGCAGCCGAAGATCGTGGTGGGCCATGATTTCCGCTCCTACTCGCTGTCCATCAAGCAGGCGCTGACGCTGGGCCTGTTGCAGGGCGGCTGCGAGGTGATCGATATCGGCCTGGCCCTCTCCCCCACCGCCTACTTCGCGCAGTTTGCGCTTGATGCGCCCGCTGTCGCGATGGTCACCGCCTCGCACAACGAGAATGGCTGGACGGGCGTCAAGATGGGGGCGGCGCGTCCGTTGACGTTCGGGCCTGACGAAATGGGTCGCCTGAAGGACATCGTTCTCGGCGCGCAGTTCAAGCCGCGCACGGGGGGGTCGCTCTCGCGCGTTTCGGACATGCGGGAGCGGTACATCGCCGACATCGTGTCCAAGGTGAAGCTTTCGCGGCCGATCCGCGTGGTGGCGGCCTGCGGCAACGGAACCGCCGGCGCCTTCGCGCCGGAAGCCTTGCGGCGGATTGGCGCCGAGGTGATCGAGGTCGATTGCGCGCTGGACTGGCGCTTCCCGAACTATAACGCCAATCCCGAAGACACAGAGATGCTGCACGCCATGGCGGACGCCGTCCGCACGCACGGAGCGGAGCTCGCGCTCGGCTTCGACGGCGACGGCGACCGCTGCGGGGTGGTTGACGACGAGGGCGAGGAAATCTTCGCCGACAAGGTGGGACTCATGCTGGCGCGCGATCTGTCCGGCCATATTCCCCACGCGACGTTCGTGGTGGACGTGAAATCCACCGGCCTCTACGCCGTCGATCCCGTTCTGGCCGCCAACGGCGCGAAAGTGGACTACTGGAAGACCGGCCACTCCTACATCAAGCGCCGCACCACGGAGCTGAAGGCCGTGGCGGGCTTCGAGAAGAGCGGCCACTTCTTTTTCCGTGACCCCATCGGCTACGGCTATGACGACGGCATCGTGGCCGCGACCGCCGTGCTTGCGATGCTCGACCGCAGCGAGGGGCGCAAGCTCTCCGACCTGCGGCGCGCGCTGCCGGTCTCCTACACCTCGCTCACCATGTCGCCGCACTGCGCCGACGAGACAAAGTACGGCATCGTCGACAAAGTCGTGGCCGATTACGTGCGCCTCGAGCAGGAGGGCGGCAAGCTCCTCGGCCGGCGCATCCGCGACGTGAACACCGTGAACGGCGCACGCGTGACGCTTGAGGACGGCTCCTGGGTGCTTGTGCGCGCCTCCTCGAACAAGCCCGAGCTTGTGGTCGTCGTGGAAAGCATGACCAGCGAGGCCGATATGAAGGCGTTGTTCCATGAGGAAGTGAAGCCGCGCCTTGCGCGATTTCCCGACGTCGGCGCCTACAACCAGGAGATCTGATCTTGCGCGTCACCATGATCGGCACGGGCTACGTGGGTCTTGTCTCCGGCGCGTGCTTTGCGGACTTCGGCCACGACGTGACTTGTGTGGACAAGGACGCATCCAAGATCGACCGCCTGAAAAACGGCGTTATGCCGATCTACGAGCCGGGCCTTGAGGACCTGGTGGAGCAGAACGTCCGCGAGGACCGGCTGCACTTCACGACCGATCCCACCGAGGCGCTACGCAGCGCGGACGCGGTGTTCATCGCGGTGGGCACGCCCTCGCGACGCGGCGACGGCCACGCCGACCTCTCCTACGTATTCGCGGCCGCCGAAGAAATCGCCGACTTGATGAGCGGCTACACTGTGGTGGTTACAAAATCGACCGTGCCGGTCGGCACCGGGGACGAAGTGGAGGCCCGCATCCGCAAGCGGCGCCCTGACGCAGAGTTCGCCGTGGTGTCTAACCCGGAGTTCCTGCGCGAAGGCGCGGCGATCAACGATTTCAAGCGGCCTGACCGGGTCGTCGTCGGCGGCGCACACGATCACCGCGCCCGAAAGTGCATGGAGGAGCTCTATCGGCCGCTCTACCTCAACGAGACGCCGATCGTGTTCACGGAGCGGCGCACATCCGAGCTCATCAAGTACGCGGCCAATGCCTTTCTGGCGCTGAAGATCACCTACATCAACGAAATGGCCGACCTTTGCGAAATGGTGGGGGCCAACGTCCAGGAAGTGGCGCGCGGCATCGGTCTGGACAATCGCATCGGCGCCAAGTTCCTCAACGCGGGCCCAGGCTATGGCGGCTCCTGCTTTCCGAAGGATACCCTGGCGCTCGTGCGCACGGCCCAGGAAGCGGGCGCGCCGGTGAAGCTGGTGGAGACCACCGTGGCGATCAATGACGCGCGCAAGCGCCAGATGGCGGACCGTATCATCGACATCGGCGGCGGCGACCTCACAGGGAAGACGGTTGCGATCCTTGGCCTCGCCTTCAAGCCAAACACCGACGACATGCGGGACGCCCCGGCGCTCGACATCGTGCCCGCGCTGCAGAAGGCGGGAGCCGCCGTAAAGGCGTTCGATCCCGAAGCCATGGAGGAAGCGGAGAAACTGCTTCAGGGCGTCACCTTCACCAAGAGCCCGTACGAGTGCGTGGAGGGCGCCGACATCGTGGCCATCGTGACCGAGTGGGACCAGTTCCGCGCGCTGGACCTCAAGCGGGTGAAGGCGGCCATGAAGACGCCGCTGATGGTAGACCTTCGAAATGTCTACCGCCCCGACGAAATGCGCGAGCGCGGCTTTACGTACAGAAGCATCGGACGGCCATGACGAACCTCATCGTTCCTGCCATCCTGTGCGGCGGCTCGGGCACAAGGCTGTGGCCCCTTTCGCGCCGCCTCAGGCCGAAACAGTTCCACGCCCTGACGTCTGACGCCACCCTGCTGAGTGAAACGGTAGCGCGAACGGCGCACGTGTCGGGTGCGGTGTCACCGGTGCTGATCGCCGGGGAGCACATGCGCGAGATCGCGGTCGCAGAGGCGCCCCACGGCGCCCGCATCGTGCTGGAGCCGCAAGGCCGCAACACCGCGCCGGCGGCGGCCCTTGCGGCGCTGGACGCCTTGCGCCTCGATGAAGACGCGATCGTGTTGATGTTGCCCTCAGACCACCACGTCGGCGACGACCACGCCTTCGCGGACGCCATGCGCAAGGGCGCAGCGCTCGCCGCCGACAGGCGGCTGGTCACGTTCGGCATCGCGCCCGACACCCCGCACACGGGGTTCGGCTACATCACGGCGGGAGAACCGCTGGGCGAAGGGTTCATCGTGGCGCGCTTTGTGGAGAAGCCCCTGCTTCCGGTGGCCGAAGCTTTGCTTGCGGCGGGCGGCGCCACGTGGAACTCCGGCATTTACATGTTCGCCGCGCGTTTCTACCTCGACGAACTGGCTCGCTTCGCGCCCGCAATCCGCCTCCAGGCCGAAGCTGCGTGGTCCGGCGGGTCTGACGCGGGTTGTGTCCGCACACTCGACGCCGCTGCGTGGGCGCTGTGCCCGTCGGATTCCATCGACTACGCCGTGGCCGAAAAGACCGACCGCGCCGCCGTCGTGCCCGTTTCCATGTCGTGGAGCGATGTCGGCTCGTGGGCGGCCCTGCATGACATCGGCCGGCCCGATGAGCGCGGCAACGTCGTGCGCGGGGATGTTATCGCTGTGGATTCGGCCCGCTGCTACGTTCGCGCCGACGGGCGGCTTGTGGCGCTCGTGGGTGTGGAGGACCTCGTGGTGGTGGAGACGGCGGACGCCGTCCTTGTGATGCCGCGGGCGCGGGCGCAGGATGTGAAATCGATCGTTGAGGCGTTGAAGGCGCGAGGTCGCACCGACCTGCTGTAGTCGACCGCGCGCTCACGCGGCCATCGCGTTCTCCCGAACGGCGGCGGCGATCTCGGCCACCACGGCGCGCACGGCGCCTTCATCCTCGCCTTCGGCCATGACCCGCACCAGCGGCTCTGTCCCTGACGGACGAACGACCACCCGCCCTTTGGCGCCCAGCTTCTTTTCGGCCGCCTTGATCACCGCCTGCACGTCCGCGGCCTCCAGCGGTTTCTTGCCTGGCGCGATTTTCACATTCTCCAGGACCTGCGGTGCAGGCTCGAACAGGTGACAGACCTCCGAGACCGGCTTGCCCGACTCGACCAGTACCGCAAGCACCTGCAACGCAGCGATCAGCCCGTCCCCCGTGGTGGAGAAATCCGACAGGACGATGTGGCCCGACTGCTCTCCGCCCACATTGTAGCCCTTCGCCCGCATGGCCTCCACGACGTACCGATCACCCACCCGCGTGCGCTCGAGCTTGAGATCCAGCGACTTCAAGTACTTCTCAAGGCCGAGGTTCGACATGATCGTGGAGACGACGCCGGGTTGCTTCAGCGCACCGGCCTTCTTCCAGGACGTGGCCACCAACGCCATGAGCTGGTCGCCGTCGATGACGGCGCCGCGCTCATCCACGAGAACCACGCGATCGGCGTCGCCGTCGAGCGCGATGCCGATATCGGCGCGATACTTCAGCACGGCGTCCTTGAGGGCGCGTGTGTCGGTGGAGCCCACTTCCTGGTTGATGTTGAAACCGTTTGGTTCAACCCCCACCGGGAAAACCTCAGCGCCGAGTTCGAAGAGCGCCTCGGGCGCGACCTTGTAGGCGGCCCCGTTGGCGCAATCGATCACAATGCGCAGACCCGTAAGGCGGCGACCACGGGGGAACGTCGCCTTCACGATCTCGATGTAGCGGGCCTGCGCATCGTCAATCCGCTTGGCGCGGCCCAGCAGCGTCGGCTCCGCAAGACCCTGGTCCAGCGGAACGCCCATGAGCTCTTCGATCTCGGCTTCGACATCGTCCGACAGCTTGTAGCCGTCGGGCCCGAACAGCTTGATGCCGTTGTCGGTGAACTTGTTGTGTGAGGCGGAGATCATGACGCCCAGATCGGCCCGCAGGCTGCGCGTCAGCATCGCCACCGCCGGCGTGGGAAGGGGCCCGAACAGTACGACGTCCATGCCGACCGACGTGAATCCGGCCACCAGCGCCGGCTCGATCATGTAGCCGGACAAACGCGTGTCCTTGCCGATGACCACGGAGTGGCGCCGGTCGCCGCCGTTGCGGTAGCGCTTGCCCGCGGCCATCCCCACGCGCAGCGCCACTTCCGCCGTCATGGGAAAGCGGTTGGCGGTGCCGCGAATACCGTCCGTCCCGAAATAGCCGCGCTGCATGCCCGTAGTCTCGCTGGTTACTTCCGCTTTTCAATAGCCGGTCGGGTTCCGTTAATCCATGGGTCGGCTGTTGTAGAACTCCGTAAGATCAATTCATTCGCCAACGGAGCGCGGGCCCGGCATAGACCGATGCGACTTCCTCGCAAGGACTTTCGCCCATGTGCGGCATCATCGGAATCCTCGGCGGCGAACCCGCGGCGCCGCGTCTGGTCGAAGCGCTGAAGCGCCTCGAGTATCGCGGCTATGACTCAGCGGGCGTCGCCACGCTGGAAGGCGGCCGCATCGTCCGTCGCCGCGCTCCGGGAAAAATCCGCAACCTGGAAGCGGTTCTGGCGCAAAGCCCGCTCGGCGGAGTGAACGGCATCGGCCATACGCGGTGGGCGACGCACGGGGCGCCGAACGAACAGAACGCCCACCCCCACAAGGCTGGGCCCGTGGCCATCGTCCACAACGGCATCATCGAAAACTTCCGCGACCTGCGCGTGGCATTGACGGCGGGTGGGCGCCAATTTGAGTCCGAGACCGACAGCGAGGTCATAGCGGCGCTGATCGCGGAGGGCGTGCGCGGCGGACGTAGTCCGGGCGATGCCGTGAAGGATGCCGTTGCGCGCATGCGGGGCGCCTACGCCATCGCGGCCCTGTTCGAGGGCGACGAGGACCTGCTCGTCGGCGCACGGCGCGGCAGCCCCCTGGTGGCGGGCTTCACGGAAGACGAGGCGTTTCTCGGTTCGGACGCAATCGCCGTCGCCCCCTTCACCAGCAGGATCATGTATCTTGAGGAAGGTGACGTCATCGTGCTGCGGCGGGGCGGCGCGGAGGTGACAGATGCCGCCGGCAGGCGCGTGACACGCACCGTCCGCGACGTCCCCGTCGTTTCCGGTGCGATTGAAAAAGGCGCATTTCGCCACTTCATGCAAAAGGAAATCTTCGAACAGCCGGAGTCCATCGGCCGCACCGTCGCGCTTTACGTCAATCCGTTGCATCAGGCCGTAGAGCTACCCGAAGGCAAGACCATCGATTTTACAGGCATGAAGCGCCTGCACATCATCGCTTGCGGCACCGCCCACTACGCCGGACGGATCGCCAAGTACTGGTTCGAGCGCCTGGCGAGGCTGCCGGTGGAGTGTGAGGTTGCGTCCGAGTACCGGTACCGGGATCCCGCATGCGAACCGGGCGACGCGGCGCTCGTGATCTCCCAGTCCGGTGAGACGGCGGATACGCTGGCCGCCCTGCGTCTCGCCACCGAGCGTGGATTGACGACCATCGGCGTAATCAACGTGCCCACCTCGTCCATGGCGCGCGAATGTACAGTCAACGCGCCGACGCTGGCGGGCCCCGAGATCGGCGTCGCGTCGACCAAGGCCTTCTCGGCGCAGTTGACCACACTCGCGGCGCTTGCAGTCCTGGCGGGTCGTCAACGCGGTCGCCTCAGCCGCGATCAGGAGATCACCCTGACGGCCGCCCTCCTGGAATGCCCGCGCCTGATTGCGGAAGCCACCGCCGGCGAGGACGCCATCGTCAAGCTGGCGCAGCAAATCTCCGAAGCGCGCAGCGCCATCTATCTGGGTCGCGACGCGTTCTTCCCGCTGGCGCTTGAGGGAGCCCTCAAGCTGAAGGAGATCAGCTACATCCACGCCGAGGGCTTCGCCTCGGGAGAGCTGAAGCACGGCCCGATCGCGCTGATCGATGAGCACACGCCGGTAGTGATGATCGCGCCGCACGACGCGCTCTTCGAGAAAGCGCTGTCCAATCTCCAGGAAGTGGCTGCGCGCGGCGGGCGGGTCCTACTCATCTCGGACCGGGCCGGCATCGCCGCGGCAGGCGATACGCCGTGGGCGACGATCGAGGCGCCGGCCTGCCACGGTTTCATCGCGCCGATCGTCTACTCAGCGCCCGTTCAGCTTCTGGCCTACCACGTAGCGGTCACCAAGGGCACCGACGTCGACCAGCCGCGCAACCTCGCCAAGTCCGTCACGGTGGAGTGATCGACCAATCGCCCCCCCCGGCCGCACTTTCACCCATCCCAAACTCGCACTAGAAAGCCGTATGACCCCGCAGAAAATCCGCAAGGCCGTGTTGCCGGTCGCCGGTCTCGGCACCCGTGTGTTGCCCGCCACCAAGGCGGTCCCGAAAGAAATGCTCGCCGTCTTTGATCGGCCCGCCATCCAGTACGTGATCGACGAAGCGTTGGGCGCCGGCATCGAGCACATCGTGTTCGTTACCGGCCGCAACAAGAGCGCCATCGAGGACTACTTCGACCGGGCCTATGAGCTGGAAGACACCCTGCGCCAGAAGGGCAAGACTGAGCTCCTGGGCGAGTTGGACGCAATCCTGCCTGCGCCCGGCTCGGTCAGTTTCGTACGCCAGCAGGCGCCCAACGGACTGGGCCACGCCGTATGGTGCGCACGTGACGTGATCGGCCACGAGCCGTTCGCCCTCCTGTTGCCGGACATGATCATGGCGCCGCCGCGCGGCCATGCGCAGTGCCTTACGGGCATGATGGAGGTGTATGCGCGCGAGGGCGGCAACGTCATCGGCGTGAACGCCTGCGCGCCGGAAATGACCCACCAGTACGGCATCGTCGCAACCGGCGCGCAAAAGCCGCCGGGCTTCGAGATCACCGGCATGGTCGAGAAGCCGGCTCGGGGCACCGCCCCCTCCAATCTCTACATCAACGGCCGCTACATCCTGCAGCCGGATATCTTCACGATCCTCGCTACGCAGGAGCGCGGCGCCGGCGGCGAGATCCAGATCACCGACGCCATGCGCAAGCTCATGACCAAGCAGCCCTTCCACGGCATGGAATTCGCCGGGCGTGTCTACGATTGCGGCGACAAGATCGGCTATCTGCGCGCCACGGTGGCGCTTGCGCTGCGCAACGGCGATTTTGGCGGCGAGGCCCTGTCCGCCCTGCGTGAGGAAATCGCCCTGATCGACGATACCCCCGCCTGATGCTGGATGACGTCGCCATCCTTGCGCGCACCGCAGGCCGGGAGATTTATCGTATCTGGAAGGAAGGCTTCTCCGTCAACACCAAGCGCGACGGCTCCATCGTCACGATCGCGGATCAGCACGCCGAAGCCATCATTCTCGCCGGCCTTGTGCACATCGCGCCGGACGTGCCGGTCATCGCGGAGGAGCAAGTGGCGGCAGGCCGTATCCCCCGAGTGGGAAGCCGCTTCTTTCTCGTCGATCCGCTGGATGGCACGAAGGGCTTCGCGGAGGGTGGGAAGGACGAGTTCACCGTCAACATCGGCCTGATCGAGGATGGTCGCCCGGTCCTTGGCGTCGTCTATGCGCCTGCTTCGGGCGCGCTGTGGGCCGGCGGCCCAGCAGGCGCGTGGGCGACTCACTGCGATCCACAGAGCGGCGAGGAGCGCAAGCAGCGGACGCCGCTCTCCGTCTCCAGCCGTACGGAGGGCTGGCGGCTCATTGGCAGCAGCACTTTCAGCGGGCCGAGGCTCAAGGCTTTCGCCGCCGCAACGGGCGCCGCCAGCACCGTCACCGCCAGTTCCTCCCTCAAGTTCTGTCGTGTGGCGTCCGGCGAAGCCGACATCTATCCCCGCTTTGGGCCGCTCAGCGAATGGGACGTCGCGGCGGGCCATGCCGTGCTCGTGGCGGCGGGCGGCGACGTCATGACCCTGTCGGGCGAGCCCATTCCCTATGGGCGCCGCCCCGGCCAGTTCGAGCTCGACGGGCTGGTGGCGTTCGGCAATGCCGCCGCCGAGACGGCCGCACGCGCCGCGCTGGGCGCCGCCGTCTGATCCCTCAGACGACCCGCGCCAGGAAGTCGACCACCGGCAGCCAGGCGCTGGGCTCTTCCAGCGTGGGCGCATGGCCGACGGCGGGCGTCTCCGCCACCGCAAGATCGGGTTTCACCGCGCGCATCGCGGCGACGCCCTCCCGGGAGAGAATGTCGCTCAGCGCGCCCCGCACCACGAGGACGGGAAACGGAATGAGCGCGGCGAACAGCGGACGAAGATCGGGCGGAGGCGCCTGGGGATCCATGCCTTGGGCGATGGCGGGGTCGTAGTCGAGCTCAAGGCGCCCGTCCGCGCGCGCGCGATAGGTTCGCTGCGCCATCGTCAGCCAGAATGCGTCATCGGCGGTGGGAAAGGCCGCGCCGTTCACCGCCTTCACTGCAGCCGCTGCTTCCGCCCAGTTCGCCGCCGGACCTCCCTTGCCCACGTACGCCGCGATCCGTCGCAACCCAGCGCCGTCGATCACGGCGCCGATATCGTTGAGGATTGCGCCCGCAAGGCGTGTGGGCGCCGTGGCGGCGGCGGCCATGGTGATGAGGCCGCCCATGGACGTCCCCAGCCAGACGGCGCGGTCCACACGCAAATCGTCCAGAACACGCAGTGCGTCCTGCATGTATGTCATGGGCTGGTAGCGCGCCGGCTGGGGATCCCAGTCAGATCGGCCGCGACCGCGCACGTCCATGACGATGGCCCGCCGACCGAGCGCCGCGATTCGCGGCGCAACGACCGAGAAATCGCGCGAGTTGCGCGTCAGCCCATGCAGGCACAGCACGGGCGCGCCGAGATCGCCCACGCCTTGCGGCGACAATTCGGGTGCGTAGTCGCGCACGAACAGGCCAAGGCCATCGGCCGCGCGCACGGTGTGCTCGGTGATCATGCGCGATGAATGGCGCGGGCGAGGCGTGCGGTAAAGCGCACTCGCCTGACTATCGGGGCGCCTTGGCGTCCGGCGTCAGCACGACGTTGGCGTCGGCGTACTGGACGCCCGCCATGGCCTTCAGCCGTCGCACCCACCGGTCCGACGTGTCGGCGATCTTGGCGGGCGGCACTGCCGCGCAGTGCGCCAGGACGATTTCGGCGCCCAGCGTGAAGCGGCGAAAGCAGAGGCCTGTCAAATCGCTGCGCCGGGCCAGCGTCTCGCGCGCCGACGCCTCCGCTTGGGCGCGGGCGCCCTGCTCGGCCAGAGCTTGCGCCCGGCTCAGCGGATGGTTGTCCTTGAAGCGAACGATGAACTCCAGATCCGGGTTGCGCGGCGTGGCGTCCACCTGTCCGGGCGGGGCGGGGTTGCGAGGGATCGCCACTGGCCGGGAGGGAGGATCGACCATCGCAGTGTCTACGTTGGGGGGCGGGATTGGCGCCGCGACGGATGCGGATGGCGTGGCGACAACGGCGCCCACCGTCGCCGGCGCCTTGGCGGGCGGCGCCTCCTCAGGCCCGCCGAGCGCCGCCACGGCGAGCGCAACGATCAGGGCGCCGCCGCCGCCCAGAAGTCCTAGAGACCGGACCCGGTTATCGTCCATGGGAGGCAATCATGATGTCATCGCCCTCCAGCGGCCGCCGGGACCCCCGCCGGCGCAGCGCGCGCGAGATCGAGCATGCCGCGCCCGCAAGGGCGCATGCACTTGCCTGGCTGGCCCGGAACGGGCGTGGCGTTGGGTTTTTCGCACGCAATGGCGCACTGGGCGGACGTGTCGATCGGGCCGATTGCGCGGGTAAGCAAGAGCTGCTCCAGGGCGCGGCCCTTCACATTGAACTGTGACTGCAACAGCGCGAGCGCCGCCGATACGTGCGGGGCGGCCATGGATGTCCCCTGCAAGTAGCCATAGTAGCAGGTGGCCGCCGGCTGGCGCGTTTCGGGATCGTAGCAGTCCTTGGTCGTCGTACGGGTCGACAGGATGCCATCGGGCCGTCCGTCTCCGTCGGTATCGTTGAACAGGTCGCCGCCCGGGGCGAGAACGTCCACCTCCGTTCCGAAATTGGAATAGAACGCCATGTGGCCGCGTGCATCGTTGGCCGCCACCACAAGGACGTTGCGACAGTTCGCCGGCGCATACTGCGTAACAGGCGCCGCCTTGTTTCCCGCCGCGACGACCACCACCGATCCCCGGGCCACGGCCGCGTCGATCGCAGCTTGCATCGAGGCCGGACAGGGAATTCCCACCGAGAGACTCATGTTGATGATGTCGGCTGGCGTGGGGTTGACGATCTGTTCGCCCGTTTCGGTCAACGCCGGCGAGAGACCCGCCGACCAGCGCACCGCGTTGACGATGTCTTCCAGCTCTCCACCGCACCGTCCGATGGCGCGCACGGGTATGACCGTGACATTCCACGCGCCGCCGGCCACGCCACGGCGATCGTTCGTCGTGGCGGCGCCCACGGTGCCGGCGACGTGCGTGCCGTGGAACGAATTTTCTTTGCCCGCGCCGCAGGCGTCCCCCGCATCGTTGGGATCGCGGTCGATGCCGTCGCCGTCGCCCGCGCGATCATAGTCCACGACCAGATCGATGCCGCGCGTGAGGTTGGGGCTCGCCTTCATGTCGGGGTGCGCCAGATCCACGCCGGTATCGATCACAGCGACGCTTACGGCGCGCCGTCCGACCTGCCGCGCGTTGATCCAGAACGGCTCGAAGCCCGCCCCGCCGGGCGAAGACCCGGCGCCCGCGCCCCGGGCCCGGAAATCCCACTGCAAGGGCAGAAGGGGGTCGTTCGGCAGCGCGCCGGTGGCCGCAACCTCGGCGCCCGGCGCCGGGGTCGGCGCAGGAGACTGTGACGGCGCCGGCGCCGCCGCAGGCTTGCGGTTGAAGAAAGGCAGGCGATCGAAGCCCGTTTCAACGATGTAGTTCTTCTCGACGTAGTCGAACTGCCGCGAGGCTTGCAGGCGTTCGAGCGCGCAGATCGTCTTCAGCGTCAGGTCCGCTTCCAGCTGCGCCGGCGTGGCGTCGCGCGGACACCGCTGGCCGGTATCGACGACGGCGGCGGGAGCCGCCGCCTCTCCTGCGGCCGCCTGCTCCGCACCCGGCGGCGTCGCAGGAACGGGGAGTGCGGCCTGCGCAGGCGCTGCATCGGGCTCGGCCGGCGCGCCGGGAGTTGCGGCGTCTGGCGCACCGGCCTGCGCCACGCGCGCGAGGCCCGTGGGACTGCCAGTGTTGTCCGGCGTGAGATCGATCTTCACCATGCCCGAAGGGCTGACTTCGATCTCGCCTTCCACCTTCATGCGCATCAGCACCGTGCGCGCGTCGCGGGTCGCTTCCTCCACGGCCTCCTCGATCGCGCGCGCCTCCACGCGCACATCGAGCGCCTGCGGCTCGCCGTCGGCCGCGAAGCGCGACATCAGCGGCATCCCCAGAGCCGCCGCGGCGGCCGCAAGTTCTGCGTCGACCTTGGCGCCGACGAGAATTTCGCCCGGCACGAACATCAAAGGATCGGGCGCGAGCATGGCCTCCATGTCGGCGGCAGGCAGCACCGTCCCACCGCCGAAGGCGCGGGCGTCGGGCGTCACCGCCTCCAGCGCGGCCGGGCCGAGACCCGCCTGCTCCAGCATCCCGCCAATCTGATCACACGCGCCCAACGCCACGAGCGGAGCAAGCGCCAGGGCAAGCAGGGCCCCATGGCCGGCCCGCCTCGGGCGCCCGTTCGCGCCGTGGCGCGGCGTTGATTGACCCATGGTTCGGCTCCCGCTCGCTCATCCGCCGTCCCTTAGCCCGGCTGGGGGGACCGAAAAAGGGCGGGATGGCCCGGTGCGGAGAAAATCGGGGCGGGAAAAATCGGGACTGGGTGAATCGGGGCCGGGAACCGCACGCGCTCCGGGCACGCTCTTGAAACCCGTGGGCGCGCGCGCAGAAAACCGCACCCATTCCTCGCCATATCGCGCTAGCCTCTGCACCATGACCGCCTACCCCATCGCCAGTTCCGCCAGCGGCGCCCTGGCCGCTGACGCGCCCGTGGCGCGCACAGCGCCCGCGGCGGCGCGGATCGCAGGCGGGCTGGTGTTTCTCGCCGCCGAAGAAGCCCCCGGCGCCTTCGCCGACATCGCCGCCGCCGAAGCCGCAATCCCGGGTCTCTACGGGGACGGTCGCTACGAACTGGTGTGGCGCGACGATGCGTGGCGCGTCCTGGTGCGGTTCTGGCGCATTGCGCCGCCGGCGCCCGTGGCGCGCAGCGCCGCCGGCGCGGTGCGCAAGCCACTGGGTGCGGCGCGCACGCCGGACGAGGCCCGCGCCCTGCTGGGCGCGCCGGCCGAACTGGTCGCCGAACCCTTGCCGCGCACCTACCGCACGCTTGGTCGTGCGCGCAGCGCCTTTCGCCAGTTCGTGGAACACGGTCTGGCGCGCATCGAAGAACGGGAGGGCGGCTACGTCGTGCTCCTGTCCTATTGGCGACCCGTCCAGTCGCCGGGTCGGATCGCCAAGCTTGCCCCTGTGGAGCGCGACGAACTCGCCCAGCGCGCGGCCGCGCCCCTGCGCGCCGAAGGACCGCAGGCCGATCCCTTTGTCGGCCTGTTCGAACGGCTCGCGCCGGAGAACCCCGCCATCGTCCTTGCGGAGGAAGGCGACGGTCGCACCCGGGGCGAGTGACGTCCGCGTGATCGCGGTTGGCCCACTGCGCACGCACGGGCATGGTGACGCCATGAAAACTCTGGTTCTCGCGGCACTGCTGCTCCTGCCGGCCTGCGCCACCCCGCCCGCGCAGCCGACATTACCCGCCGATGTCTTTTTCGAGCGTCTGACCAGCCTTTGCGGGCAGCGCTTCGCCGGCCGCCTCGCTTCCACCGACGCCGCGGACGCCGATTTCGCCGGCAAGCCATTGGTCATCGGACCGGTGGATTGCGCGCAGGAAAAAACGATCCGAATTCCGTTCGCCGTGGGCGAGGATCGATCCCGCACTTGGGTCGTTACGCGCCTGGAGTCCGGAGCGTTGAGGTTGAAGCACGATCACCGCCATGCGGACGGCTCAGAGGACGTGCTCTCCCAGTATGGCGGGGATTCCAGCGCCCCTGGCGCGGACGATCGCCAGGACTTTCCCGTCGACGACTATTCGAAGGCGCTGTTTGCGCGGGAGAGCCGCACCGCATCGATGACCAACGTCTGGACCATGGCGGTCGCGCCCGGCGCCTTGTTCGCCTACGAGCTCAACCGGCCGAACCGCCACTTCCGGGTCGAGTTCGATCTCTCCCGGCCACTTTGACCCGCCGCATCAGTTGCGTACGCGCACCCGTGCGCGAGCGCGGCGACCTTCGGCGTCCACCACCAGCACTTCGTGGAAGCCTGGCGTGGTGGGCCGCCAGATCGGGCGGCCGCTGGTGTCCTCTTCCGCGACGCGCGCGCCTTCCGCGTACCACACAAGCGGCGCTGCGCCGCCGCGCGCCGCCAGCGCAACGCCACGGCTGGCTGCGCCGTAGTCCGTCACCAGCACCTCCGCGTTGTCTGGCGGAAACAGGATGGCAGGACCGGTGGCGACGTCGTCCGGATCGAGCCGTCGTTGGCCGGGCGCCAGCCGCTCCTCGGCGCGATCGGCGATCATCCCCGGCGCGCCCGCCGGCGCGAGGCGATCGAACACCGCGTACAGAAGCGGCAAGGACTCCGCCCGTCCCGTAGCGCCGGGCCGCGGCGCGCCGTCCGGGCGGCCGACCCATACGCCGACCGCGTATCCCGCGCCCACCCCGAAGGCCCAGGCATCGCGGAACCCATAGGACGTGCCTGTTTTGAACGCGATCTGAGGCGCGCCTTCCACCAGCGTGCTTGGCGCACGGCCAGCAGGCGCGGGCGTGCGCGCGAGGATGCCGAGGATCTTTGCTGCGCTCTCTGGCTTCATCAGCCGGCTGGCGCGCCAGCGCGGCGCCTCCAGATACGTGAGCGGCCTTGCGACGCCCCCGTCGCCGAGCGCCGCATAGAGCGTCACCACCTCCTCCAAGGTCATGCCGACGCCGCCAAGCGCCAGCGCAAGGCCGGGTTCGGCGAGGTTGCGGCGCGGAAACCGGGGCTTCGCGCCCGCCGACGTGAGCGCCGCCTCGAAGCGCGCCGCCCCCACCTTTTGCAACGTCGCCACAGCCGGGAGGTTCAGTGAATGCTGAAGCGCCTCGAACAGCCGAACCTCGCCGTGAAAGCGGCGGTCGAAGTTTTCCGGGAGGTAGCCGCCAAAGCGGCGCGGGGCATCGTCAATCAGCGTCTCGGGCGCGGCGATGCCGTCATCGAGGGCGAGACCGTAGATGAAGGGCTTCAGCGCCGATCCGGGAGAACGCACCGCACGGGTCATGTCGAGATAGGCGCCGGCGCGGGCGCGTTCGGCGCCGCTCACGGCGGCGCGCACCTGCCGGCCATCCACCGCAACCACAAGCACCGCCGCGCTGGTCTCCTCGTCCTGCCTGCGCAGCTCTTCCGCCACCAGCGTCTCGATGGATCGCTGCAACCCGGCATCAAGCGTGGTGCGCAGGATGCGCGGATCGTCGGCGCCGCGCACGAGCCTGTCGGCCACGCGGTCCGCGAGCGCCGGAAAAGGCGTGCGTCCGGGAATGGGCGCGCTGCGCGCCTCAGACGCCAGCGCCCGCGTGGTGAGGCCAAGCGTGACGAACTTGGCGAGCACCCGGTCGCGGGCGGCGCGCGCGACGTCGGGGCGACGGTCGGGGCGGCGCGCCTCGGGCGCCTGGGGCAACGCGATGAGGAGCGCCATCTCCGACTCCGACAGGCCCTGCGGATCGCGATGGAAGTAGCCACGGCTGGCGGCGCGCACGCCTTCCAGGTTGCCGCCGTACGGCGCGACGGTGAGATAGGCCGACAGTATCTGTCGCTTCGACAGGCGCCGCTCGATCTGCACCGCCCGCACGATCTCGATGAGTTTTGACGGCACGGTGCGGGGGCGCGGTTCGATCAGGCGCGCAAGCTGCATGGTAATGGTGGAGCCGCCGGACGTGATCCGACCGGACCGCGCCCAGGTGAACGCCGCGCGGCCCAGCGCGAGCGGATCGACTCCCGGATGCACCCAGAACCGCTTGTCCTCCACGGCGATGAGTCGGCGTACGAATTCCGGATCGATCTCGTCGAGACGCGCAGCGAGCCGCCACTTTCCATCAGGCGTCGTGAACGCGCGCAGCCAGGCGCCGTCCCTGTCGAGCACGACAGGCGACACGACGCGCGCCCGCTCCAGGGGCGGCGGCAAGGCAAGATCCAGCGCGAAAAGCGCCAGAAAGACAGCGACCGCCCGGGTCCACCAGCGCCTGGTCGCCGCATCGATCGGCGGCGCGAGCGTGCGGCCGCGCTTCATGGCGCGTATCGTTGGCGGTTCAACGCGCCGCGACGCGCAGGCGACCGGTCGCGCTGCGGCCGGCGACGCCGGGTTTGTACATGTCCTCGATGGCGGCGCCCGGCAGCGTGTAGGAGCCCGGCGTCACCGCGCGCGCGACATACGCCACCGTGTAGCCGCCGCCCTGGACATCAAGCGCGGCGACGAACCGGTCATCGCGTTTCTCGCTGATGCGGGTCGGGCTGATCCGGCCCAACCAGGCGAACGGCCCGTCCACACGCTTGCCGTCATAGCCCGGTACGCCTTCCCCATCGCTGGGGCCGAGGATGGATTCGATCTCCAGGCCGGCAGGCAGAAGATCGATGATGGCGGCGGGGTAAAGTCGCTGGCCCTCCGGCGCGCCCGAAAGCGCCACGATCACGCGATCGCCCTGTCGGACGCCGTCAAGGTCCGCGAGGCCGCCTGTGAGGGTGAACACGCGCTTGTCGATGGACAGCCCGTTTGACTGCGCCGGCGGCGCGGACGTGGGCGCACCCGACACCGTCAGCGAGCGCCAGATGGGCCCTTGCCCATCGTTGCGGAACGTCACGGGGGCCTGCAGCTGCGCCGCCACGGCGGTGAACGGCGCGATGCGCGTCGCGGGCTGACCGTTGACCGAGATCAGCACGGGCCCCGCCGAGCGCAGCAGCGCGTTGGCGGCCATCAGCAGTTGCGCCTGCTCCTGCGTCATCAGCTGGTCGGCGCGGGGCTGATCGTTCTCCAGACGGCGGGTGAGGCGCTGGATGCCGCCGTTGAGCCCGGTATCGCCCGACGCGGCCTCAGCCATCAGCGCCAGCACGCCCGCCGTGTCGCGCACCGGCGACTGGTAGTAGTCGCCAGGGTTGCGGTAGCCGAGCGCCTGCTCGGCCATGCGGAATGCGCTGCGCGCGCGCGCGCGATCCCCGAGGTGGGCCAACGCAGCCCCGATCTGCGCCCGCGCCAGGGGGCTTGGCTCTGCGGCGAGACGCGCATCGTGGAAATAGCGCACCTGACCGATGTCAGCCCGGCCCGCCTTGGCGAGCACGTAGAGGGCGTACGCCGTCGACCGCGACCGCAGGAGCGCCGTGGTGTCCGGGTTTCCGACCCACTTGTAGACCTCGTAATCATACGAAACGTTGGAAAAATCATCCAGTCGCGCCACGGCGCGCAGGCCCTTGTAGACATCCTCCATCGCCGCATCAGGCACCACGACGCCGTTTTCCTTGGCGCGACGCAGGAAGTCCGCCGCGTAGGCGCCGAGCCACGGGGTGGCGGCGCCGTCGCCTGCCCGCCAAAGACCGAAAGCGCCGTCGGGCGTCTGCCGATCCAGCAGCTTGGTGACGACGTCGTTCAACCGCGGGTTCAGCCGCGCGTCGGCGGCGCGGTTGGCCTCCGGCGCAAGCACGTTGGCGTAGAGCAGCGGCATGGCCACGCTCACCAGTTGCTCGGTGCAGCCGTAAGGATAGCGTTCAAGACTGTCGAGCAGCGGCGCGGGATCGAGCCCGGCGAGGCTGGAATAGCTGACGATCGCCTTCGACTGCGCCGGCTGGAAGCCGGCCAGCGCTGCCGCCGTCAGCGCAAAGGACGAGCCGCGGGCCTGCCGGTCGCGCTGCACCGTCGTCACCGGCAAGTAAGGCGCGCGCGCCTCGATATCGTAGGCGTGGGCCAGCGCAAGATTGCCCGGGCCGGACACGTTGAGCGTGAGTTTGCCGATGCCGGCGGCCGGGGCGGTGACGGGAATGCGGATGGTCTGGTTGGCGCCCTGCGCGAGCGTCAGCCGTTGCGCGCCGCCCTGGGCGCGCGCGGCCCCCTGGCCTGCGACGGAGATCTGGTACGCCCCGGCCGGACCTTCGATGTTGTCGATCCGCAGCGTGGCGAAGGCCTCGTCGCCCGGCGCCAGGAAGCGCGGCAGCGTCAGATCCGCCACGACCGGATCGCGCACCGTCACGGCCGTTTCGTCGGCGCCCAGCGCGGTTTCGCTCCAGGCCACGGCCATCATGCGCAGTTCGCCGTTGAAGTCCGGCACATCGAGCGGAATGGAGGCGCGCCCGGCGCGATCAAGCTTCACGAGGCCGGACCATAGCGCCACCGTTTTCGTCGGCACCACGGTGAGACCCTCGCCGCCGAGGCTGTCGCCGCCCTGACGCGGCGTGGCTGCTGCGCCCAGATTCGGATTGAGGAGACGGCCATAGTCGTCCCGTATGCCAACGCCGAGCGCGCGGCGTCCGAAATAGTGCGCCTTGGGGTCCGGCGTGGCGAACTTCGTCAGTTGCAGGATGCCCTCGTCGACGGCGGCGAGGGTGACGCGCACGCTCTCCCCGCGCGGCGCGCCAGTGACAGTGATCGGGAAGTTCACCCGCTGGCGCGGCCGCACCACGCCCATGTCCTCCGCGACCGCTACGGTGAGCGTGCGGTTGGTCATGTCCACGGGCACGTAGGTGACGCCCACGGCTCGGCGCGGCACCACCGGCGTGTCGCGCCGCCCGGCGGGATCGCGCGGGGTCATCACCGTCACCAGCACGTAGGCGCCGGCGCCCCAATCACTGTCGACGCGCAGCGTGATTTTCTTGCCGCCCGACGGAATGGTTTCCGTCCGCGTGGTGAGCACCCGATCCGTGGCGACGACGATCTGCGCCTCGCCCGCGTAGGGCGGGCGCACGTCCACCTCGATCCGGGCGCCGGGTTTCACCGCGGCTGCGGGCGGCGCGATGGCCACCATGTCCGGGGTATCGCTGTCGCTGGCCCAGCCGCCCCAGCCAATGCCGAAGCGATGCGTGGTTTCCGCGCCGGAGGCGTCGTTGCGGACGATCAGCCTGTAGGCGCCTTCCCGCAGGTTGGTCTGCGTGATGGCCTGCACCGCGTTGGCCGCCACATCGATCGCGCCCTGAGCGCCGGCGACCTGGATATCGCGCCCCGTGCGGCGCCACTTCCACTGGCCGCCTTCAAGATACCAGTCGTAGCTCCAGTCCTCCTCCACCAGGCGCCATTGCAGCCGGGCGGCCACACGGGCGCCTTCGGCGTTGACGGCGATGACGTCGAAGACCGCGGGCTGGCCTGCACGCAGCCACCCGTCGCCGCGTGACTTCACGCCGATGTACTGGCTCTGCAACCGGACAGGGATGTCGAAATTCTCACGCACCACACGGCCGCCGGGTTCTGCGACGCTGGCGATGACCTTGGCGCGCAGCGGCAGCGATGTGGCCGGCGTCGCCGGCAGCGCCACCTGGAGCTGCGCGCGCCCTGCGCCGTCCGTCACGGTCTCCGGCAGCTGGAAGAACTGCTCTTCGAAGCGGTCGTCCTCACGGCCCCACCGGTAGCCTGCGAACGCGGCGAACGGATTGGGATCGACCTGCAGACGTCCCTCGCCCTGCACCACAAGGCCTGCGCCAGGGGCGCCGTACAGAAACTGCGCATCGACGCCGATGTCGCGCGTCTGGCCGGCGGTGAGCGGGGTTTCGGCCCCATCGACCTTCACACGCAGACGCTGGGGCACGAAATCCTCGACCGCGAAGGTCACTTCGCCGGCTGGCGCATCCTGGCCGTCAACCTCCAGCACCGCGCGCCATTGCCCGCGCGGGGCGGCGCGATCGATCGGCACGTTCTTGATGATCGAGCCGGCATCCACCGCCTCCAGCAGGCG
This sequence comes from Hyphomonadaceae bacterium, assembly GCA_033764865.1. Classification (GTDB taxonomy): domain Bacteria; phylum Pseudomonadota; class Alphaproteobacteria; order Caulobacterales; family Aquidulcibacteraceae; genus VFBF01. The sequence continues at coordinate 20,550 of JANRIM010000086.1, forward strand.
CTGGCGGCGGAACTCCGTGCCGTTGGGGCGATAAACCACCAGTGTGGACTGGCGATTGGCGATGGCGCGGCCGGCGGGGTCGCGCAGCATGCCGTTGACGCGCACCACCTCGCCGGGGCGGTAGATTCCGCGCTCGGTGAACATGTAGGCGTCCACATCGCCGGGGGCGAACCGTCCGCCCACGTCCCGCTCCGAAAGATCGAGCACGCCGCGTTCCAGATCGAGCGCCGCAAAGTCGCCGTTGCTCCCGTAGGCGAAAACGTACCGGGCGCGCTGCGGGCCCTCGCCCTTCAGCAGCGCCTGGGCGAAGCGCACACGGCCTTCGCCGTTGGTGCGCGCGCGGGCGAGTTCGTCGTTGTTCTGGGCGATGAGCGTCAGCGTGACGGCGCCCATCGGTCGTGCGGTCTTGAGTGACCGGACCACGACATCCATGCCGGTCGCGCCCGTGAAGCTCTGCAGCGCCATGTCCGTGTACATGATCCAGCGCACCGCGCCGGCGGGCCGGTCGTTGTTCTCGCCGCGCGCGCCAGCCGAGGGCGTCGCGTCCAGCACACGCACGACGTAGGCGCCTGGCTGTTTGTCCTTCAGGACGGCGCCCAGCGGAAACACCGTGGTCTGTGTCCGGTTGCGGTCCTGCGGCCGCAGTTGCACCGGCAGTTCGCCCTTCCAGATGGAGACGCCGAACTCCTCGCCCTCGTTCTCGATCGACCAATAGTCCCAAGACCCCTCCGCCACCGCCTGGCCTTCTGTGACGGACCGCTGGGACAGGATGCGATCGGAGACGCGCAGGACCTCCAGCTTCAGCTTCGAGACGTTCACGGTCTCCAGGCCGACGCCATCGGCCTCCGCCCGCGGAAGGATGACCCCCGAGCCCGCAAACCCGACGAAGGACGGCCGGTCCCCGAAGGTCAGCGTGATCGTTTCGTCCTTGCGGGTCCGCGCGCCGCCCGCTGCCGGCAGGCCCTCGCGGATCGTGACCTGGCGGTCGACGTCGTAGGGCAGACCGCGCAGGCACAGGGAGTTTTCCACCGGCTCGAACTGCACCGCAGCGGCCGGCGCGAGGGTGATGAAATCGGCGAAGTTGGTCTGAGGATCGTTGGCGAGAGGCTGGGTGAACTCGAGGCACGCCACCGGGGTGTCGCCGCCCGTTTCGACCCGCAGACGCTGGAACGCCATGTCGCCGGAGGCGATGGCCGCCAGCCTGGGCGCCTTCGCCGACCGGATCGCTTCCGCGCCGCCGGCTGCGGCCCGGAACCAACCGCTCGGGCCCCCGCCCGTCTGACCCAGAACCACACCGCCGAGCAGCCCGACGACCAGAGCCGCCGCCGCCACGATCACGTTCCGGTTCATGTGCAAACCTCGCCCGATGCCCTCGTGGCCACTCGCTTAGCCCAAGGTTCGGCGGGACGTTACCATAACCATTCTGTAAGAATTGAGGCGCGGGCAGTAAGGGGCCTCCCTATCTGCGACAAACTGACGCAGAACGGTGGCCACACCTAGTCCTTCGCCCGCTCCACGTAGGCGCCGTCCTCGGTGGAGATGATCACCCGCGTCCCGGGCCCGATGTGGGGGGGCACCATGGTGCGCAGGCCGTTGGAGAGTGTCGCGGGCTTGTAGGAGGACGAGGCCGTCTGCCCCTTGGTGACGGGCTCGGTCTCTACGATCTCGAGCGTCACCCGGGGCGGAAGGTCGATGGACAGCGCCTGGCCGTCGAACATCGTCAGGTGAACTTCCATGTCAGACGCAAGGTAAGCTGCATCGTCGCCCACGGTGTCCTTGCTCACCGTCACTTGTTCGTAGTTGAGCGGGTTCATGAAAACGTAGCCCACGCCTTCATCTTCGTAGAGGTAGGTGTGCTTCACCTCCTCCACAAAGGCCTTTTCCAGCCCGTCGGACGTCTTGTACGTCATGGTCTGCTTCAGACCGTCGGTGATCCGGCGCATCACGAGCGTGGTGGTGGGCGTGCCTTTGCCGGGTCGGAAAGTCTCGTGGCTCATGACCACGTAGAGCTTGCCGTCCTCCAGCTCCAGCACGTTGCCCTTGCGCACGTCGCTGGCGATAACCTTGACCATGGTGAATCCTCATTGTCGGCGCGCGGTCGCGACCGTTGTTGAACCCTTCCGCGGGTTCATAGACCGAATTGTCGCAAAACAGGAACTGCGGCGTCTCCGCAGGGACGGCGAACCATGACGCTCTGGGATCGCGCCCGCCACGCCGACCGCCGGCCGGCGCTGCTGGCCCGAAACCGGATTGCGGCGGCCTTCCGCCGTTGGTTAGAGGTCGAGGGCTTCACGGAGGCGGACCCTTCGGCCCTGGTCGCCTCCCCGGGCAACGAGGTTCACCTCCACGCCTTCTCCGTGAGCCCGCCGGAGGGACCTGCGGCGTGGCTCCACACCTCCCCCGAATTCGCCATGAAGAAACTTCTCGCCGCAGGCGAGACGCGCCTGTTCGCCTTGTCGCCGGTCTTCCGCGCGCGGGAGACGGGCTCCCCCCTCCACGCGCCGGCGTTCACCATGCTGGAGTGGTATCGGTCGCATACGCCGTATGAGACGCTGTTCGAGGATGTCGGCGCCCTCCTGCGCGAGGCGGCCACCGTGACGGGCGCGGCCGTCTGGCGCTGGCGCGACCGCAGCTGTGATCCCCTCGCGCCGCCGGACCGGCTCACCGTCGCCGAGGCGTTCCAGCGCCATGCCGGCGTCGATCTCCTGGCGACGCTCGGCGCCGACGGTCGCGGCGACCGCGACGGTCTGGCGCGGCAACTGGGCGCGCAATCGGTGCGCGTAGGCGAAGACGACACATGGAGCGATCTCTTCGCCCGCGTGCTGGTGCAGTGCGTGGAACCCCATCTCGGCGCGGGGCGCGCCACAATCCTGCACGACTACCCGCTCGCGGAAGCCGCGCTGGCGCGTCCGGCGGCGCATGATCCGCGACTTGCGGAGCGCTTCGAGCTTTATGTTTGCGGCGTGGAACTCGCCAACGGCTTCGGCGAACTGACCGACCCTTCGGAGCAGCGGCGCCGGTTTGAAGCCGATATGGCGGAGAAGGCGCGCCGCTACGGAGAGCGCTATCCGATCGATGAGGACTTCATCGCCGCGCTTGGCCACATGCCGCCCGCGAGCGGCTGTGCGCTGGGCTTCGACCGGCTCGTCATGCTCGCCACTGGCGCACCGGACGTGCGCACAGTGATGTGGGCCCCCTAGCGCGCACGGCCCATGGACTTGAGAGAGCGCCTCATGGCCATTTGCGGAGACGCCCGTCTCTGTGTACTCGGCGCCTACACATGCCGATGAAGCCAGAATCCCGTGACCCCCTCGCCGCCGTTGTCGCACGCTACGCCGTTGCGATCACGCCGGTGATGGAACGCCTGATCGACCCGGGCGATCCCGAGGATCCCATCGCGCGGCAGTTCAGACCCGACGCCCGCGAAATCGACCACCACCCCGAAGAGCGCGCCGATCCGATCGACGACGGTCCGCACACCGCCGTGGAGGGCGTGGTGCATCGCTACCGCGACCGATGCCTCCTGAAGGTGACCCACGTGTGCCCGGTGTACTGCCGGTTCTGCTTTCGCCGTGAAAGTGTGGGGCCGGGCGCCGCGCAGCCCCTGACCGCCGACAAGCTGGACGCGGCGTTCGCCTACATCGAACGCGATCCCGCGCTGTGGGAGGTGATCCTCACCGGCGGCGATCCTTTCGTCCTGTCGCCCCGACGGGCGCGCGCGATCACGCAGCGGCTGGCGGCCATCGACCATGTGCAGGTGATCCGCTGGCACACTCGGATGCCGGTGGTGGATCCCGCGCGGGTCAGCGCAGACTTCGTTGCGGCGCTGCGGTGCGACAAGGCCGTGTATGTCGCGCTGCACGCCAACCATCCGCGCGAGGTCACGCCCGAAGCGCGCGCAGGCATCGCGCGGCTGGTGGACGCGGGTATCCCAGTGGTGAGCCAGACCGTCCTCCTGAAAGGCGTAAACGACGACGTGGAGACAATGGAGGCCCTGATGCGCGCGTTGGTGGCCGCGCGCGTGAAGCCCTATTACCTCCATCACGGCGATCTTGCGCCCGGCACGTCGCACCTGCGCACCACCATCGCCGAAGGCCAGGACATCGTGGACGCCCTGCGCGCGCGTGCGTCTGGTCTGTGTCAGCCCACCTACGTCCTCGACATGCCCGGGGCCGCATCCAAGGCGCCCCTGGCGCGGAGCGGCGTTCGCGAGCGCGCAGGCGGCTGCGAGATCTGCGGCGCCGATGGCGTCTGGCGCGCCTATCCGCCCGCAGGCTGATCACTCTCCACGTACCAGTCCTTCCTCAGGAACGGCGCAGCGATGAAGTAAAGTGTAGCCGCCACGACGTAGAACCCCACGCCGGCCAGCATGGAGTAGCGGATGGATTCTGCGCCGTACTGCGCGCGGAAGTGGTCCGACAATGCGCCGATGAAGACGTCGCCAAGACCCAAACCGATAAGGTTGTTGATCAGGAGGAACACCGCACCCGCCGTCGCCCGCATGTTGGGCGGCGCCATGTTCTGGAACGCCGACAGCGCCGGGCCCAACCACGCGAGGGACAGCGCGGTGGGGATGACGAAAGTGACGAACGCCACAGGCAGCGATTGCGTATTGAGACCGAGGATGAGGAACGGGATCGTGGCGGTGAATGCGATGGCCGGCACGAGCGCGTAGGCGGCCTTCGTCTTTGCGCCGAACCGGTCGGCGATCACGCCTCCCAGGAATATGCCCGCCACGCCGCCGATCGCGACGATCGCCCCGTAGAAGTACGCCGCATAGAGGAGTGGCCCGGGATTGGGCGGCAGCAGGAACGGCGGAAAGGACGCAAACACCAACGGCAGCTGGTCGCCGAACAGGCGCACGAAAAACGCCGGCGCCCAAGCGAACAGGCCGTACGCCATGATCGAGGAAAAGGCCCCGCCGATGGACAGAAGCCAGAAGCTTGGCTTCTTCGCGAGCGTGGCGACAACTTCTCCGATTTTCGCCGGCTCCCGGCGGGCGCCGGGCGCATCGAAACGCCCGCGCGGCGGCTCCTTCACAGTCCACAGCAGGATGGGTGCGAGCAGAAGGCCGAACGCGCCGACGAGGAAGAAGGCTGTCCGCCAGTCAAGCAGCGTCGCGATCACGCCGCCGAAAACGATCCCGATGGCGCTGCCGAGCGGGACGCCGAACGAGTATATCCCCAGGGCGCGCGCGCGCTCGCTGGGTGGGAAATAGTCGGAGACGATGGAATACGCGGGGGCCACGCCACCCGCCTCGCCCACGCCCACGCCCATGCGCGCTATGAACAGCTGCACAAAACTCGTCGCCATGCCGCACGCGACGGTGAACGCGCTCCACAGCGCAAGCGCCGCCGTCATGATGCGCACGCGGTTCATCCTGTCGGCCAGCATGGCCACAGGTACGCCCAGCGTCGAATAGAACAGCGCGAAAGAAAGCCCCCGCATGAGGCCGAGCTGGGTGTCCGTAAGGCCCAGCTCCTGCTGGATCGGGATCGACAGGATGCCCAGAATCTGGCGGTCGATGAAATTCACCGTGTAGACCACGATGAGCGCAAACAACACGTAGCTGCGATAGGCGCCGCTTTCGGTGACGTCCTTCATGCGCACTCCCAAAGCCAGACCGGCCCTCAATGAAAGAAAGACGGACCGGACGTTTCCACGTCCGGTCCGCACAGTCCAGACAGCGCGCCGGGGAGGACGCGGCGGCGTCTAGAACTTCACTCCGAACGTCGCCGTGATTGTCCGCGGCGGGCCATAGAACGCGGAGTAGGAGCTGTCGACGCCCGTGGGTGCAGGCGCGGCGGCGCTCGGCCGGGCGAAGTTGTAGTAGGCCACGCGGTAGCGCTCGTCGCTCAGGTTCTTGCCATGCAGGCCGAGGCTGAAGCGCTCGCCCTTGGTCGTCCAGACGGCGCTGAGATCCAGCAGCGTCGTGGCGTCGGGATCAAGCTTCGGGCCGCTGGTGGGCGCCGGCGTCGCCCGAGAGAATCCACCGGCCTCGACGTTGAAAATGAAGTACTCGTCGCGATAGGACGCCGACCCAGTGACGGAGAGCGATCCGAGATCGTTCGGCAGCTCACCCGTCCAGTTGAGCGAGGCGCTGCCGGTCAGTTCCGGTGTGTTCTGGACGACGAAGTCGTCCGCGGTGGTGGCGTTCGTCTGCAGATTGACGCCATTGGAAATGACCTCGGTGATTTCCGCGTCGATGTACCCGACCGTGAACCCTGCGGTCAGGTTTTGCGTCAGGAGCAGCGATCCCTCCACTTCCACGCCCGCGTACTCGCTGGCGCCGGCGTTGAACACGCTGGACACGACGTTGTCGTTCACGCCGTCCCCATTCGTGTCTACGCCCTGCTGCACGGTGATCTGCTGATCGCTGTAGTCGGCGAAAAAGAAAGCCGTATTCAGGCGAAGGCGGTCGTCGAAGAAGTTGCCTTTGAAGCCGGCCTCGTAGGAGTCAACGATTTCAGGCGCGAAGCCCGATAGAATGAGTGCCCGCCCTGCCGCTGTCGCGGTGCTCTGGAAGTTGGCGCGCGGATCGAACCCGCCGGATTTGAACCCTTGCGAGTACGACGCGTAAAGCATCAGGTCGTCAGTCGGCTCGTAGCTGAGCGAGACCCGCGGCGAGAACTTTTCGTCCACGCGATTGCTGGTGAAGTTCGTCGCGATGCTGCCCGCCAGGTTAGGCGTTGGCACGGACGTGGTGCTGCCAAAATAGGTGGAGCCGCGTCCGAGGAAGTTCTGGCGGAAGACCGTCGCCGTCTTGTCGTCCTCCGTATAGCGACCGCCAAGCGAGACGCTCCACTGGTCGCTCAGGTCATAGGTGAAATCCGCGAAGGCCGAGAGGCTCCGCGTGTTGGCCTTGCCCGCCGTGTACGGCGTGAAGCCGACCACGAACAGATTGCCGAGGATGGTGTCGAACTCACCGCCCGCAAAACTGCTCAGGTAATAGACGCCCGCGACGCCGGAAAGGCGATCACCCTGATAAAGCAGCTGGAACTCCTGGCTCAGCTGCTCGTCGTAATAGTTGGCCGGAATGTCCAGGTCCGGTCCCGGCAGGCCATCGAAATCGATGGGCGTTGAGGTTTCGCCCTCGCGCCAGCCGGTGATGGATTTCAGCGTGAACGCATCGGACACTTGCCATTCCGCCTGCAGGGACGCGCCCTGGGTATCGACGCTGTTCTTGTCGCCAGCGCCTGCGCGGGTGTCGTAGACATCGGGCAAAACCGGGAAGTTGCCGGTGACGCCCGGGATTTCGCGGTGTCCGTGCTTGGCGTTCGACTTGTCCTCGGTTCGATCGTACGCAAGGCGCAGGAAGAAATCGTCCGTGGGTGTGAATTCCACAGTGGCGCGGCCGGCGCGCACATCCTTGTCGTAGTGATCGGCGCCCGTTGTGACGTTGCGGCCATAGCCTTCGCGATTGAGCGTGGCGAATGCTCCGCTGACCGCCAGATAGTCCGTCAGCGGCGCAGAACCCGCCACGGTCCAGTCCAGCTGGCCGTAGCTGCCGACGCTCACCTTGGAGCGCAGTGTGGGCTCGTCTTCGATGCGACGCGTCACGTACTTGATGGCGCCGCCGATGGTGTTGCGCCCGTAAAGCGTACCCTGCGGCCCCCGGAGAACTTCCAGGCGCTCCACATCATAGATATCGAGCAGCGCGCCTTGCGGGCGCGCAATATAGACGTCGTCGACATAGAGTCCCACGCCCGGCTCGAAGTTCCAGACCGGATCCTGCTGTCCGACGCCGCGAATGAAGGCCGTCAACGTCGAATTGGTGCCGCGCGAGACCTCGAAGGTCACGTTCGGCGTGGCGCGCTGGAGCGCCGTCAGGTCGGCGGCGCCGGTCTGGTCGAGCCTTTCAGCGGTGAACGCTGTGACGGCGAGCGGCACATCCTGCAGCGACTCCGCGCGCCGGCGCGCGGTGACGATGATCTCATCGTCATTGCCGATCGCAGGCGCCTCCTGCGCGATAGCCGGCGTCGGTAGCGCGAAGGGCGTGGTCGCCAGCGCGCCCAGCATCAGCGCGAATTTCCGTGAGCGTAGCGTGGTCATCGTTCTTCTCCCCTCAAGTGACCGCCGCGATGGCGCGGCCGAGCTGTTTGACGTCGCGGGTCGCGTCCTTGCCCGTCAGGATCGCAGCGAATTCGGAAAGCATGCGGTTGAACCGCTCAGGCTCCTCCAGGTGCGGTGCGTGACCGGACCGGTGGAAAGCGATGCGCGCGGCGTTGGGCGCGGTGTCGGCGAGCCATGCGCTCGTTGCGGGCGCATAAAGCTTGCTGCGCGCGCCGTACGCGACGAGCGTGGGCGCGTCGATGGCGGGTATCAGAGGCCGGGCGTCGAAGGCGGTGAGCGACGTCCACGCGTGCGCCATGGCGTCAGGATCGTTGTCGGCGAACGCCGTTGCGCCGTACCGCGCGTGCAGGGCCGGGCTTGCGTCGGGCGCGAAGATGTTTCCCGCGACGCGTTCGGCGAACTTCCGCCAGTCGGCGCGCATGGCTTCCACGGCGCGGACGGAGTCGTCCTGCGTGAGGCCGTCCGCCAGCCCGAGCGACCAAGTCTCGTCATTCAGCACGCGAGGCGTCATGTCCACGCTGACGAGGCCCGCGATCCGTGAAGGTCCCGCCCGCGCGGCCAACGCCCACAGGACGCTTGCGCCCATGGACCAGCCCACGGCCAGCACGCCCGTCAGATCGAGCGCGTCCAGCAGGGCGGCCACGTCGTCGGCCATGCCTGCGATGGTCGGGAGACCCCCTGCGTCGCGCGCGCCGCCGTGGCCTGCGAGGTCCGGCGCGATCACGCGGGTGATCGGCGCGAAGGCCTCGATCTGGGCGGCGAAAAAGGCTGCCTTGGCCGCCCATCCGTGGACGAACAGCATCGGGGGGAAGCCCGGGCGGGGCGTTCCCACGTCAAGATACGCGCCAGGCGCATGCCGATACGGCGTGTTTTGGGCCATGCCCTCTGTCGTTTCCCCTGTCCGGCCTGTTGCGCTGCGCGCCGTCCGGATTTCTCTTGTTTCTGACGCGGAGTTAGAGGCTAATTGAAACATGAGTCAATATTCAAGTTGGCCTCGTGGGGAGGAGGACGAGCCTGACGCTGCGGACCCGGCCCGCGCCGTGTCCTCGACGTCACAGGCGGCTGCGGCCCCGCTCGACCCGAAGACGCCCAAGACTGAACGGGGCCGGCGAACGATGCGCCGCCTACTCGACGCCGCCGCCCTCGAGTTCGGCGAACGGGGTTTTCACGAGGCGTCCATCGCCACGCTGACGGCGCGGGCGGGCGTGTCGATCGGCTCGTTCTACGTGTACTTCGACAGCAAGGAGGCGATCTTCCGGGCGCTGGTGGCGGACATGGGCCACATGACACGCGCCTGGATCGCCGAACGGGTGAAGGACGCCCCGGACAGGCTCGCCGCAGAGCGGCTTGGAATTGCAGCCTTCATCGAGTTCGTGCGGGCGCACAAAAATCTCTACCGGGTGGTGATGGAGTCCCAGTTCGTGGCGGAGGACGCCTACCGCGCGTACTACGACACGTGGGCGGCCTCGTACGAACGCAACCTCGCTTCGGCGGCGCGCAAGGGCGAGATCCGTGACGGCGAGCATGCGGCGCGCACCTGGGCGATGCTGGGCATGAGCGTGTTCCTCGGCATGCGCTACGGCGTCTGGGACGAGGCTGACGACGCAATGGCGGTGGCGGAGGTCGCAGCCGACCTGCTGGAGCGGGGCCTCGCGCCAGACAAAAAAAGGAAGCGGGACGGAAGCACGACATGAGAGACGTGGTGTTCGACATCGCGGCCGCGCGCGCGCGCCTCGGCCCAGACCGTGTGGCCCTGCGGGACATAGCGCGCGACGTCACACTGACCTACGCCGCATTGGAAGCGCGTGTGGCGCGCTGCGCGGGACTCATGGTCGCCTCGGGCGTGGGGCACGGCGACCGTGTCGGGGTGCTGTGCCGCAACCGCATCGCGTTCTTTGAAGTGCTCCTGGCGTGCGCGCGTATCGGCGCCGTGATGGTTCCACTCTCGTGGCGCGCGCCGGTGGCGGAACTGGAAGGGTTGCTGGCCGACAGCGCGCCGAAGCTTCTTTTTTTCGGCGCCGAGGACGCCGAAAGCGCGGTGCAGCTTTCGACGAAGCGCCGCATCGGCTTCGACGAAGACTACGAGATGCGGCTTCGCGATGCGACGCCGGCTGTGGCGAGAGACTTCATCCCGGCCGAGGAATGCTGGTATCTCATCTATACGTCAGGAACGACTGGCGCGCCCAAGGGCGTGGTCCAGACGCATCGCATGGCGCACGCCAACTACGTCAACATCGCCCAGGCCATCGACCTGACAGGCGCGGACGTCACACTGAACTTCCTGCCACTCTACCATACGGCGGGCATCAATCTCCACACTTTGCCCGTTCTGATGGCCGGAGGCGCGGTGCTGGTGGCGCCGTCCTTCGATGCGGGCACGGTTCTCGAAGTACTGAAGCGCGAAAAGCTCACCGTGATGTTCGCCGTCCCGGCCGTCTACCAGCAACTGGCGATGCATCCGGACTTCGCGACTTCGCCCCTGTCACAGGTGCGAAGCTGGGCGTGCGGCGGCGCGCCCCTGCCCGACGCGCTGGTGGAAGCCTATCGCGCCCACGGCATCCGCGTGCAGAACGGCATGGGAATGACCGAGACCGGCCCGACGGCCTTCCTCGCCACGCCGGGCAATGCCTGGACGAAGATCGGGACGGTCGGTCGACCGCAACTCCTGACCGCCGTGCGGATCGTCGACGCCGACGGCGCAGACGTTCAGGAGGGCGAAACCGGCGAGCTCCTGTTCGCCGGGCCCGCCGTCACGCCCGGTTACTGGAACAAGCCCGCCGAAACCGCCGCCGCCTTCATTGACGGCGTTTGGCTCAAGAGCGGCGATCTCGCCCGGCGTGACGCCGAGGGCGACTACTTCATCGTGGGCCGCGCCAAGGACATGTACATATCCGGCGGGTCCAACGTATATCCGGCGGAGGTGGAGAACGTCCTGGCGGACCATCCCGGCGTGCTGGAGGCGGCGATCGTCGGCGAGCCCGACGACCGTTGGGGCGAGGTGGGCTGCGCCTACATCCTGCCCCGCCCCGGCCAGACCTTGCCCAGCGAAGCGGAGCTGACGGATTTCGTGCGGACGCGGCTTGCCGCGTACAAGACGCCCAAGCGCTTCGTCTTCGTGACCGAGTTCCCGCGCACTGCCGCCGGCAAGGTGCAAAAGCACAAGTTGAAAGAGCTTGCGCCATGACGGACGCCGTCGTGCTGGAGCGAACGCTGACGCAGGAAGACTTCGACCTTTTCGCAAGCCTGTCGGGCGATGACAATCCGATCCACGTATCCCCGGAATTTTCAGCGCGCACACGCTTCGGGCGCACCGTATCCCATGGCGTGCTTCTTCTGTCGGTGTTGCGGGGCCTCGCCGACCGGCTCGTTCCCGGGGCACGGCAGATCGAGCAGAGCGTCATGTATCCGGCGCCCACGTTCGCCGGCGAGGCGATGCGTTTCTCCGCGCAAGTAAGCGCGCGGTTGCCGCGGGGCGTGGAGATCTCCATGCAGGTCACGCGGATCGCCGACGGCGCCGTGACTTGCGAGGCTACCGGCGTGTTCGCACCGTGAAGGTGGGTGATTTCGCCTCGTGCACGCGCGCGTTCAGCCGCGACGACGCTGAAGCTTATCAAGCCCTCGGCGGGGCCCCTGCGCGCGGCTTGACGCCCGAGCCCATGATCGGGGCGCTGTTTTCGCGCTTGTTGGGCGTCGACCTGCCCGGCCCCGGCGCCAATTACCTGAAGCAGGATCTCACCTTCCATGCGCAGGCGCCGCTCGGCACGCCGCTGACCGCGCGCGTCACCGTCGTTCGGTTGCGGCCGGAAAAGCACCTCGTCGATCTTGAGACGGTCTGCATGGCGGCGGACGGCGCCCTGATCGCCAGCGGGCGCGCGCTGATCTATGCCGCGGACGTGGGACGTTCGTAGAGGTTGACGGGCTCGCCATGGTAGGCGGTGCGCCCTGTTTCGCGAAAGCCGGCCTTCTCGGCAACGCGAATGGAGGGGGCGTTCTGCGGATTGATCATGCAGACGACGCGATCACGTTTCAGGTGCGCGTCGGCCCACGCGAGCGCCGCGCAAACCGCCTCCGTGGCGTAGCCGCGTCCATGGGCGGCCCCCGCCAGCACCCAGCCCATTTCCGGCGTATCGCCGAACGAGGGCGTCATCTCACGGTGAAAATCCGCAAAGCCCGTCTCGCCCAGAATGGCGCCCGTCTCGCGCTCCACGATGGTCCAGAACCCGTAGCCGAGCGCGGCCCAGTGCCCCACGTACCGCAACAGCCGGTTCCACACTTCCTCCGGCGTCGACTTCTGCCCGTTGATGTAGCGGGTCACCACATCTTCGTTGCGGATGGCGAAGGCGGCGTCGAAATCGGCGATGGCGGGCGCGCGCAGGATCAGCCGCGGCGTTTCTAGGATCGGGACAACCATCCGTGACCGCATAGCGAAATTGCTGGCGACCGGCGAGGCCGGAATCGCGGGTTCGCCTTGCGCGACTCGCCCCCCTCCCTATAGACCGCGCTCTTTCAGCGTCCGGACCCATCCCGGAGGGGCGCGCCGAGGATCCGCGCGATGACTGACCAACCCCGCGTCGGCCTGATCATGGGCTCCCGCTCCGACTGGGCCACCATGGGCCATGCCTCCGCTATCCTCGACGCGCTCGAGATCGCGCACGAAGCGAAGGTCGTGTCGGCCCACCGCACGCCCCAGCGGCTCGTCGAGTACGCCACCACCGCCAAGGCGCGTGGGCTCTCCGTCATCATCGCCGGGGCCGGAGGCGCGGCGCACTTGCCCGGCATGGCTGCAAGCATGACGCCTTTGCCGGTGCTGGGCGTGCCAGTCCGGTCCAAGGCGCTTCGGGGCGTGGACAGCCTGTTGTCCATCGTCCAGATGCCGGCGGGGGTGCCGGTCGGCACACTCGCCATCGGCGACGCGGGGGCCAAGAACGCCGCCCTCCTGGCCGCAGCGATCCTCGCGCTTGGCGATCCCGGCCTCGCGACCCGGCTTGACGCGTGGCGGGCGCGCCAGACCGCTTCGGTCGGCGACGACCCCCGCAGCGCGTGATGCTGCCGCCGGGCTCCACCATCGGCATTCTCGGCGGCGGTCAGCTGGGCCGGATGCTGGCGCTGGCCGCCGCCCGCCTCGGGTTCGACGTCCACATCTACACCGACGAGGCCGACAGCCCGGCCGCACGGGTGGCCGCAGCCGCCACCGTGGCGCCTTGGGACGACGAGGCTGAGCTGCGGGACTTCGCGGCGGCAGTCGATGTCGTGACGATGGAGTTCGAGAACGTACCCGCACGCACGGCCGCCATCCTCGCCGACGCCGGCGTCGCCGTGCGGCCGGGAGCGGACGCTCTCGCCACGGCGCAGGATCGCGTACTGGAAAAGATGTTTCTCAACGCGGCGGGCGTCGCAACGACACCCTTCGCCGCCGTGGACGCAGCGCCTGATCTGGGCACCGCCTTCGCGATAACGGGCGGCCCGTCGATCCTGAAGACGCGTCGCCTCGGATACGACGGCAAGGGTCAGGCGCGGGTGGACGACGAAGCCGCCGCGGTGGCGGCGCTCGCGTCCTTCGGGGGCGCGGCGGCCATCCTCGAAGCGCGCGCGCCGTTTGCATGCGAGGTTTCCGTGATCGCCGCGCGCGCCGTCGATGGCGCCTTCGCCGCCTATGACGTATGCGAGAACATCCATGAACATGGCATCCTCCACGTCACGCGGGTCCCGGGATCGACGGCGGGAGCCGTGGAGCACGCAGCGGTGGCCGCCACACGCCGCGTCGCGGACGCGCTACACTACGTGGGCGTGCTGTGCGTGGAGTTTTTCGTGATGGCGGACGGCACGCTGCTGGCGAACGAAATCGCGCCCCGCGTCCACAACTCCGGCCACTGGACGGAGGCCGCCTGCCTCACCAGCCAGTTCGAGCAGCACATCCGGGCCGTCGCCGGCTGGCGCCTTGGACCCACGACGCGCCTTGCGGATGTGGAAATGACGAACCTCATCGGGGCCGAGGCCGACCAGTGGGCCGCGCTTGCAGCCGATCCCGACGTCCGCCTCCACCTCTACGGCAAACGCGACGTGCGCGACGGCCGCAAGATGGGACACGTGACGAAACTGGTGCGGCGCGCCTGAGGGCGCGACACGTTTCTGAAAGCAAGCACCGGCGACCGGGTCCACACCAACGACATGGAACTCCTGACCAAGGCGGCCTGGCTGGCCATCGCCGCCGTCCACATCACGCCGTCGCTCGTGCTGTTCTCTCCGACGCTGACGCAAACCCTCTACCGGGTTTCGCCGGAGGGGCCGGTGGGGCTGCTTCTGACGCACCGGGGCGGGTTGTTTCTCGGGCTTGTGGCGGTCTCGCTGCTGGCCGCGCTTGACCCGGGCGCCCGTCGCGCAGCCGCGCTCGCCGCAACCATCAGCCTGGTGTCGTACCTTGCGCTATACCTTCGCGCCGGGATGCCGCCGGGCGCGCTCCGGACGGTGGCGCTGGTGGACGCGTGGGCGCTGCTGCCACTCATCCTCGTGATCGTCGACGCCTGGCGACGATGAAACATTGCCACTGGGTGTTTTCGCACGCATCCTTGCGGGAAATGAACGCCGCACCACGCATACTGGTGGCCGACGCACGCGCCGCCTATCTCGGCCCCGGCCTGAAACTCACGGCGCACCGGAACGCGGTGGCGACCATCGCGCTCGGATTGGAGCATGCATTCACGCTGACGCTGTTCGACGAGGGTGCGCCGGCCGCGCGAGAGACGCGGATGGCCGTCATCGCCCCTGGCGCCCTGCATCACCTGGAAACGCGGGGCGCCATGGCTTTCCTTTATCTCGACGCGCTGAGCGACGCATACGCGCGTCTCGATCCCAGGCCGGAGGCGGCGGCGGACATCTTGGGAATGGGCCCGGCGGTCACCATCGCGGAGGTATGGTCGGCCGTCGGCATCCCACACCGCGCGCCGCTCGACGACGCGATGGCGAGAACCGTCCGCGCCTTGGACGCCGATCCCTGCGCGTTCGCCTCCGTGCACGACGGCGCTCGCCTTGCAGGCCTGTCCGCAAGCCGCTTCCAGCACGCCTTTCGCGCTGCGACGGGGGCGCCCTTCCGGCGCTATCGACTGTGGCGACGCATGGCCGTCGTCACGCGCATGCTGGCCTCCGGAAAAAACCTGACGACGGCCGCACATGAAGCCGGCTTCTCAAGCTCGGCGCACCTCAGCGCGACGTTTCGCGCCATGTTTGGCGTCAGCCCGTCTGCGTTGCGGGCCGCGGGTGCGCGCTTCGAGGCTAGTGCAGCTTGAGCCGCGGCCGCACGATCTGGTTGACGTGGCCGACGGCGATCATCGCCGCGCCCTTGATCCACCCGTGGATGGCCAGCAGGTGCATGCGGTAAAGCGAGTTGTACACGAACCGCGCCAACCGGCCCTCAACCGCCATCCGTCCGCCGACAAGATTGCCCATCAAGCTGCCGACCGTTGAGTACCGGCTCAGGGAGACAAGCGAGCCGTGGTCCTGGTAGCGAAACGCCGCCAGCGGCTCGCCGCGCAGGGCGCGACGGATGTTGTGGAAGACGAGGTCCGCCATCTGGTGTGCAGACTGGGCGCGGGGCGGTATTGGTCGCGTCTCGCCGTCGGGGATACACTGGCAGCAATCGCCCAGCGCGAAAATCCTCGGATCGCGCGTGGTCTGGAGCGTCGGCTTCACCACCAGTTGGTTGTTGGGCGTGGTCTCCAGCCCGCCGATATCCTTCAGCACCGGCGGCCCCTTCACGCCCGCGGCCCACACCCGCAGGTCGGCCTCGATCACCTCGCCCGAGCGCGTGACGATGGCGTTGGCGCGCGCCTCCACCACGGACATGCCAGTGAGGATGCGCACGCCCAAGGCCTCCAGTTCCGCGTGCGCCGCCTCCGCCAGCTTTTCCGGCAACGCCGGCAAGATGCGGGGGCCCGCCTCGATCAGCGTCACCTTCAGGCGCGATTCATCGAACACCTCCAGCCCGTAGTGGCGCAGGCCCGCTGCGGCGTTGAACAACTCCGCCGCCAGCTCGACACCTGTGGCCCCCCCACCCACGATCACGACCCGTACGAAGGCGTCCGCGTCGGGATCCTGGCTGAGTTGGCGGGACACGCGCAGACACTGGTTCAAAAGCTTCTGCCGAAACCGATCGGCCTGAACGCGGCTGTCCAGGAAAAGGCAGTGCGCGGCGACGCCCGGAATGGCGAAATCGTTGGAGACCGACCCCACCGCCAGCACCAGATAGTCGTACCGGATGCGGTGGGGGCCCATCACCTCCTGGCCGTCCTCGTCGATGATCGGCGCGATGAGGACCTGGCGATTCTCGCGGTCAAGGCCGGCCATCGCCCCGAGAAAAAAGCGGTACTTCCAGCGGTAGCCGTGGCTGCGGTAGCCCACTTCGTCGAGGCTAGCGTCGAGGGAGCCGGCCGCCACCTCGTGCAGGAGCGGTTTCCAGATGTGCGTTCGGTTGCGCTCGATCAGGATGATGTCGAACCGGTCACGGCCGAAGGTGGCGCCAAGGCGGCGCACCAGCTCAAGCCCCCCGGCGCCGCCGCCGACGACGACGATCTGGGTCTTGAGAGCGGCCGCCGGCGCCCGTGTCCCATCCGTGAGCGAACCGCCCGTATCCATACCGTCTCCAACCGAATCCTCGCCCCCATCCTGCGCCGGGGACGGCGGGCCTGCGAGAGCGTCGGGGCGGAATTCGGGTCGGCTTAACGCCGGCGCCCAAGATTGCGCGCCGCCATGCCGACGGCTGCGACGGCCATGGCGGCTGCGGGCCCCGCCCGGGCCTTGAAGCGCTCGAACTGCATGATGTTCTCGATCCGACGATCCAGAAAATCCAGTGACGGACCGAGGTCGTCGCCTTCCGTTGCCAGCCACCGCGCGGTCGTGGAGCCGATCACGCCGGCCAGCAGCGCGCGCTTGGAATAGTAGTTCTCGTCCGTCGAACGGTCTCCGATGGTGCGCCAGATCAGGTCTGACGTGCGCCAGACGAAACCCGCGCCCTCACCAGCCCGGAATGGCCGGATCATGGCCTGGACGGCCTTCGCCTCAGCCGCCTTCCAGGGAGCCAGCGCCTCCAGCCGGACCTGCACCGCCGTGCGGACCCTTTCCCGGACCTTCATGGCCAGCAGATTGCGGGCCTCGAGGGCGTGGACCATGGCGTCGTCCGCCCACTCGGCGAAGGCGTCGATCATGTCCAGAACCCCTCGGGGGGCGGCGAGCATCATCTCCCCTTCGCTGAGGCCGGCGGCCTTGGCGGCGGCGCGGAGCGACTCCGGCGTCCACCCCGTCTCGGCGGCGATGGGCAACAGCGCATCCAGCAGACGTGCGCGGAACCGGACTGATGGGGTGGCGGAGCTCGACGACGGTATGGCGGCCATGGCTTTGCGGTACTCGCAGCACCGGCCGGAGTCACGGCCAAAAGCGGGGGCGGGGCGCTGGGTCGCAAGCCGGCCAGGACCTGGGCGCCGGTTCCGGCCCGACGGGCGTGGACACCGCCGCGCCGATTTGATACGGACCTAGCTTCGCACATCAGGGCGGCGAAGAACGACTGGGGAGACCCGGTCGGCACGCCGCTTTTCGCCCAATCAGGAGGACGTGTCATCGTTCAGATTTTCGTGCGCGACAACAACGTCGATCAGGCGTTGAAGGCGCTGAAGAAGAAGATGCAGCGGGAAGGCACTTTCCGCGAGATGAAGCGTCGGACGCACTATGAAAAGCCGTCCGAGAAGCGCGCGCGCGAGGGCGCTGAAGCGGTGCGCCGCGCCCGCAAGCTGGCGCGCAAGCGCGCGCAGCGGGAAGGCCTCCTCCCCGCGCCGCCGCGCAAGCCCGTGGGCCCCGGCGGCCCGGGCGGTCGCAAGCCCTGAGGCGCTTCCCGGCGCTTGACCGGTCAGGTTCGAACGAAGGGGCCGCGCGCCTGCGCTGGCCCCTTTGTCATGTCGGGCCGGTCCCGCCGGCGAACAGTCTGCGCCGCCAGCTCGCCGCATTGACCTGATTGACCACCCCGGCGTGGAACGCCCGCGCCACCAGCGCCATGACGACCACGGCCGTGGCCGCGACGAGCGCGAGCGCGCCCGCCATCTCGGGCGGGGATAAACCGGCCGGCGCCCGCATCATCATGACGAACGGGGTGAACGGCGGGAACCAGGACGCGGCCACCACGAGCGGCGCCTGGGGGTTCTGGAAGGCCGGCCCGATCAGCAGGATGGGCATCGTCAGCATCAGCACCACGGGCCCGAGCAGGGACTGGGCCTCCTGCAGCGTATCGCACAACGCCCCGAGCCCGAGAAACAAAGCCCCATAAATCAGATAGCCGCCGAGGAAGAGCGGTGCGAACAGGGCGATCAGGCCCGGATCGATCGCGGCGGCCACCATGGCCCCGGCCTGGTTGTCCTGCGGGGCGAACGCGAGCGCCGTCGCGCCCACCGCGCCCCAGACGCCGAACAGCGTGAAGCTGACGCCCGCCACCCCCGCCAACTTGCCGACGAGTATGTTCAGGGGCGTGGCGCTGGTGAGCAGGGCGTCCAGGATCTTGTTCGATTTCTCCTCGATCACCCCGGTCAGCAGCATGTTGGCCACCCCCATGACGGCGCTCCAGAGCACCACCGCCAGGATGGCCCCGGCCACGAACGGGGCACGGTCTTTCGCGGTGACGGCCGCGGCGGCCTCTCCCGCGCGGGGATCGAACTGGGTCACCATCGGCTTCAGCGCGATCACTGCCTGCGCTTCGGCAGCCGAAAGCCCCCGCGCGGCCATGGCCTCCGCCCGCATGCGGGCGGCGACGGCGCGACTGGCGATTTCCGAGGGACCGTCGTCCGTAAGGTTGACGCTCCAGTACTCGAGGGCGCCGGCGCGCACGACCACCGCCGCGAACAGCGGCCGCTCCTCCCCGTCCACGGTGATCGTTCGCGCGCCCGTCAGCCAGGGGGCCAGAGCGGCCGCGGTCGGCGCCGGGGGCAGCACAATCACGTAACGCGGCAGCGCGTCGGCGCCGCGGCCCTCGAACGCCGCCTCGACCGCCGCCCGATCCCGCGGATCGTCCGCCAGCACCGCGAGCAGGCGCGCGGGCTCCGCATTGCCCGCCAGCACCGGCGCCACCAGGAACAAGGCGAGCAAGAGCGGCGCTGTGGCCAAGGACAGCCAGAAGCCCCAGGCGGCCACGTAAGCGAGATACTCGCGCCGGGCGATGATCCAGATTTCCCGCATGGGCGCAGATTGGCCCGCGCCGCCGTCTGCGCCAAGCCCGGCGCGCGCCACGCTCGCCAATCGCCGGCCAGTTGGTTACCACCGCCCCATGTCAGCCCCTTACGCCCGCGTGCTCGCGCACGCCATCACAGCCGCAGCCACGCCGGTGGAGCGCGACAAGACGCTTGCGCGCGCCGTTGAGCTGCTCGACGACGCGGGGCGCTTGACCGTTTCGACGCGCCGTGGCCCGCTCACCTTCACGACGCGGCGCAGCGTGGGGGCCTACAAGATGGCCCGCGCCTGGGACGACGAGCCGGAGACGCTGCAGTGGGTGGACGATCATGTGAAGCCGGGCGACGTCGTGTGGGACATCGGCGCCGCCATCGGCGTCATGGCGATGTATATGGCGCTCGATCCCACGGTGCGCGTGGTGGCGTTCGAACCGAAAGCGGCGTCCTACGCATTGCTGGTGGATCATCTGGCGATGAACGGGATGGGCGACCGGGTGGCGGCCTACTGCCTGGCGCTCGCGGATGGCCGCAGGCTGTCCTCGTTCCGGATTGACACGACGCAGGCAGGCGGGGCCTCCAACGGCCTGGACGACACGCCGAACCAGTTCGGCGCCGGACGCAGCGCGCTGGTCCAGTCGGCCCTCACCATCTCCATCGACGAATTCCAGACCCTGTACGGCGCCCCGGCGCCGGATCACCTGAAACTCGACGTCGATGGCATCGAGGGCGTGATCCTGCGCGGCGCCGCAACGACGTTGCCGCGGGTCAAGACCGTGATGGTCGAGGTGGAGGGCGACAACCTGAAGCACGTGGCGGAGCGGATCGAAACGCCGCTGTTTGCGGCGGGCTTCACCGAGGACATGAGCGTGCGCGGCGCGGGCTCGGACCGAAACCGGCTGTACGTGCGCGCGTAGCGCTGCCCGTCAGCCGACGATGCGCACGAAGGCGTCATGCAGCGTAGCGCGCGCCGGCTCGTAGAGCGTCAGCGGCGCGTTGGCCGCCACGCACGCAGACAACAGCTTCCGCGACGCATCCGGCGCATCGAGCGTGACCCGCCATCGGCCGGCGTCGTCCCGTGTCGCAGTAAAGTGCGGCGCGAGCGCCGCTGCGAGATCGAACGATCCCTCCACCTCGATCACGGCGATGCGCGGCACAAGCGCCAAAGCCTCGCTCACGGCGCCCTCGAACGCCTTCCGGCCCTTGTTGATCAGCACGATGCGATCGCACAGGCGCTCGGCGTGCTCCATGACGTGGGTGGAGAACAACACGGTCCGCCCCGATGCGGCGATCCCACGGATCATCGTTTCCACTTCGCGTTGATTGACGGGGTCGAGGCCGGAGAAGGGTTCATCCAGCACGACGAGGTCTGGCTCATGCGCCACCGCCGCCGCCAGCTGGACCTTCTGCGCCATGCCCTTCGACAACGTCTTGATGCGCTTGCGCGCATAGGGAGCAAGACCCTGCGCTTCCAGCAGCGCATCCGCCCGCTGGAGCGCGTCGGCATGGGACATGCCCTTCAGCCGCGCGAGGTAGGCGATGAACCCGCGCGGCGTCATGGCGCGATAGACGCCGCGCTCTTCCGGCAGGTAGCCCACGCGCCGGAGCGCAGCCCGGCTGACCGGCGCGCCAAACAACGCGATGGATCCTGAATCCGGCGGCAGTATGCCAACCAGAGCGCGGATCGTCGTGGATTTGCCGGCTCCGTTCGGACCGAGCACCCCCGTGATGGCGCCCCTGGGCGCCGAGAAGCTCACGCCGTCGACGGCGGCATGTGAGCCATAACGCTTGACGAGACTGTCGACGACGAGCGCGTCGGTCACGACGTGGACGCCTCAGGGGCGAGCGCGCCTATGCGGCGACGGTATCCGCTGGGGCTTTCGCCCGTCACGGCGCGAAACGCGCGTGAAAAGCGGCTGGGGCTGTCGTAGCCCACGGCGGCGGCGACGTCGGTCACGGAGAGCGCGCGATCCTGCAATAACCGTTGCGCCACGGTGAGGCGGCGCAGGCGAATCCACGTCGCGGGGGCGGCCCCCATCGACACCTTGAAGGCGCGAGCGAAGTGGAATGTGGAAAGACCGACGAGGGCGGCGAGCTCGGCGATGGGGAGCGGTCTGTCGAGACGCCCTTCGACGTGCGCGCGCAGGCGGGAGAGCTGGCCCTCCGTCAGGCCGCCGCGCGACGGCGACTTGCCCGCCGCGCGGCGCGATCGCTCCGCAAGGGTCAGGCACAGGGTCTGAAACAGGCTCTCCGCCAAACGCGCATCGGCGTCCACGGTATCGAACAAGCGTTCCACAAGCCCGGTCATGAACCCGTCTGCGAGAACGCGCCCATGAAGGTGGGCGGTGACCCTGCCCAGATCAATCCCCGCCAGCGCCGCGAACGCCGCCGGCTCCGCATGGAGAACCATGACCGTCTGGGACGCGTGGGCGGCCACGACCACCCGCTTCTGCGGCGCGGCCACGACCATGAAGTCCGGGGCGATGCACTGCTTCAGCTGTGCGCCGTCGCGGGCCCCGGCGACCGGCGTGCGGGCGAGCAGGTTGATGCGCGCCACCAGCGCGGCGCCAGCGCCGGCCTCCACGGTCACGGGCCCTTGGGGCCGGTCGACGCGTTGGAGGTGGAAGGCCTGGGCGTTCGCCGCAACATCGGCGGCCGTTGGCGCAAGATCGGGGGCGCGCAGGTTTTCCGGCGGTCGCAGAACCAGCCCGGCCGCCGCCGAACCGGCGGCGCTTGGAGCATCAGACAATGCGCGCCTCATGGATTTCCGCTGTCATTCTCATCCTTTTCGTCCTGCCCGGCGCCGCCCTTGCGCAACGCGCAGGGCCGCCACCGGCCGCCCGCCACCAGCTGGCGGTGAGCGATACGGTTTTCATCTATGTGGATTACGTGACCGGCCTCGACAACCTGATCACCACCGTGCCGGGGCAGCAGTTCCGCAACAACGTGACTGCCTTCGCCAAGTTCAACCCGCTGTTCAAGGTCCCCACCATCGTCCTCGGCGAGGAAAACGACTACTACGGGACATTCCTGCCCGAGATCACGCAGCACGTGACGCACGACGTCCACCGGTTCAACCGCACCAGCGTCTCGGGCTACACGCCGGCCGTGGCCGCCTATCTGGCCCGCACGGGTCGCAAGACCGTCGTGATCGGCGGCATCTCCATCGACAACTGCACCCTCCACACGACGCTCGACCTGCTTCGGGCGGGCTATACGGTGCACGTCATTTCGGACGTCTCGGGCTCCAACAGCGCGCTCGCCGAAGCGGACGCCCTGGCGCGGCTGCGCGAAGCCGGAGCGGTAACGGGGGGGTGGCTGTCCACGTTGACGGGGCTCGGCCGAGACTTCTCCGATCCCACCTACGGACGCGGGATGATGGCGATCATCCAGGCCCACTGGCCTGCCTCCACTACGGGCGCGGTGTTTGACACCACGCCCGACGGCCACGGCATGCAGCTGCCGGTGGTGCGCTGAGAGATGCGGCCCTTCCCGCCATCGCGCGGGAGGGGCCGCCTTGCGCCTACGGCAGGAGCGGGCTCCACGCCGGGTCGCTTGCGTCGTACGGGGTGGTGAGCTGGCGAAGGTTCTGGCCCGTCAGGTCCACGCTCCAGAGCTTGGGACCCGCCCCCGGCCGCGCTTCGCGGAAGAACATGATCACCCGCCCGTTGGGAGACCAGGTCGGGCCTTCGTCCAGATACGATTCCGACAGCATCCGTTCGCCGGTGCCGTCCGGACGCATGACGCCGATGCCGAACCGGCCGCCCACCTGCTTCGTGAACGCGATGAGATCGCCCCGCGGGGACCACACCGGCGTCGTGTAGCTGCCTTGGCCGGTGGAAATCCGCTGCACGTTCGAGCCGTCGGCGTTCATCGTGTAAATCTGACGGGACCCGCCGCGATCGGAATTGAACACGATCAGGTCTCCATCCTTCGAGAAGGACGGAGAGGTATCGATGGAGGGGTTGTTGGTGAGCCGCTGCACCGTGCGGGAGCGCAGGTCCATGCGGTGGATCTCGGAGTTGCCATTGAGATCGAGCGTCATGACGACGGCGTCGCCCCGCGGGCTGAACCGCGGCGCGTAGCTCATGCCCCCGAACTCACCGAGCACTTCGCGACGCCCGGTCTCGATGTTGTAAAGGAAGACGCGCGGCCGTCCCGTCTCGAAGGACATGAACGTGATCTGCTGGGCGGTGGGCGAAAACCGCGGCGTGATCACCTGCGCGGTGCCCGTAGGCAGGATCGATGGATTGGCCCCGTCCTGGTCCATGATCATGAGCTGCTTCACGCGGCGCGCGCCGCGCTGGCCCGTCTCCGAGACGAAGACGATGCGCGTGTCGAAGTAGCCGTCCTCGCCCGTGAGGCGCTTATAGATGGCGTCGGAAATCTTGTGCGCCACGCGCCGCCAGTTCTCAGGCGTCGTCGCGTAGAAGCTGGCCAGCGCCTCGCTCTCGCCGAACACGTCCCAGAGACGGAACTCGATGCGCAGGCGCCCGTCGGCCAGCAGCGTCGACTGCCCCACCACCAGCGCCTGCGCCTGCGTCACCTTCCAGTCGGAAAACCGCGGCTGGGTGTTCACATCCGGCACCTGCGCCAGATACGCGGCGGGATCGGTGATACGGAACAGGCTGGAGCGCGTGAGATTGGCGCGGATCACCTCCGCCACCTGCCGGCCGACGGCCACTTCCTGCGCCTGCGTGCCGATGAAATCGGGCACCGCCACGGGCATGGGGTTGAGGTGGCCGCGGGTGATGTCGATCTCGAGTTCCGCGCGTGCGGGAGTCACGACCGCGAGGGTCGCCGCGACGGCCACAAGGATTGCCTTCAGGACATGCATTGCGCGCTCCGTCCGTCGCGTCGTGTTGCGCATCGGTTTGACCATGGGGAATGCCATCAGTTTGCGCCCGCCATGAGGCGTGGGTCGAAGTTGAGCACCGCGTTTACCCGCTCCGTGCGGTTCGGCGCTACCGGGAACGGCTCACAAACGCGCACCGCGCGCATGGCCGCCTCCGCCGCCACCCGCGTGGCGGGATCCGCGCCGGCTATGGACCGCGGGTACACAAGTTCCGGCGCAGCGGCGAGGGAGCCGTCGGCGTTCAGGCGGATGCGCACCTTGACGATCAGGCGTTCGGGATAGGGCAGATCCGCCGGTGCGCGCCAGCAGCGCTGGACGTGGGAATTGATGGCGTCGGTCTCCGTCATCGTCATGTCGGTGCCGGCCCCGATGGCGCTGCGCGGTCGCGCGCCGGTCTCCGCGGAAGCGGACGCAGGATTGCGGCGGCCCTCTTCCTTTTTCGACCGGTCGATCAACGCCGCGAGGTCGTTGAGGTCGGTGACAGGACGCCGCGGCTGATCTTTCGCCTTCTGCTTCTGCTTGGGATCGGCGATCGCCTCGGGCGCGTCCGGCGTGGGCGGGATGACCGATTGCGGCGCGCCATCCGGGGCCACCTCCGTCTCCGGCGGCGCCTCCAGCGGCTCCGGCGCCACGGCGCTGACGTTCGTCACGTCGGAGATGGTGTCGATGATGTCCACCGGCACCACGGCGCTGGGCGGGGGCAGCTCCGGCGCATCGCGGGGCCAGGCGACGAACGTCGCCAGCACCATGAGCGCGTGCGCGACGACGGAACCGATCCAGCCGATCCGCATCGCTCAGGTCTTCTTCTGCTCGCGGTCGAGCGTGTCGGTGACGAGGCCGATGTTGCGATAGCCGGCGGCGTTGATCTTGGCCATGACGCGCGCCACCGTGCCGTAGCTCGCCGCATTGTCGCCGCGGATGAAGATTCGGCTTTGCAGGCCTTCGCGGGCGAGCGCCTCGAGCTTGGCGACCAGGTCCTCTTCCGCGACCTCCGTCTCCTGGAGGTACACCACGCCGTCGGCGCGCACCGTGATGGTGAGGGGGGTCTCGTCGGCGGCCAGTTGCTTGGCCTCGGTCTTCGGCAGCTCCACCGGCACGCCCACGGTCAGCAACGGCGCGGTGACCATGAACACGATCAGCAGCACCAACATGACGTCCACGAAAGGCGTTACGTTGATTTCCGCGATGCGACCAGCGCGCCGGCCACGACCCCGACCGCGGCGCTTGAGGGCCGACGCCGCCATCAGCCGCGCTCGCCGACGCGTCGCGAGAAGCGCGCGGCGACCTCGTCCGAGAAGCTTTCCAGCGTGTCCGCGAGTCGATCGAGGTCGCCGGCGAACTTGTTGTAGAACACCACCGCGGGGATGGCGGCGAACAAACCCAGAGCGGTGGCGAACAGCGCCTCGGCGATACCGGGGGCGACGACAGCCAGGTTGGTCTGCTGGTTCGCCGCGATGGCGGTGAAGCTGTTCATGATGCCCCAGACCGTGCCGAACAGGCCGATGAACGGGGCCGCCGATCCGATGGTGGCCAGTGCGCCAAGGCCTTTGCCGGCGCGCGCAAGCTCCCGCTGGGCGGCGGCCGACATCAGCCGGTCGACCCTGTCCTGCGCCAGCTGCACCTGGCTCATGTTGGTCATCGACCGCTCAGCCTCGCGCCACTCCCGGGCCCCGACGGCGAACACACGCGCCATCGCGCCCCCGGCTTTCTCGCTGGCGCGGTCGTCGATGTCGTCCACGCCCCGGCCAGACCAGAACTTTTTCTCGAATTCCTTGGTGCGGGTTTCGATGTCGGCGAACAGCAGCCATTTGTCGATGGCGATGGACCATGACCACAGCGACGCGATCGCCAGCATGACCATCACGGCCTTCACGGCGGGGTCTGCCTGAAGAATCAGGGTCAGCATCGACAGGTTCTGACCAACCGGTTCCATACGCACTCCCGCTCAATCGCCACCCCGGGGGCGTGTCGCGCCCGGGGCTTAGGCCCCATGACTTGGGCGGAAAAAGGACCCCAGCGCCCCGTCCGCCCTGCGTTTACCCTTCAGAGGGTTCTAGAAATGGTTTCAGCCGTTGCAAGAGCAGGGCCGGGGGGCGGCGCGGCCGACCGTCGAGCCCGATGCAGCACGCCTCCACCGCAGCCGTGGCCACCGGAAGGCCCGCACGGCGGATCGCCTGCGATATGAGGAGGCGGGGCCCCTTGATGTGGTCGTAAGTCGTGGCCACCACCAGAGCGTCGTCGATGCGGGCGGCGCGGATGAACTCTAGCCCGATCCGGTTGATGGCGAACGCGAGCGGCGGATCCCCCGCCAGCAGGTCTGCATGGGCGACGCCGGCCAGACGGAGAAAGTCCGACCGTCCCCGCTCGAAGTAACGCAGGTAGTTGGCGTGGTAGACGACGCCGGAAAAATCGGTGTCCTCATAGTAAATGCGGACCGGCAGAACGTGTACGCGGCCCTCGAGTCGCCCGGCGCTGGGAAGATCATCCACCATGGCGCAAGGCCACCAGATGGCGGGCCCGCTGTCGAGGGGGCGCACGGAGCCGACCTGCAGCTGGCCTTTGTCCGGCTGCGTCGGCATGACTAGCCCATGACCACCCCGCCCCCGCCGCCACCCCGCTCGCCGCCTCCGCGCGAGCACCAGCCGGCCCCGCCACCGTCGCGGCCGGGCGACCAGCAGCAGCCCCAGCAGTAACGCGGGCCGTGGTGGACCTCGCGCTTTTTTCCCTGATCGGCACGGCGGTGTTCGCCGCCAGCGGCGCCCTCGCGGCGGATCAGGAACGCTTCGACATCGTGGGAGCGCTCTTCCTCTCCGTGGCGGCGGGCCTTGGCGGGGGCACGATCGTCGACCTGCTCATCGGGCATGCGCCGGTGCGCTGGGTTGCGGACCCTGCGCCGCTCTGGATCGCGGCGGGCGCGGGGACGGCGTCGTTCCTGGCCCTGCGGGTGGCGCGCCCACCCCTACGGTTGCTGGACTGGGCGGATGCGGCGGGCCTTGCGGTCTTCACCGCGTCGGGCATGGAGCGGCTGACGACCCTCGATCTCGGGCCCGGAGTGGCCGTCGTCCTCACCGCCATCGGGGCCTGCGGCGGGGGCATCGTGCGCGACGTCATCGCCAACCGCGCCCCGCTCGTGTTCTCCGGTGAGCTGTACGTGACCGCCGCCCTGATCGGCGCGGCGGCGTTCCTGGTCGCGGATGCGGCGGCTGCCGGTGCGGGCCTGTTCACCGCGCTTCTGGTTACGGCGATCGTCCGCGGGGCGGGGCTGGTCTTCGGACTGCGCCTGATCCACGGCCGGGGCTGAGCCCCGCGCCAACCCAGATCGGTCAGGGGAAGATGCGCCCCTCCTGTTCGGCGTTGGCTTCACGCGCCTCGCGCACGTACTCCTCCACCGCCTCCTCCCGCTCGCCCACCTCCGCCTCCATCGCGGCGATGTCGACGCGCATCAATTCCTCAAACAGCGCCGAACGATCCCGCACCGCCTTCTGGAAGGCCGCGAAGTCCCCGCCCCAGAGCTTGGACATCTCGGCCAGCAACTTCTCGTCGTAACTGCGGAACACGCGACCCGCGCGCTCCGCGCGGAAACTGCTCTGCCCCAGCAGGCCGAGCGTCTTGACCCCCAACCGTATGCTCGATTCGAATGTCTCCCGCTCCAGCGCATCGACGTTGCGCTGCATCAGCTCGTAGGCGTGACGGCGGTCGAAGGCGCGCGCGATCAGCTTCAGGTGCGGGAAGTGCCTTCGCGCCGTGTCGATCATCTCCAGCGTGCGGGCCTTGTCGTCGATGGCGATCACCAGCACGCTGGCTTCTTCGGCCCCCGCCGCGCGCAGCAGGTCCACGCGCGTGGCGTCGCCGTAGTTCACCTTGCGTCCGAAGGCGCGCAGCGCGTCGACCTGCTCGGCGTCGTGATCGAGGACGCTGGTGCGAAAGCCATTGGCCTCCAGCAGGCGGCCCACCGTCTGCCCGACGCGGCCATAGCCGGCGATGATCACGTGCGGGCTGTTGGATTCCACCTCCTCGGGGCGCTGCTCGCCGGCCGGCGTGATGAAGATGCCGGAGAGCCTTTCGCCGAGGATGAACAGCAGCGGCGTCACCGCCATCGACAGCGCCACGACCGCGATCAACGGATCCGCGATCTCCGCGCTCACAACCCCGACGCCCTGCGCGAAGGCGAACAGGACGAACGCGAACTCCCCACCCTGCGCGAGACTGAGCCCGATCAGCGTGGCGTCCGCACGGCTCTTCCTGAACAGCCGCGCCAGCGCAAACATCACCCCCGCCTTGAGGACGATCAGCAGGGCCGCCAGGCCGATGATCAGAACTGGCTCGCGAAGGACGAGCGCGAAGTCGATCGACGCGCCCACGGAGACGAAAAAGAGCCCCAGCAACAAGCCGCGGAAGGGCTCGATGTCGCTCTGGATTTCGTGGCGGAATTCGCTGTCCGCCAACACCACGCCCGCGATGAAGGCGCCCAGCGCCGGCGAGAGCGACACCGTCTCCATCAGCAGCGTCACGCCCACTACGATGAGCAGCGCCGTCGCCGTGAACAGCTCCTGCAGGCGGGTGCGCGCCACGATGCGGAACACCGGGCGCATCACGAACCGGCCCGCCAGCACCACCGCCCCAATCGCGCCGATGGTGGCCAGCGTCTGCGCCCACGGCGGAGCCCCGGCCAGCAGGCCGTGCTGTTCCGGCGCCGCTGCGCCGGCCCCGCCCACGGCGAGCAGCGGAAACAGCGCCAGCATGGGAATGATGGCGATGTCCTGGAACAGCAGGACCGAGAAGGCCCCCCGTCCGGCGGCGGTCTCCTGTATCCCGCGCTCGCGCAGGGACTGCATCACGATCGCGGTGGAGGACAGCGCAAGGATGAAGCCGACCGCCAGCGCGGTGCGCCAGTCGAGCCCGAAGGCGAGCGCCACGCCCCCGATGGCGAGGCCCGTCAGCGCCACCTGGGCGCCGCCCATGCCGACGATGGCCGTCCGCATCCGCCACAGAAGGCTGGGCTCCAGTTCCAGGCCAATCAGAAACAGCATGATGATCACGCCGAACTCGGCGGCGTGCATGGCGCTTTCAGGATCGCCGAACAGCTGGAGGCCGAAGGGGCCGATTACCGCGCCGGCCACCAGATAACCCAGCACCGAGCCCAGTCCGAGCCGCTTGGCGATCGGAACCGCCACGATGGCCGCCAGCAGGAACACGAACGCCTGCAACAGGATTGTGGAGTCCATGAATGCCCCTTGCCGCCGCGGCGTGCGCGCCCTGGCATCGGCCGGTCCAGACGCCCCCGATAGCTAGTGCGCGGTGCGGCCAGCGTAAACCACCGCGGCGAATTCAGCTGTCCCAGTGCGCCCATGGCGCTGGTCGCCCGGAAGGAAGCGGAACGCCGTGGACCGGTCGTCACGGACGCGACGGGACCTCACGCCTCTTGCACCGGCCCCACCCGGCGCCCTATGTCCCCCGCTTCCCGGACGGCCACGCCGGGCAATGGACACGGAGAGGTGGCCGAGTGGCTGAAGGCGTCAGTCTCGAAAACTGAAATACTCGCAAGGGTATCGAGGGTTCGAATCCCTCCCTCTCCGCCAGATTGCCGCACTAGCGCTGTGATTTAACTGTGTTTTCTGGGCTCCGAACGCAGGAAGCCCTAACACCGGCCCTAATACCAGATATCGTTCGTTGTTGGGCGATCCTGTTGCGCCGCTGACGTGCTCCCCTGAAATGTGACCGCTTTTTGGTAGAGTCTGACGCAAGGAGTCGGACGATATGAAGCGATGCAGGTTCAACGAAGAGCAGATCATTGTGATCTTGAAGGAGCAGGAGGCTGGGATGGCTACGGCGGAGGTCTGCCGCCGTCACGGGATCAGCTCGGCGACGTTCTACAAGTGGAAGGCGAAGTTCGGCGGTCTGGATGTGTCTGAGGCCCGGCGGCTGCGGTCGCTCGAGGAGGAGAACTCGCGGCTCAAGAAGCTGCTGGCCGAAGCGATGCTGGACAACGCGGTGTTGAAGGATCTGGCATCAAAAAAATGGTAACGCCCGACGCTAAGCGGGAAGCCGTCGCCCATGCCCGGGAGCATCACGGGGTGAGCGAGCGTCGGGCGTGTGCACTGGTTGGTGTGAGCCGCAGAGTGATCCGTTACGAGCCGACCAGGCCAGATGACGGGGCGCTGCGGCAGCGGTTGCGTGAGCTGGAGGCGGAACGCCGCCGGTTCGGCTATCGCCGCCTGGGCTACCTGCTGGCGCGGGAGGGCATTGCACCCAACCACAAGAAGCTGCTGCGCATCTACCGTGAGGAGGGTCTGCGGGTCCGTCGCCGTGGCTGCCGGAAACGGACATTGGGCACGCGCAGACCGATGGTGCTGCCGGATGGTCCGAACCAGCGTTGGTCGCTCGACTTCGTCTCTGACAGCCTGATCTGCGGTCGGCGGTTCCGCATCCTGTGCGTGGTCGATGACTACACGGGGGAGTGCCTGGCGCTGGTAGCCGATACATCGCTGTCGGGTGCACGGGTGGCCCCGGAACTGACCAGTCTGATGGGCACGCGCGGGAGCTGACCTCGTCGGCCATCCTGCGCTGGTCGCAGGAGCGGCGGGTCGAGTGGCACTACATCGCGCCCGGCAAGCCGATGCAGAACGGCTTCGTGGAGAGCTTCAATGGTCGTCTGCGCGACGAATGCCTCAACGAGACGCTGTTCACCTCGCTGGCCAATGCCCGGTTCGTGCTGGCCGCCTGGCGGCACGATTACAATACGGTCAGGCCACACTCGAAACTGGGCGGGAAGACCCCTGCCGAGATCGCCGGCCAACGTGTCTGGGGGCATGCCCCCAGACACGTTGCCAACCCATCAAACACACATCATGAAGGAGCCAGACTCTACCTCCGAATGGTAACAATCAGGGGAGCACGTCACAATTGCCGACATTTGCGCGC
Organism: Hyphomonadaceae bacterium; assembly: GCA_033764865.1. GTDB lineage: Bacteria > Pseudomonadota > Alphaproteobacteria > Caulobacterales > Aquidulcibacteraceae > VFBF01. Next base: position 51,594 of record JANRIM010000086.1, read on the forward strand.
TGAACAGCACAACAGACATTTGAGCAAACGGAATCGTTTGACCCAGGTCCGCCAAACTAACAGCCCGAACAATGTTTCAGCTCTCGACGCAGACAGCCCTTCAGGCCATCATTTGGAAGCCAAGAGCCTTGGAGTCGGACGCGGCCTCAGTGCTGCGTCGGCCAAATGAGAGCTCAGCGTAGAATGGCGCATTCCCACCGGCTTACCGGACCACATGACGTCCGATGTCGCGCAGCTTTTCCCACGTCACCCAGGCGCCCGATGCGCCGACACGCTCTGCAAGACGATCCATCAGCGTGCGCGCTGTCGCCGGGCTGACGGCAATTCGTAGCGCCGCCGCTTCAATAGAAGACGTGTAGTCAAGGTGCGCCAAAAGCTCCAGCTCGCGCGCGGCGGCGCCCACCTCAAGTGCGCCGCGCAGCGCCAAGAGGCCGATCGGGACATAGCGTCGCAGCGTAACGAGCCACTCGACCCTGCCGCTCGTGTCAGCCAGCGCGACGAGCGCGAGTGCAAAACGGCCGAAAGGGTTGGTCTCCACAGTCAGCGGTTGCATCAATTGCGCATGGTACTCCGGCCCGACGGTGGACAAATCCAGGAGTGCCTGGCGCATCGGACGTTCAAGGACGCCGCCGGCGAGCGTCAACCGTTCGCGCTCTTGATCCGACAGCGTTGAATCGCGCGCAACGCGGACGACGGCCTGCTCGATACATGTGCGCGCCCACGCGATTCCGTCGCGTCGACCGCCACCAAGCTGGCGGAGGATCTCCATGCTGCGCCAACTCATTGCGGAGATCGACTGATCCGGACCGAGGCGCAGGTAGCAGACGCTGTCGCAGTCGGTCAGACCGATGTCCTCGTCTTGTGGTCGATCAATCGCCTCTTCGATGATCGGCGCACAGGCGCGCACCAGGGCGATATCGGCCGCGCTGAACGGCGGGTCATTGGGGCCGCGCGACATGAGAGCGACGCACATTGTTCCAGATTGAGCGACGAAAACGGCATAAAGCCCATGCTTTACCAGTCGCTCACGCCACAGTGCTTCCCAGCGCTCGGCGTCCGCCACGCCCTCGCCCCAAAGTGTCGCAGCGACGATGCGTTGTGTGGTGTCAGCGCGAAAGACGTCGTGGGGGCGCGGCACGCTGGCCGGCCCTGGCCAGAAATTGGCCTCCAGCGCCATCCGCAATTCCTCCGTCATCGTCTCCGTACCGCGCCACACGACGAAATCGTGGGCAGGCGTATCCGGCGTGGGCAGGACGTAGACCGCTGGGTGGCTGTTGGTCTTCAGCGCCATGCCCAGCGCAACAATCATTTCGCCCACCATCAGTGGAGCGCTGATGCGCGCGGTCGAAATCGCGCGGATGCGCGCGATCGTCCGGCGGTAACCCTTAGGGTCCGCTTTCTGGACGGATGTTCTCATGCGAGGCCGCGTCCCCTAACCGTCTGGCCTTCGGACCATGCGCAACAAAACGCCAAGCTTCAACCGTTTGTCCCCGATCCAGCGACAGACACGGCATCAGATCTGAGGCAGCCTAACGAACGGGCAAAATCATCATGACACGCACACAAAGAAGTGAAGCGCAAAGTCTGGAGCCGGTGAGGCTGGCCATCTTTTTCCGCTGTCGCGAGCGGAATGGGAGCGCGTTTCGCACCGACTGATTTCTACTTACAGGCGAGTAATTCTCCAGCCGGCCATCTTGGGCCGAAGCGAATGCGCCTCGCTCTGAGCTTGGGACAACGAAAGGGCCGAGGGCATGTCGTTTACGGGTCAGGGCGAAACCAACGTCAACGTCAACACGGACGGCGCGCAGTTTGCGCCGCAGGTCGTGTGGCTGGCGAACGGCGGCTATCTCGTCGTCTGGCGCGACATGGACACGGGCGAGATCAAGGGCCGGATTTTCGACGCCGCCGGGGTCCCCACGGGGGCGGAACTGACGCTCGCCACGATCGACGCCTCGGGCCAAGGCCCGGCGGTGACGGCGATCAGCACCGGTGGATTCGCAATCGCCTGGACGCAGAATACGACGTCCGGACTGCTCGTCCAGGCGTTCCGAACCGACGGCGTTCCCGACAGCAGCACTATCCTCGTCACGAGCAACACTGTCACCCCTGCCATCGGATTGTCGGAGTCGACGGCGGGCCTGCTGGTCGCGTACTCGGAAGACGACGTCACCAATTCGACCGAGCAGGTGTCGCTTGCGCGCGTCACGACCACGTTCGGCGCAGAGTCGGTGACCACGGCCGCGGTCAACGGGTCGATCAGCACAGGCTTCGGCGCTGCCTCCGTCAACACGCTCGCCACCGGCGATGCGGTCGTGGCTTACGTCCGCGAAGACTTCGATCCGGCCAACGGGGTCTTCGACTTCTCCATCTATGCGCGCGTGATCGATGCGGCTGGCGCGGTCGCCAACGCCGAGATCCGGATCGGTGGTTTTTCGACAACCGCTATCGACATCGCGAACACCGTGCGCCCGATCGTGAAGGCGCTGCCGAACGGAAACTTCGCCGTCGTCTGGGTAGACAATCTGGTCAATGTCGCCGTCGTCGACCCGACGACTGGAACCCTCGTGCAACTGATCGCCACGTTCCAGGGGGGGGGCGGCTCGCAAAACCTCGCCTCGCTCGACGTTGCGGCATCGGGAGAATTTGTCGTTGCATGGACGACGCCGAATACGGGCCTCGACGGCGACGGCTTCGGCATCCAGGCGCAGCGCTTCGACCAAAGCGGCAACACCATCGGCGCCACGTTTTTCGCCAATGCGAGCGGCCTTGGCGACCAGGTGCAGCCGTCGGTCGCGATGCAGCCGAACGGCGACTTCGCGGTGGCCTGGACCAATCTAGACAGCGTCCGCTCCGGCGTCACGTCCGCGGACATCGAATTGCAGGCGTTCCAGGCTGCGCCGCTGCCGCCGCCGCCCGGCGTGCTGGACCTCTCCAGTGGGCCGAACGGTCTGCGCTTCGACTTCGACGGGGACGGCACGCCTGCGGGCAACACCACCGCGAGCTTCATCATCGTCGCCATTGATGGCGAGGGCGGCGGGCTCAACGTGAGCGGCGCGAACGGCCTGTTTTTGGGTTTCCCATCGATCGCCAGTGGAACGGGCGTCGACGAAGCCAACGTCTCCACCATCATCGGCACGACGAATAGAGACGTCTTCGAACTCAGCGATCCATCTCCGACGCGCCGCCTTATCGTCGATGGCGGCGGCGGATCGGAGGGCGACACCTTCATCGTCTCCGGCGGCGGATCGTACGCACTGGGCGGCGGCGATGGACAAGACCTGTTCACCATCCGCGATTTCGTCGGCAGTGTTACGATCAGCGGCGGCGCCAACGGGCCACTCGATCCGGATGAGCTTGAGCTGATCTCGCCAGCGGGCGCTGCCACGACGTTCACCCTTTTGAGCGGTCCGGATGCGAACGGATTCTGGTCGGCCTCCGCCACTGGGGGTGGCCGAAACGCCTCGATCTCGGTTCGGGACGTGGAAGCCTTCCAGTTTGGCGACGCCGACGACGTGATCACCATCAGCGGTGATTATGCGAACAGCGTCGGCCGGCGCATCGATATCGATCCGGGTGTGGGCGCCAACACGATCACCATCTCCGGCGCCGACGCAGTGTCCGTCTCGGGCATCTTGGTGATCGATTCCATCGCGAGTGGAGGCGACACCATCACCATCACGGGCGGCACGGCTTTCGTGTTCGCCAAAGGCGGTAACGACACCATCGACCTGGGCGAAGGCGGTCTGTCCGCGACAGATGGCGACATCATCTCCTACGCGAGTATCAATCTTGAGCCGGTCCTGAATTCGACTGGCGTTACGATTGATCTGGGCGTTACCGACCCACAGGGCTTCGCCACGGCCAGCATCACCTATAGCAACGGCCAAGTTGAGCTGGACCGCGTTCGCAATGTCGAAAGCATCTGGGGCGCACCACTCGGAAACGACGCGCTGCGGGCCGCGGACAACACCGTCCCCTTTGGCGCATCGATTCCGGAACTTCGAGGTTTGGGTGGGAACGACCTGCTTGTCGGCCGTGGTGGAACGAACCTTCTCGTCGGCGGCAACGGAAACGACCGCCTCGAAGGGGGCGACGGCGACGACACGCTATTGGGCGGCCGCGACAGCTTCGCGCTCGCCAATTCACCCACCCGAACCGATGACGACCTCCTTATTGGCGGTCGGGGCAATGACCTGATCTACGGCGACACCTTTGCGACGTTCGACCGCGTCGGCCTCGCCGATACGGACATCGCGCAATATGCCGGCAATCGCGCGGATTACGATATCGTCGCGATCACGGATTCCACCGGCATTCCCGGCTTCCAGATCACGCACGCGCGCAACACGACAACCACCGTGAACGACGGCGTCGACCGCGTCTTCCAGGTGGAGATCTTCCGTTTCGCCGATGGCGACGTGCCTGCACTATCTCTTCTCACCCCGCCTCCGCCGGTGTTCGCCCTGCGCGCGCCCGCCAGCCCTGACACCCGGTTGCAGGTAGAAGAGGACGGGCCGGCTGCCGGACGCACTTTCGAAATCGAAGTGTCGCGCTCGGCTACAAGTGCGCTCGACGCCGCAACCGTGGTGCTGACCCTCGTGGGCGTGAGCGGCGATCCGGCGTCGGCCGCGGACGTCGTGGGCGGTTTCGCCAATCGCACGGTCCAGTTCGCCGCCGGTGAAACGCGCAGGGTCATCACCATCACGGTGGCCGACGACGCGCTCTTCGAGCCGGTGGAGCAGTTCGAGGTCCGCATCGCCTCGACGACGCTGGGAACCGCCGATCCCACCGCCATCCTCGTCAGCGTCGTGAGCGAGGACCCGCCGCCCCCACCGCCGGTGTTCACGTTGTCGCTCGCCGAGGTGGACGGCGTCAATGAAGGCGGCATCATCGGCTTCCTCATCCGGCGTGATTTGGGAAGCGACCTTGGTGCGGCCACTGTGACTTTGGCCGTCGCAGGCGCCGGCCCGAACTCTGCTGCGGCCGACGATATCGTGGGTGGGTTCGCCAACCGCCAAGTTGTCTTCGCAGACGGCCAGGCCGATGCCTTTTTGATACTCTCGGCCACCCAGGACGCCACGTTCGAGGCCAACGAAACGTTCTCCGTAACCCTCGTCGGCACGACGCTCGGCACGGTGAACCCCGCAGGCGTCGTGGCGCAGATCCTCAACGACGACGCACCGCCGCCCCCGCCGCCGGTGTTCAGCTTGGCGCTGATGGAAGAGTCGTTCGTCGTCAACGAAGGCACACCGCCCGGCGCCGGCGGAAACCTCGTCTTCCGCATCACCCGGGACGCCGCTTCCGACCTCGGCCCAGCCACCGTCACCGCGTCGGTAGGCGGCATCGGGACCAACCCGGCCAGCGCCGACGATCTGGTCGGCGGCTTCGCCAACCGTCAGGTCGTCTTCGCCCAGGGGCAAACCGTTGCCCTTTTGGCCATCGAGGCTACGCCCGACGCCAATTTCGAGGCCGACGAGCAAATCGTTGTCACC